>NZ_CP125378.1:5396593-5719412 GCF_034008635.1 Pseudomonas sp. P8_229 | reverse complement strand
CAACCTCGCGTTCAATGGCAGCAACCGCTTCTGGGTCGCGCTCTACGCTCCGCGCAGCGCCTTGCTCGATGGCACCGCCGGGCATCCGCTGGTGCGCAAGATGATCGTGCGGGCACTGACCGTCTTGCCTAAACCGGTGGAGAAGCGCGGGTTTGTGCTGGGACTGGATCTGCAGGGCAAGGTGATCGCCAATCTGCAGGATGCCAGCAGCGGCAATTACTTCCCGATCACCACGGCGCGCGAGTATGGAGACTGGTTGTATTTGGGGTCGTTGAAGGCCACGCACATGGCGCGGTTACCGTTGGCTGCTGCGTTGAAGTGATGCTTGGCAAATGTGGGAGCGAACTTGCTCGCGAAAGCGGTGTGTCAGGCGAAAATGATTTCGACTGTACTGGCCTCTTCGCGAGCAAGTCCGTTCCCACAGTTGAAATGCAATCCCCTGTGGGAGCGGGCTTGCTCGCGAAGGCAATCTGTCAGTTACCCGACCTGTCGAACTTGTCGGGATCTTCGTCTTCAGGAAGATCCTCCTCCGGCTCCTCGGGATGAGTCGAGGTGTGCGCCGGGCTGTTGGGTTCCGGATGCGTCGGAACCGGGTCGAATGCGCCCTGCTCTTCACTGGGGAATCTGGGTTTGTTCATAAGGCACCTCGCAAAGAGTCGCGTAATGAAGACTCTGAACATTCGAGGTGCCATTGGTGACTGTCGTTCCCGTCGCGTTACCACCAAGGGTCGGTGGCGCGACTGACGGTCAGGATCGAGCCTGCAACTGCGCAACGATCTTGTCTTTGACCTGCAAGCGCTTCTCTTTGAGTTTCTTCAGTGTGTCATCACTGGGCGCATCCGAGGTCGCCGTCTCGGCCTTGACTACTTCGGCGTCCGCCTGGGAATACTTGTTGATCAGTGCGTCCAGAAATGGATCCTCGGTGCGTTTTTGCTGGATCTCTTCCTTCGTAAGTTTCAAGTCCTGGTACAGGTCATGGGTCACCGGCATGGAACACCTCCGTCAGTTGATCGGCAGCCGACGCGACCGATTGCGTCAGCCAGTATCAGAATGGCCTTGGTTGAGCCGTTCTGTCGACCACCTGTCAGACCAGCGGTGGCCGTTCGTCGCCCTGTCGTAAACGCGATCAAACCTTTGCCTGCTCCGTTCCCTCCATTGAATAACGTCAACAAAAACCTGTGTGGAGATACACCAATGGACGGATTCAACCTGCGTCATCTCATGTTGGCTGTCGCTTTGAGCAGCGGCATGGGCAGTGCCTTCGCGGCCACCTCGAACAATTTCGTCGACAACGCCGCAGCCGGTGGCATCTCGGAGATCGAGACCAGTCGCCTCGCCCTGGAAAAAAGCCAGTCGGCCGACATCAAGGCATTCGCCAACATGATGATCACCGACCACGGCAAGGCCAACGATGAGCTGGCCGGCATTGCCAAGGCCAATGACATCAAAGTCCCGGACACCACCACCCTGGTCAAGCAGGCCAAGGAAAAGATCCTCGACCTGCGCGATGAGTCCTTCGACGCGGCCTACGCCAACAACCAGGTCAAGGCCCACGAAGAGACCATCGAACTGTTCAAGAAAGAAGCCAACACCGTCACCGACGACCAGGTCAAAGGCGCCACGGAGCTGAAAGCCTTTGCGCAGAAAATGCTCCCGGCGCTGGAAAAACACCTGACCGCTGCCAAAGAACTGCAGGCCAAACACCCGAGCAAATAACAGCGCACAAAAGGGTCGCATTCATCAGATGAGTAGACCGCAAAACCCCGTAGGAGTGAGCCGGCTCGCGATGGTGTCAGGTCAGATCATTCATTCTTGGCTGACACGCCGCTATCGCCAGCAGGCTCACTCCTACAGGGGGTTGCGTGTATCCACCGAGAACCCTGTGGGAGCGAGCCTCCTCGCGAAGGGGCCGGCCGGGGCGCCGCAGTTATCGGCTCAAGGCCCGGGCCAGAAACGGCGCAGTCCGGCTCTTCTTGCTCGCGGCGATTTTCTGCGGCGTGCCGGCCGCGACAATCCTGCCACCCTGATCCCCAGCGCCTGGGCCAATGTCGATCACCCAGTCGCTCTGCGCCACCACGCGCATTTCATGCTCGACGACGATCACTGTGTGCCCTGCCGTGACCAGATTATCCAGTTGCTCCAGCAGCCGATCGACGTCTCGCGGGTGCAATCCGGTGGTCGGTTCGTCCAGCACGTACAAGGTCGCACCACGCTGATTGCGTTGCAGCTCGGTGGCCAGTTTGATGCGCTGCGCCTCGCCACCGGACAGCTCGGTGGCCGGTTGCCCGAGCCGTAGATAACCGAGGCCGATGTCACGCAGCACCTCCAGCGAACGACGAATCCCCGGCTGTTCGGCGAACACCTCAACCGCCTCATCCACCGTCAGTTGCAACACCTGCGCGATGCTCAAGCCTTGCCACCGAATCGCCAACGTCTGCGGGTTGTACCGCGCGCCATGGCAAGTCGGGCACGGCGCGTACACGCTCGGCATGAACAGCAATTCAACACTGACAAAACCCTCGCCTTCGCAGGTCGGGCAACGGCCCTTGGCGACGTTGAAGGAGAACTGCCCGGCGTCGTACCCCGCCGCCCGCGCCTGGGGGGTGGCGGCGAACAGTTTGCGCACGTTGTCGAACAAACCGGTGTAGGTCGCCAGATTCGAACGCGGTGTGCGGCCAATCGGTTTCTGATCGACCTGCACCAGCCGCTTGATCGACTCCAGCCCCGCCGTCACCTGGCCGCTGCTGACCTGCGGCGCATCGTCTTCGAGGCTGAGTTCTTCCGACTCCTGCTCAACCACTGGACGCCCCAACTGCGCGCCTACCAGTTCCAGCAGCGCCTGACTGATCAGGCTTGATTTGCCGGAGCCGGAAACCCCGGTCACCGAGGTGAAGCAGCCCAAGGGAAACTCGGCGCTGAGGTGGTTCAGGTTATTGCGGCTGATGCCCTCAAGTTTCAGCCAGCCGCTCGGCTTGCGTGCAGTGCGCGAAGTGTCTCGGGCTTCGGCAAACAGATAGGCCCGGGTCTGCGATTCGTCGATCTCGGCCAGCCCTGCCGGCGGACCGCTGTACAGCACCCGGCCACCCTTCTCGCCCGCCGCCGGCCCGACATCGATCAGCCAGTCGGCGCGGCGCATGGTTTGCAGATCATGCTCGACCACAAACAGCGTATTACCGTCGGCCTTCAGCCGCTGCAAGGCCTCGAACAACGCTTCGCCATCGGCCGGATGCAGGCCGGCGGACGGTTCGTCGAGCACGTAGATCACGCCGAACAGTTGCGAGCCCAATTGCGTTGCCAGCCGCAAACGCTGCAGCTCGCCGGACGACAGTGTCGGCGTGCTGCGCTCCAGCGCCAGATAACCCAGGCCCAGGTCAGTCAGGGTGCTGACCCGCTCCAGCAAGTCCTCGGCAATGCGCTGCGCCGCCAGACGTTTTTCCAGCGACAGGTTTGGCGTATGGCGCACATCTGGCGCGCTGGCGTGGCCGCTGGCACCGTGGGCGACGCGTTGCTGGCGAGCCTCGCGGGTTTGCGCATGGCTCAGGGTTTCGCCGGTTTCTTCGGCGTGCTCCAGATACGTCGCCGCAGCCACGGGTTTCAATACTTCGGCCATTTGCAGCAACGGCATCTGCGACAACTCGCCAATGTCGTAACCGGCAAAAGTCACCGACAACGCCTCGCGCTTGAGGCGCTTGCCGTCACACAACGGGCACGGGCTGCCGAGCATGAACTGTGAAACACGCTTCTTCATCAGCGCACTTTGCGAATGAGTGAAGGTGTGCAGGATGTACCGCCGGGCGCCGGTGAAGGTGCCCTGATAACTCGGCTCCAGGTTGCGCTTGAGGGCGACCCGGGTTTCTTCCGGGGTCAGCCCGGCGTACACCGGCACGGTCGGGGTTTGTTCGGTGAACAAAATCCAGTCGCGCTGTTTTTTCGGCAGTTTCTTCCAGGGGATGTCGACGTCGATGCCCATGGTCACCAGGATGTCACGCAGGTTCTGCCCCTGCCACGCCAGCGGCCAGGAGGCCACGGCGCGTTGGCGAATAGTCAGGTTCGGATCGGGCACCATCAGCGCTTCGGTCACCTCATAGACCCGTCCGAGGCCGTGACACTCAGGGCAGGCGCCTTGCGGCGTGTTCGGCGAAAAATCCTCGGCGTACAGCATTGCCTGTCCCGGCGGATAACTGCCGGCGCGCGAATAGAGCATGCGGATCAGGCTCGACAACGTGGTCACGCTGCCCACCGAGGAACGCGTGCTCGGCGTGCCCCGTTGCTGTTGCAGGGCCACGGCCGGCGGCAGGCCTTCGATGGAGTCGACATCCGGCACGCCAACCTGATCGATCAGCCGCCGCGCATACGGCGCCACCGATTCGAAATAGCGCCGTTGGGCCTCGGCGTACAGGGTCGAGAACGCCAGCGACGACTTGCCCGAACCGGACACCCCGGTGAACACCACCAGCGCATCGCGAGGAATGTCGACGTCGACGTTCTTCAGGTTGTGTTCACGGGCGCCACGCACCCGAACCATGCCGGCGGGTGCCTTGGAGGTGCGTTTGGAAGTCATTGGCTGTCCCTGCAGAAAAAATTAGGGGCGAAGCTGAACCCTGTAGTGAGGGGATTTATCCCCGATCGGCGGCGCAGCCGCCGCAGCCACTGCAAATGCCATGGGAGCTGGAAAAATGCAGGGGAGCGCTGCGCACTCCATCGGGGATGAATCCCCTCGCCACAGACAATCCTCTGCCATAGGTGATCACGCACTCAGCACCGACCGTATCATCTGCAGCAACGCCTCCGGGCTATACGGTTTACCGAGCAAATGCGTATCAGGGCTCAGTTGGTGGTTGCGCGAAATGATGTCGCGGGTGTGGCCGGAGGTGAACAGCACCGCTACCGGAGGCGCCTGGACCTTGGCCCATGCCGCCAGATCGGAACTCTTGATCAACCCCGGCATCACCACATCGGTGAAAATCAGATCGACTTCGGCACCTTCCAGCAGCATCTGCATCGCCACGTCGCCATTGCCGGCGGTCAGCACGCGGTAGCCTTCTTCGCGCAGCAACTCCACAGCCGAGGCGCGTACCGCGTCGTTGTCTTCGACCACCAGAATGGTCTCGTGGCCGCCGCCCTGCTGCTTGCCGATACTCGGCGTCTCAGCGAGGACCGGGCGCAGGCTACGTGGAAAATACAACTGCACGCGCGTGCCCTCGCCCACGGTGCTGTCGATCTCGACGTGCCCGCCGCTTTGTTTGACGAAGCCGAACACCATGCTCAAACCGAGCCCGGTGCCCTGTCCATCGGCCTTGGTGGTGAAGAACGGCTCGAACACCTGTTCGAGCATTTGCGCGGGAATGCCTGCGCCGGTGTCGCTGACCACCACCCGTACGAAATCACCGGCGACGATGCCTTTGCCGGCGCAAAAGGTGCTGTCCAGCCGCGTGTTGAGCGCGCTGAGGACAATCGTGCCCTCGCCCTTCATCGCATCCCGGGCGTTGATCGCCAGGTTGAGAATGGCGTTTTCCAGCTGATTGCGATCGACGTTGATGTGCCACGGTTCTTGCGGCAGTTGCACGTCGATCTGAATGGTTTCACCCAGCGCGCGCTGCAGCAATTCACCGACGCCGTCGAAGATCTGTCGCGGATCGCACACCGCCGGCGATAGCGGCTGACGCCGGGCGAACGCGAGCAATTGCGACGACAGCTTGGCGCCGCGCTCGACCGCCGCCAGCGAGGCGCTGACCCGACGCTGCACATTGGCATTGCCCGGCTCATGCCGCGCCAGCAAATGCAGGTTGCCGGCGATCACCTGCAGCAGGTTGTTGAAGTCGTGGGCCACACCGCCGGTGAGTCCGCCAATGGCTTCGAGCTTCTGCGACTGGCGCAACTGCTCTTCGGCGGCCAGCCGTGCATTCACTTCATCGGCCACCCGCTGTTCAAGGTTTCGGGTGAATTTGAGCAGGGATTCTTCGGCGTTCTTGCGCTCATGAATGTCGATCAACACCCCGGGAAAACGAAACGGCGCACCGTGCTCATCGAACTCGCACGCGCCGCTGGCGAGCACCCACAGATAGCTGCCGTCCGCGCGCCGCACGCGGTATTCGGCGTTGTACGGCTCGCCGGTCTGCAGCGAATGATTGACCCGATCCTGCACCCACGCCAGGTCATCCGGGTGAATCCGCGATTCGGTGAAGGACTGCGGCAGGTTGCTCAGGTCCTGATCCGGCGGATAGGAAAAGGTCCGGGCGAAACGCTCGTCGGCGGAAAGCACATTGTTCTTCACGTCCCAGACAAACGAGCCGAGCAAGGCCCCGGCATTCAGCGCCAGACGCACCCGCTCGTTGTCGGCCCGATAGGCATCTTCAGCGGCCTGGCGCAGGCGTTCGGAGCGCATGAATTCGGTGGTCTCGACCACCATCGCCATCACCCCGGACGGCACGCCGTCATCGTTGCCGACCGGGCTGTAATACAAATCCATCCAGACATCTTCGGGCACGCCATCGCGCAACAGCACCAACTCCTTGTTGCGGTAGGACAAGGTGCCGCCCGCCAGGCAGGTGTCGACCACGTGCCGGTTGAATTCGGCGACTTCCGGCCAGCCTAACTCCACCGGCACGCCCAACAGATACGGATGGCGGCCACCGGCAAACTGCGAGTAGGCGTCGTTGTAGATCATGTACCCGGCGCGGCCCCAGAGCATGACCATCGGCAACGGTGAGGCCAGCATCAATTGCACGGCGCTGCACAGACTGGCAGGCCAGGTGTCGAGCGGGCCGAGTTCGGTCTGGCGCCAGTTGAACGCACAAATGCGCCCGGCCATCTCGCCCTTCCAGCCGTCACAACCGTGGCTATCGGATAAAAACTGCATCGATTGACTCGGTGTCCTGTGGTGTTTGCCCGATACATCGCGACGCCAAAACGCCGCAACGCCCGTCTGTTTCGAGCGCCGTCGGCCGCATTGGTTTCATTAGAGGTATAGCCGACTTCACATCCGGTTCCGGTTTAAACGCCGATCAGGTGTTTGAGCGGATGGTAGCCAGTTTTCATCTTCGCGGCGACGTCCAGAATCGCCTTTTCGATACCGTTCAAATGCGTGCAGGTCAGTTCGATGGCGGCGCTCTGGTTGCCCGCTTCAATATGCTCGATCAGGCGCAGATGTTCGTTGTCGCGACAGGCTTCATGGCTGTCGTCATCCAGCGCGGCGATATACAGCGAGGCACGGGAAATCAGCTTCTGGAACCAGTCGAGCAGCACCGGATTGTTCAGGCTGCGCGCCAGTTTGATGTGAAACTCGCCGAGCAGATGGATCAGCCGCTCGTGGTCGCCCGCTGCGTGGGCTTCGTCTTCGAGCAGCAGGTGCTCGCGCAAGTCCTGCATCGCTGCAGTGTCCTTGCGGCGGCACAGTTCAGTGACGATACCGATCTCGATCAGGCGCCGGGTTTCGAACAGCGAACGGATCTCTTCGTTGCTCGGCAGCGACACCGATGCGCCCTTGTTAGGCTCGGTGGTAACCAGTCCTTCGGCCTCCAGTTGCTTGAGCGCGGCGCGCACCGACGTGCGGCTGACATTGAACAGTTCGGCCAGCGAGGCCTCGCCCAGCTTCATTCCCGGCCGCAGCGAACGCTTGCAGATCGCCTGGTAAACCCCTTGGTAGACGCGGTCGACCGTGGTTTCCGGTTTCTTCTCGGTCATTCGAACACTCCTTTAGCCTCCGGCGCACACGGTGTTCCAGAGTGATGCGCCGTTTGCGCACATAAGTGTGGCGCAGAATATCGCCTTCGGCGTCGAGATGCAGGGTCTGGATCGCAAGTTGAATGGGATTGAGGCAGCGAGAGGTTCGCGGGGGCTGGTGGGCCGGGGACTTTTTCGATAGAGGGGCGAGCGGTTTTGCCCGCCCCCCAAATAAATCAACAGCCCAACACATTCCCCCTGTGGGTGTGCCGGTAATTTTCAGTCAGTGCCGTACTTCGGCGAACGCGGGCCATACAACAGGCCGGCGTGCTGACCGGCCGACAGCAGACGATTGCTCGCCACACCGGCCATCGGGTAACCGGCATCGGTCGAACTGTTGATCACCTGCTTCACCGCGGCGCTGATCAGCATGCCGACGAGGCCGCCACCACTGTTGTTGCCACCCTCTTCGCTCGACGCCCGTGCCGAACCGGTCCACAGCGTGGTGCCGGATTTCAGGTCCACCAGTTTGGCGGTGGCGGTCACAGCAGTTTCGCTGCTGATGACCATGTACCGCGTACCGTACTCGGTCACGGTGATGTACAGCGCAGCGTCGGCGCCGAAGATTTCCTTGAGCTTGTTGGCCGGCGCCTGATGGATGTCATCCGGCGTGGTCAGGCCGTTCTGGCGGAAGGTTTCGTCCACCAGAGCGATCGGCAGTACGTAGTAACCGGCCTCGGCCAGCGGAAACGTCACTTGCGACAACAGGCTGTACGAGGCTTTCACGTCGGGCGAAGTGTTCAGCGGCGGCAGTACCAGAATGGTCTTCGGACGTGCCTGTTTGTACGCTGAATAGTCGACGGTTTTCGGCGCGACGCAGCCACCGAGCACGGTCAGGGCCAAACCGGCGGCCAGCAGTTTCAGGGTGCGCGAGATCATTTGGCGTCTCCGGTCTTGGCGTTTTTAAGCAGAAAATCCATGTATGGGCCGGACTCGGGGAACAGCGCTTTCTCGGTGCGAAATTGCTGCACCATCTGGTCGTCCTTGCCCATGCTCAGGTACAGCAGACCGAGGTGCGCGTGGTAGCCCGGCGGCACGGCCTTGCCGGTGGAGCGGATCTTCTGCAGGTCGCGCTCCAGCACTTCGGCCTGGGCTTCCTTCGGCTCTTCGCCTTTGAAGTATTCGTAGACCTGCGGTTGGTAGTCTTCCCACTGGTACAGGGTTTTCGGGCTGCTGCAACCGGCCAGCAAGGCGCTGGCGGCCAGCGTCAGGGCCAGCAGCGACCGCGACAAAGTCAAATTCATGGGGTATTGCTCCTTGCAATGAACAGCGATCAGTTACCCGGTTTCCAGGCACCGGCGTTCATGCCATCAACCAGGCGGTTGATCGCCTCGCGCATGGCCAGATCGAGGACTTTGCCGTTGAGGGTGGAGTCGTACGCAGCGGTGCCGCCGAAGCCGATGATTTCGCGGTTGGACAAGGCGTATTCGCCGGCGCCCTGGGTCGAATACACCACTTCGGAGGTGCTGATGTTGACGATGTTCAGGTTGACCTTGGCGTAGGCGACCTGGGTCTTGCCACGGCCGAGAATGCCGAACAGTTGATGGTCGCCGGTTTCCTTGCGGCCGAACTCGGTGACGTCACCGGTGACCACGTAATCGGCGCCTTTCAGGCGTTGAGCCTGGCCCTTGATCGCCGCTTCCTGCTGGATCTCGCCCATATTGTCGCGATCCAGTACGCTGAAGCGGTTGGTCTGCTGCAAGTGGGTGATCAGGATGGTCTTGGCCTGGCCGCCGAGACGATCGACGCCGTCGGAGAAGATCCCGCGCATGTAGCTGGAGCGGTTATCGAACTTGCCCACCGCCATTGGCACGCGAACGCCGGTCCAGACCTGAGTGGCGCTCTCGACCTTGGCCACCGGCAGCGCGCGGGAGCTTTCGGTGGCGCAGCCGGCAAGGGAGCCTGCGAGTGTGCCGAGCACGGCAATCGCAACGCCTGAGACCAACATCCGGGAGATCATTCTCACTGTGCATTCCTTCTGAAAAAACGGTGTGTCCCGGCACGGCAACGCGGTGGGGAGCGGAAAAAGGGGCGGCATTATGACAAAGTGCCATCATTCATGACAGGACTTTTTGACGCCAGGGAATTGGCTGTTTTGATCCGCACACAAATCAATTGTGGGAGCGGGCTTGCTCGCGAAAGCGGTGGGTCAGTCAATAGGGATGTCGGCTGATACACCGTCTTCGCGAGCAAGCCCGCTCCCACAGGGGATCAGCGCGCTAATGAAAATCGCGGCTCTGCACACGGATGCCGTCGAGCAGCGGGCTCAGGTCGCTCAACCGCCCGGCGATCAGGTGCCGGACTTCGCCTTCGCGCTCCCAGCGGCCATCGACCTTGAGCAGTTGCGAACCGACCAGCACCTGGCGCTGACGCTCGGCCAGATCGCGCCAGACCACCACGTTGACGTTGCCGAACTCGTCTTCCAGAGTGACGAAGGTCACGCCGCTGGCGGTGCCCGGTCGTTGCCGGCCGGTGACCAGCCCGGCGATGCTCACCGGCCGGCCGTGGTCGACATCCAGCAACTCCTGCGAGCTGCGACAGCGCAGGGCCTTGAGTGCGCCCCGCAGCAGCGCCAACGGATGCGGCCCCAGCGTGGTGCCAAGCGTCGCGTAATCGGCCTGCAGGTCCTCACCGACACTGGGTTTGGGTAGCAGCACATCGGGCTCTTCCTGACTCGGCAACCCGGCAAACAGGCCCAGTTGTTTCTGCACCCCGGCCACTTCCCAGCGCGCGCGATGCCGATGCCCGGCCATCCCGCGCAACGCCCCGGAATCGGCGAGCAACGCCTGGGCCCGACTGTCGAGCGCGGCCCGTTCGCCCAGGTCGGCGATATCGGCAAACGCCCCGCGCGCCCGCGCCGCTTCGATGCGCCGGGCATCGTCCTCGCGAAAGCCCTTGATCATCCGCAGGCCCATGCGGATCGCCGGTTGCGTGCCGCTGATCGGTTCCAGGCTGCAATCCCAGTCACTGGCGCGCACGTCCACCGGACGGATCTGCAATTGATGGCGGCGCGCGTCCTGAAGGATCTGATCCGGGCTGTAGAAGCCCATCGGCCAGCTGTTGATCAGCGCACAGGCGAACGCTGCCGGCTCGTGACACTTGAGCCAGCAACTGGCGTAGGTCAGCAAGGCGAAACTGGCGGCGTGGGATTCGGGAAACCCGTAACTGCCAAAGCCCTTGATCTGCTCGAAGATCTGCGCGGCGAATTCCGGGGTGTAGCCGTTTTTCTCCATGCCAGCGGCGAGACGCTCCTTGTGCGGCTCCAGTCCTCCATGGCGTTTCCACGCGGCCATCGAGCGACGCAACTGATCGGCCTCGCCGGGGCTGTAGTCGGCGGCGACGATGGCGATCTGCATCACCTGTTCCTGAAACAGCGGCACGCCGAGGGTACGTTTAAGCACCACCTCCAGCTCCGGCGATGGATAGGTTTCCTTTTCTTCCTTGTTCCGGCGGCGCAGGTACGGATGAACCATGCCGCCCTGAATCGGCCCGGGGCGGACGATCGCCACTTCGATCACCAGATCGTAGAAATTCGCCGGGCGCAGGCGCGGCAGCATCGACATCTGCGCCCGGGACTCGATCTGGAACACGCCGATGGTATCGGCGCGACTGATCATTTCGTAGGTCGGTTGGTCCTCGGGTGGAATCGTCGCCAGGCTCAGATCCAGATGGCGATGACGGCGCAGCAGGTCGAAGCAACGGCGGATCGCGCTGAGCATGCCGAGGGCGAGGATATCGACCTTGAGCAAGCCGACCGCATCGAGGTCGTCCTTGTCCCACTGAATGATCGTGCGCTCGGCCATGGCGGCGTTTTCCACCGGCACCAGCGTATCCAGCGGCTGCTCGGAAATCACGAAACCGCCGGGGTGCTGCGACAAGTGCCGGGGGAAGCCGATCAGTTGCCCGGTCAGGCTCAGCACCCGACGCAGCACCGGGCTGTCAGGGTCAAATCCGCCTTCGAGCAAGCGCGCCAGCGGCGGGGTTTCATCGCTCCAGTGACCGCAGCAATCGGCCAGCGCATTGATCTGGTCCGGCGGCAAGCCCAAGGCCTTGGCCACATCGCGCACCGCACCGGCGGCGTGGTAGGTGCTGACCACCGCCGTCAGCGCTGCGCGACGACGACCATAACGACGGAACACGTATTGCAGGACTTCTTCGCGGCGCTCGTGTTCGAAGTCGACATCGATGTCCGGCGGCTCGTTGCGCTCTTTCGACATGAAACGCTCGAACAGCAGCGTGGTGCGATCCGGGTCGATCTCGGTGATACCCAAGGCAAAACACACCGCCGAGTTGGCCGCCGAACCCCGGCCCTGACAGAGAATCTGTTGCTCGCGGGCAAAACGCACCACGTCATGCACGGTGAGGAAGTAGCTTTCGTAGCCGAGCTCGGCGATCAGTTTCAGCTCGTCATTGATCTGCTTCAACACTTTGGCCTGAGGCCCTTGCGGCCAGCGCCAGGCGATGCCTTCTTCAGTCAACTGGCGCAACCAGGAACTGCCGGTATGCCCCTGCGGCACCAGTTCTTTCGGATACTGATAGCGCAACTCGCTCAGATCGAAGGTGCAGCGCCGGGCCAGTTGCACCGAGGCGTCGAGTAACGCTTGCGGATACAACTCGCGCAACACCTCGAGACTGCGCAGATGGCGCTCGCCGTTGGGGTGCAGGCGCAACCCCGCCTCGGCCACCGGGACGTGATGACGGATCGCGGTCATGGTGTCCTGCAAGGCTCGCCGGCCACGGGCGTGCATGTGCACGTCGCCGCTGGCCACGGCGGCAATCTGCAGCTGATCCGCCAGACTCAGCAGTGCCGCCAACCGGCGCTGATCGTCTTGCCCGCGATGCAGTTGCACCGCCAGAAACAGACGCTCGCCGAAGGTCTGTTTCAGCCAGCGGCCCTCCTCGACATCATCCACGGTGTCCGGCACCCACACCGTAAGCAACCCCGGCAGCGGCTCGCGGAAATCCTCGCGCAGCACCTGGTACTGGCCTTTCTGCGTACGCCGCCGGGCTTGGGTGATCAAGCCGCACAAGGCCTGATACCCCGCCAGATTTTCCACCAGCAACAGCAGTTTCGGGCCGTTGTCGATGCGCATTTCGCTGCCAATGATCAGCGGCAATTCTACCGATTTCGCCGCCTGCCAGGCGCGGACAATCCCGGCCAGCGTGCACTCGTCGGTGATCGCCAGCGCCTGGTAACCGTGCTTTTTCGCCCGCTGGAACAGCTCAAGGGCACTGGAGGCTCCGCGCTGGAAACTGAAGTTCGACAGGCAGTGCAGCTCGGCATAGCCGTGGTTCATGCAAACCAGCCCTGCAGCCATAACGGACCGCCCTCGCCCACGGCCCGATAGGCCCAGCCCTGCTGACCGGCGCGGTTCTGGATCAGGTAGTAATCGCGGCGCACGTCGTCACCGTCCCACCAGCCGGACTCGATGCGTTCCGGGCCCATGAGGATCCGCGCCGAACCTTCGGCCACGCTCTGCGGTTCGCCGAGCAGCCAGCCCGGGCGCTGAACGCTCGGCAACCCGCTGCAGCGCTGCTTGTCGACGCCGTTCTGCCAGGCGCATTCCGGGCGATGGTCAGCCTGGAAACGCAGGCCCTGCACCGCGTCGTCGCCGAGCCGTGCGCGCAGGCGTTCGCGCAACTGCTCCCAGGGCAAGGTCTGTTGCGGACGCTCATCGAACAGTTCCTGAAACTGCGGCACGAAACTCGGCAGATCTTCGGCACGCAAGCGAAAACCGCGCACCGGCGCTTCGACCTGCACCTGCTCCAGCCGACCCCGGGCCAGTTCGAAGAGCATCGCCGGATCGCGCTCGGCGCTGAGCAGGCCGACCTTGATCGGCGTGTCCGGCAACCCCGCATGTTCCAGGTGCAGATCAAAACGCTGCACGCCGCTGTCGCGTCCGCAAAGGAACGCCGACAGGTCACCGGTCAACCGGCGCAACGGGAACAGCAGCGCCTGATGGGATTGCACGTCGAAATTGAGTTCGATGCGCACATCAAAACGGTCCGGCGGCAGATAGAACGCCAAGGCCAGCGGGCGCGCGCCGAACAGGGTGTCGAGGTGTTTGAGCATCGATGCTTCAAAACGCCGAGCCAGGGCCTGACGCGGCAGACTCTGCACCTGGCTCAGATTGCGCAGGCCCATGCGCGCCAGCGCCGTGGCGACTGGCGGTTCCAGCCCGACACGGTCGACGGGTAACTGCCCGAGGTGATGCTGCAAGGCTTCACCGTCGGGCACCACCAGGCCATCGTAGGCGTTGGCCAGCACGCGCGCTGCCACCGGATTCGGTGCGGCGACGATGCGATGGCGAAAGCCCAGCTCGGTCAGCTCCTTGCGCAGCCGCGCTTCGAACTGCGCCCAGGAACCGAACAGGCCCAGGCTGGACTCGATCTCGAACACCACGGTACGCGGGTAATGCACGCTGACCTGCGCGCTGAAACGATAGGCCCACGCCGCCAGAAACTGCTGCCAGTGCTCGACCTCGGCGAGGTCGTAGTCGGCGGTGGCAAAACCTTTGCTCAAGGCCTGCGCGGCGGTCATCGACTGGCCGGCGCGCAGGCCGAGCTGACGCGCCGGCGCATTCACCGCTTGCAGCACCCGGCGCTGGGCCGGGCCGCTGAGCAGCACCAACGGTTCATCGGGATCGGGACGCTGACGCAGCACCGCGTCGAGCGCCAATTGCGGAAACAGAATGCAGACCCAGCGCATGACGACCTCAGTGCCCCACGGCAAACGCAATCGGCGCCGTACGCGCCAGTCCGCCGCGGCATTTGAGTACGCGCAACTGGGCAGGTTTGGCGTCGATGGCAATCCGTAGCGCCGCCGGCGACGGGTTGACCGCCTCGCTCAACGGGCGCCAGGCAAAGGCCAGGGTCTGGCCGGTTTCCGCGGCCACCTGCAAGCGCCGCAACGCGCGGTCATCGGCCTTGTGTGGCCAGCACAGCACTGCGCCGCAACTGCCCGAACGCAGGCATTGTTCCGCCGCCCATAAGGCATCGCGTTCACTGGCCTGAATCACCGACAACCGACGCAGATCGATCCCGGCGTTCTCCCACGCTTGCGGGTACGGCACGAACGGTGGCGCCACCAGCACGATGCGCTCGCCCGCCGCCGACAACCGCGCCAGCGTCGGCCAAACCAATTGCAGTTCACCAACCCCGGGGCCAGCCAGCAGAATTTCGCTCAGCGCCGCTTCCGGCCAGCCACCGCTGGGCAATGCTGCATCGAGCGCGGCGTGGCCGGTGGGTTGCGGGCTGGCCGCCGGGGGCGCAGGCCGGCCCTTCCAGACCTGGCCGCCATTGAACAGCGTATCGAGTGCAATCACGGCGCCCATCAGCCTTGCCTCACCAGACCGCAGAACACCCCTTCGATAGCCAGGTCCTGATCGTCGCGCACGACAATCGGCTGGTACGCCGGGTTGCGCGGCAGCAGGCGCACCGTAGCGCCGACGCGTTCGAAGCGTTTGATGGTGACTTCGCCGTCGAGCCGCGCCACCACGATCTGGCCGTTGAGTGCCTCGGGATTGCGCTTCACGCCGACCAGGTCACCGTCGAGAATGCCGTCTTCGATCATCGAATCGCCCTGCACCCGCAGCAGGTAATCCGGGGTGCGGGAGAACAGCGCCGGATCGAGCATCAAGCGGCTATGGATGTCGGCATCGGCGCCGATCGGCGCACCGGCGGCGACCCGGCCGAGCACGGGAACATCCAGCAGCTCCGGGCGCGCCGGTTGCCCGAGCAGGCGAATGCCCCGGGCCTGATGCGGATTGACCTCGATAAACCCGGCTTCAGTGAGCGCCAGCACATGCTTGCGCGCCACGCTGCGCGAGGCAAAACCAAAAGCCTCGCTGATTTCAGCGAGGCTTGGGGGCTGACCGTGTTCGGCGATGCGTTCGCGGATAAAGGTCAGGATGGCGGTACGGCGGGGAGTCAGATTGGTCATGGAGTACATTTGTACTCTTTCACGTTTTTGCTGGCAATGACCGCCAGTCAGCTCAACCCACGCTCGGCAAGAAACCCCGAGATTGATCGTCCCCACGCTCTGCGTGGGAATGCCTCTAGGGACGCTCTGCGTCCAGTGACGCGGAGCGTCACGGGCTGCATTCCCACGCCGGAGCGTGGGAACGATCAGTGCGGGGGTGTTAGCCAAGGCCGCGTTCGGCGAGGAATTCGGCGATGTAATCGATGAAGGCAACAACCTTGGCCGTGGCCCGTCGATGGCTCGGGTAGACCGCCAGAATGTGCGGGCCGAAGGTGTCCGGGTCGATTTCATAATCAGCCATGACCCGCATCAGACGCCCGTCGGCAATGTACGGCGCGGCGCTCCACAACGGCGTGTGCAACAAGCCGCGCCCGGCCAGAGCGCTGGCCAGCAGCAGGTCGTAATTGTCGCTGCGCAACCGCGGCGCCGTCGGCTGCGCCAGGCTCAGGCGCTGGCCGTCGCGTTCGGCCCACCAGAACTCGCGGCTGAGCAACGGATGCTGATACAGCAGCCACTCATGCTGTTCAAGGGTTTGCGGAGTCACCGGCAAACCCTTGCGCGCCAGATAGTCGGGGCTGCCGCACAACGCCAGACGATTGCTGCCGACCACCCGGGCGATCAGCCCCGGCAAGTCATCGTGGCCCTCGCGCAAGGCCAGGTCGTAGCCGCTTTCCAGCAGATTGACGAACGCATCACACAGGTCCACTTGCAGGCTGATCTGCGGGTATTGCTGCAAAAAACCGTCGCACACCTGATCGAGAAACGCCCGCCCGTAAGCCAGCGGTGCGGTGATTTTCAGGCTGCCGCGCAGACCGTGCTGCAACTGCTCGATTTCCTCGCCGGCCTCCTCCAGCCGCTGCAACACCAGCCGTGCGGTTTCCAGGTACACGCGGCCGATTTCGGTCAGCAGAATCCGCCGCGTACTGCGCTCGAACAGCCGCGCACCGAGTTCCGACTCCAGGTGATTGACCGCTTTGGTCAGGGCCGACGGGGTCTTGCCCAGTTGCTCGGCCGCGCGGCTGAAACTGCAGAGTTGCGCGGTGACCACGAACATTTTCAGTGCACCCAACTTGTCCATGCTTTTTCCATTCAGGCAAAAACGTTTTTCGTGAGGAAGGCGTTCTGTCGGCCGATGTCAGCCACTAATCTGGCCATCAGACGCAATAACAAGGAAATCTTCAATGAAAAGATTCATCCCGAGTCTGTTGGTAACCGCTGTAAGTTTTGCCTCGATGGAAGCCATGGCCGCCACCGATCTGGTGCTGGTCAACGGCAAGATTTTCACCGCCGACCGCTCACAGCCGAAGGTCCAGGCACTGGCAGTGGAAAACGGCAAAGTGCTGAAAGTCGGTACTGATGCGCAGATCAAGGCGCTGATCGAACCCGGCACGCAGGTGATCGATCTGGGTGGCAAGACCCTGATGCCCGGCTTGATCGACAGCCACTCCCACGCGATTTTCGGCGGCCTGGAAATGGTCTCGGCCAACATGGAAGACGAAGTTGTCGCCCTTGATGAACTGCAAAAGCGTCTGCGCGACTGGCGTGAAGACGGCAAGGCCAGACACGGTGACGTGCTGAGCATTGCCGGCATGAGTTCGGCCTATTGGGCGCAGGCCGAAGCGTTGGGCAAGACCTTCAACCAGGGCGAATGGGCCAACGTGCCAGTGGTGTTCATCGGCAGCGACCACCACACCGCGTGGGCCAACAACATCATGCTCAAGCGCGCCGGGATCGACGCCGCGCTGCTGAAAACCCTGCCCGACGCGGAAAAAGACACCATTGGCAAACTGGCCAACGGCGAGCCCAATGGCTTTGTGGTCGATGCCGGTTGGGATCGGGTCGCCTCGAAAATGCCGGTGCCAAGCCCGGCCGACATGCTCAAGGCTGCCAAATCCGCCGTGCGTTTCAACAACAGCCTCGGCATCACCGCATGGATGGACCCTGCCGCCAACGCTGCACCGGGCGAGGCCGTTTTCGCCCTCAAACCTACCGAAAAAACCGTCGGCGTGCTGCCGGCCTACAAAGCGCTGTCGGCCAGTGGCGACATGAGCGTCCACGTCGCCGCACTGCTGGTGGCCAACCCGAAAAGCCTGCCCGCCGACCTCGACACGCTGGATAAAGTGCGCCAACAGTTTCAGGGCATCCCCAACCTGACCCTGCCCGGGATCAAGATCTTCGCCGACGGCGTGATCGAGTACCCGGCGCAGAGCGCGGCGATGATCGATCCGTACAGCAACTCGCACAAACAGGGCGAACTGCTGATCGATCCGCAACATTTCGGCGAACTGGTCAGTGCCATCGACCAGCGTGGCTGGCTGGTGCACATCCACGCCATCGGCGACCGCGCGGTGCGTGAATCGCTCAACGGTATCGAGCAGGCGCGCAAGGACCGCCAGAGCGGCATCACTCACTCGATCACCCACCTGCAGATGGTCAACCCGAAAGAGTTCGCCCGCTTCAAGCCGCTGAACGTGATCGCCTCGATGCAACTGCTGTGGGCCAGCGCCGACGACTACACCACCGACATGATCAAGCCCTACGTCAGCGCCCTCGCCTTCCGTTATCAGTACCCGGCGCATTCGTTGCTGAAACAGGGCGCGACGATTGCCGGCGCCAGCGACTGGCCGGTGTCGTCGCCCAATCCGTTCAACGCCATGGCCCAGGCCATCACCCGCGTAGGCCCGATGGGCGTGCTCAACGCCGACGAACGTCTGGACCGCGAAACCATGTTCTACGCCTACACCGTCAACGCGGCGCGAACCATTGGCCTGGATAAACAGATCGGCTCGCTGACAGCGGGTAAACAGGCTGACTTCATCGTGGTCGATCGCGACGTGTTCAGCGTCGACGAAAAAGCCCTGCACGACACCCAGGTCCTGCAAACCTGGTTCGGCGGGCGTCAGGTCTACACCGCCACCCAATAACAACAACGCTATTCCCCCTGTAGGAGTGAGCCTGCTCGCGAAGGCGGTGGTTCATTCAGCATTGATGGCGACTGATACGCCGCCTTCGCGAGCAAGCTCGCTCCCACACGGGTTCTGCGAGGTGGCTGAGATTGCATTCTCAGCCCTCCTACAGGTTTCTCTTTCTGCCCAATAAAAATCACAACATCGGGACTTCACATGAAAGCCTTGCCTCTGCTCGCCCTGAGTTCCTTGAGCCTGCTGCCCTTGAGCAGCCAGGCGATCCCCTTGAACGACGACTTCGCCGTGCTGGTCGACCTGACCCTGGCCAGCGATTACCGCACCCGTGGCATCTCGCAAACCCAGAATGACCCGGCGGTGCAGGCCGGCCTGACCCTGGCCCACAGTAGCGGTCTGTACGTGGGGGCCTGGAGTTCCAACGTCGACTTCGGCGAAGGTCTGAAAACCCGTCAGGAAGTCGACTTCTACGCCGGCTGGCTGTGGCAGGCGACCGAGG
This sequence comes from Pseudomonas sp. P8_229, assembly GCF_034008635.1. Classification (NCBI taxonomy): domain Bacteria; kingdom Pseudomonadati; phylum Pseudomonadota; class Gammaproteobacteria; order Pseudomonadales; family Pseudomonadaceae; genus Pseudomonas; species Pseudomonas sp. P8_229. The sequence goes on along the minus strand of NZ_CP125378.1, from coordinate 5,700,289 downwards.
ATGTCAGCCTGGATATCGGTTACCTCAAGTACACCTATCCCAAGGAAAGTCAGTTCAACCAGAGTGAGGTGTACGGGATTCTCGGCGTCTACGGGGTGAAGCTAGGCGCGTATTACTCCAGCGACGCACCGGGAATCGACAGCAAACAGAGTTCGCTCTACACCTATGTCGGTTATGAAACCGAGCTGCCGTACGATTCGGGGCTGAAGCTGCGTTACGGCAACATGGACTTCAAGGATCCGCATCTGTACTCGGCGTCCGGGCATGGCGAGGACAGCTACCGCGAATGGGAGGTCAAACTGACACACAATCTGGCCGGGGTGGTGCTGGGTCTGAGCTACATCGACACCGATTTGTCGCAGACTCAATGCCTGAGCAACTGGGGCTTCAAAGACGTCTGCAGCGCCACTGTCGTCGCCAGCCTGAGCAAATCCTTCTGAAAAAACACTGTTCCCCTGTGGGAGCGGGCTTGCTCGCGAATGCGGTGGATCAGTCGACATCGATTTTGACTGCCCCACCGCCTTCGCGAGCAAGCCCGCTCCCACATTTGGATTTGTGGAGGGCTCAAGGGGTGAGGTTTGCCAGATAGTCCCACGGGTAGATCCCGTGTTGGTGGCCGTCGCTGAAGATCAGTTGCACGCCATAACCCTGCGGGTTGAGTTCGATCACGCGGACACGATCGTCGACCAATGGGGTCGAGCCGCGCAGGCGAAACGCGCGGCATTGCGAGCACGGGCACTGGCGGCGCAGTTCGGCGTGGTTGAGCTGCTGCTCGCGCCCATCCGGCCAGCTCAGGCGCAGCGTCTGAGTGCTCTGCGAATTACCCACTGACAGCGGATTCATTGCAACTGACTCAAGGCAATCCGCACCGCTTTGCGCACTTCCGGGTCGCCGTCATCCTGCACTGCCTGCAACGCTGCTATTGCGCCGCGATCATTCAGTTCACCGAGGGCCAGCGCGGCTTCCTTGCGCAGGTTGCTGATGCGATGGCCGAGGGTCTCGATCAGGGCGTCCAGGGCCGGCGCAAAACGTAGGCGACCGAGGCTGCGGGTGGCGCGCAGGCGCACTTGCCAGTAGTCATCGCTCAAGGCTTCGATCAACGCCGGACCGGCGTCGGTGTGGCCGACTTTACCCAAAGTAGTCGCGGCTTCTTCGCGCACTTGCCAGGCGTTGTCCTGCAAGGCCTGACGCAGCGCCGGCAGCACTTCAGCGCCGGATGCCAGACCGAGAGCGCCGGTGGCGGCGCGGCGCACTTCGGTGTCCGGATCATCGCTGGCCAACCGGGCCAATGCCGGCAACGCATCGAGCTGCTTGAGCCAGCCAAGCACGCCGACGGCTTCGCGGCGTACGTTGGCGTCGGCATCGTCGAGTGCCGCGACAGCAGCCGGCGCGGCGTCAGCGAAACGCAATTCGCGCAAGGCGCGGAATGCGGCGATCCGCACACTGACTTCGGTGTGCCCGGTCCACGGCAGAATCACCCGGCCTGCGGCTTCGCTCTTGAGCAGGCTAAGGCTTTGCGCGGCCGCCGATTGCACGGCCGACGATGGATCAGTCAGCGCTTCGCACAGGGCTTGAACAACGGGTTCATCTTCCCAGGCCTCCAGCAACCGCGCAGCTTCAGCGCGGACTTCTTCGGCAGGATCCTGGCCGAGGCGATCAACCAGCCAGAGCAAGCCATCGGGCTCTTCCAGATCCGCCAGATCAATCAGCGCAATGCGCCGCACGCCGGCATCGTCGGCGGTCAGGCGCGGTTGCAGGGCGAGGATTTCATCGTTATCGGTCACAGCAAAAATAGAGGTCATAGGGCAAATCGCGGCAAGGGGTTTTCGGGAGGCAGGCCGAGCGGGTTAAGGCGCGGCAGCGGTCGGTCGTTGTCGTGGCGCAGCAGGTCGAGGCAATGGCGCTTCAGCTGCGAGAATTGGGGGCTGGTGACCAGCTCAGTGGTGCGCGGACGCGGGAAGTCCAGGCGCAGGTCTTCGATGATTCGCCCCGGTCGCGCGCTCATCACCAGCAAGCGGTCGGCGAGGAACAGCGCCTCGTCGATGTCGTGGGTGACGAACACCACCGTGGTGCGAATCCGTGTCCAGATGTCCAGCAGCAGTTCCTGCATGTTCAGGCGGGTCAAGGCATCCAGTGCGCCGAACGGTTCGTCCATCAGCAACAGGCGCGGACGGTTGACCAGCACCCGGGCGATCTCCACCCGCTGCTGCATGCCGCCGGACAGTTGATCGGGCCAGCGTTCGGCAAAGCCGTCGAGGCCCACCAGTCTGAGGATGTCGTCAGCGGCGCGATGCCGCTCAGCCTTACCGATGCCGCGCATCTTCAGGCCGAAGGCGACGTTGTCGCGCACCGTGCGCCACGGGAACAGCGTGTGATGCTGGAACACCATGCCGCGTTGCGGCGACGGCCCGGAGACCTCGCCACCATCCACTTTCAGGCTACCGGTGTGGACGCTCAAGTGCCCGGCCAGTGCACCGAGCAAGGTCGACTTGCCGCAACCGGACGGGCCGAGAATGCACACGAACTGGCCCGGTTCGATCTGGCAATCCAGACCTTGCACGGCTTCAAAAACGTGTTGGCCTTCGCCGAGAACGATCGACAACTGGCAAATATCGATCCGCCCTTCCGGGGTTTGCATCGCGCTCATCAGGCTTTTCCTCGTGGTCGGTGCCAAGGCGTGAACAGCCCGCCCAGCCGCTTGATCAACAGGCTGCTGCCCATGCCCAGCACGCCGATCAGCAGCATGCCGACGACGATGTCGGCGTAGTTCTGAATGGTGTAGGACTCCCACGTGTAGTAGCCGATGCCGAACTGGCCGGAGATCATCTCGGCGGTGACCAGACAAAACCATGAAGTACCCATGCCGATGGCGAGGCCAGTGATGATGCTCGGCGCAGCCCCCGGCAAAATCACTTCGAGCAAGATCGCCCGACGCCCTGCCCCAAGGCTTTTCGCCGAGGCGATCAGGCGTGGATCGACGCCTTCGACGCCGTGCACGGTGTTGAGCAGGATCGGGAACAGCGCGCCGGTGAAGGTGATGAACACCATCGACAGTTCCGACGAGGGAAACATCAGGATCGCCAGCGGAATCCACGCCACCGCCGGGATCGGCCGCAGCACTTCCAGCGGTGGCAGCAGCAGGTCTTCGGCCCATTTCGAGCGGCCGATGGCCAGGCCCAAAGCAATGCCGATGAGCAATGCCGCGAGGTAACCGGCGAACACGCGGCCGAGGCTGGCGCTCAGGTGCTGCAGCAGCTTGCCGGAATCGCCCAGGCCCAACGCCGCTTCGACTACGGCCAATGGGGTGGGCACGTTGGCGAAGGTGATCAGGCCAAGGTTCCAGTGGTGGCTGGCGGCGAGTTGCCAGAACAGCAGGCAGAGCAGCAGGGAGGCGGCTCTTGATGTCCAGCGGATGGGTGTTTTCATCGAGCGGGTTTCCAGTTCTGGATCTGTGTGATGGCTGAGATTTACCCCCTCACCCCAGCCCTCTCCCCCAAGGGGGCGAGGGGGAAAGGGAGCCGATATTCGTGCTTTTCAGAACCTGCGTTCGGCTCGGTATTTCAGGTCGGCGTAGCTAGTCCAAACACCGCGGTCAGTCCCCTCTCCCTCTGGGAGAGGGCTAGGGTGAGGGGCTTTTGATCTTCAATTAGCGGGCAGCGACGGCTTGGGCAGTGGCATCAGTGAAATCGAAAACCTTGCCACCCTGTGTCGAGGCAAATTGCTGGGCCTGGCCCTTGAGCAGGAAGGCACTCAGGCGCCCTTTTGCATCGCTGGCAAACCACGCCTGATCGGCGAGCAGCTTGATCCCGCTGTCACTGGCCTGCGCATACACCGCGCGGATGTTTTTGCCTTCCTGCTTCAGCGCGGCGAGCGCGGTGAAGGCCGATTCGGCGGAGGCGTATTGGCGCACCTTGTCTTCGCCGCGCACCCAGATTTCGGCGACGTGGCTGAAGTCAGTGATGGCTTTGCCAGTCGCGGCATCCGTGGCCTTCAGTGGGGTCTGCGCGTAGTTGGCGAGTTGCGCGGTGTAGTCCAGATTCGAGGCCTTGAAGGCGGCGCGGATGTACTGATCGTCGATGAAGGTATTCAGGTCGAGGCCGCGATCAGCCTTCTTCAGCAACTTCAGGGTGTCGATCGCGGTGCCCACCGCCTGGCGGTATTCCGGCTTCCAGCTCAGGTCGCGGGTCTGCACGCCGAGCGGGCCGTGGAACAGGTAATTGACCTCGGCATCGACGCCGGTGACTTTGGCGATCAACTCGCTGTACTTCTCAGGCTCGGCGGCCAGTAACTGATTGGCCTCGATGCTCGCCCGTAGATAGGCGACGACGATTTCCGGGTACTGTTTCGCGTAGGCCTGATCGACCAGTGCGCCGTGGAAGGTCGGTGCGTTGGCCTGGGCGCCATCGTAGATCTTGCGGGCGAAGCCACGGCTCGGGAACAGCTCGGCGAACGGCACGAAATCGGCGTGGGCGTCGATCTTGCCGGCCTGCAACGCCGAGCCGGCAACCTCCGGCGGCTGGGCGATGATGTTCACATCCTTGAGCGGGTCCCAGCCCTGCTCGGCCACGGCACGCAGCAACATGCCGTGGGCCGTCGAAGCGAATGGCACCGAGATGGTCTTGCCCTTGAGCTCGCTCAGCGACTGTACGCCCGACGCGCTCGGCACGACGATGCCGTTGCCGCTGCCCTTGATGCTGCCCGACAGCACGCTGATAAACAGGCTGTGCTTGCCGGCAGTCTCGAACGCGACACCGTTGAACGCCCCGGGGAAATCGGCCATGGCGCCAAAGTCGAGTTTGCCGGCGACCATTTCGTTGGTCAGCGGCGCGCCACTGGTGAAGTTTTTCCACTGCACGTCGTATTTCGCGTCTTTGTAGGCGCCATCGTGGGGCAGGTATTTGTCGAGCAGACCGAGTTCACGAATCAACAGCCCGCCAGCGGCGCAGTTGATGGTGGTGTCCTGGGTGCCGATGGCGATGCGGATGGTTTCGGCCGAGGCCGACAAGGTCAATGAAGCCAGTACCAGACCGGCGATTGCTGCACGTAACATGGTTGTTTCCCCTCGAATCATTTATTGGATGTTCGTCTCCGCCGCGATCAGGGCACGGTGGGAAACGAGGGGTTTTCGGTGAATCCAGCGTCCGGGGTTTCCGGATGGCTTTGGGTTGTCTGGGGTGGCCTCTTCGCGAGCAAGCTCGCTCCCACAGGATTTCTGGCGTATTCAATTTGTGCAGTAACTCGATCCACTGTGGGAGCGAGCCTGCTCGCGAAAGCGGTGTGTCAGGTGTCGATGTGCTAGCTGGATCACCGCATTCGCGAGCAGGCTCGCTCCCACAGTGGATCGGGTTTCAACGCAGGAGATAGGGGATGTCGACTTTGACGGCGCCGGTCGGGCAATCCTTCTCGCACGGCATGCAGTACCAGCATTCGTCGAACGCCATATAAGCCTTCTGCGTCGCCGGATTGATCGCCAGCAAGTCCATCGGGCAGACGTCGACACACACGGTGCAGCCCTTTTCGGCGATGCATTTGTCCTCGTCCACGGTGACCGGGGCGTTGGAGCGGAAAAAAATTTCCTGGGCTTGATAGGCCATGGTTCGGGCTCTCTGATGATTGATGTATCAAGCGGCGAAAGCGCCCACCCGCAAGCGGTCGTAAGCCTGCATTTCTTCAGCATCGAGCGGGATGATGTAAGGCTCGACGGGTTTCTTGAAACTGGTCATCTGGCCGTCTTCACCCTTCTTCAGATGGCAGTGGCAGAACCATTCGCTGTCGTTGCGCTGCGGGTGATCGACCCGGTAGTGGTACAAGCCCCAGCGGCTTTCGGCACGGAACAGCGAGGCACGCGCGGCCATTTCGGCGCAGTCGCGGATCACGCTGGTTTCCATCGCACGCATCAGTTCGTGGGCGTTGCTGGCTTTCATCTGCTCAAGGTCGCGCTCGATGTCGCTGAAGCGCTGCAGGCCGATCTGCATTTTTCTGGTCACTTTTGGCGGCTGCAGGTAGTCGTTGACGAAGCGCCGCAGCTTGTACTCGACCTGCGCTGGCGGCAGGCCGTGTTTGCGGTCCAGCGGTGCGTAGACCCGGGCCTTTTCCTTTTCGATCTGCCCCGCGTCGAGCGCGGAAAACTCGCGCCCGGCGACAAATTCCGCCGCGTTGTGCCCGGCAAACCAGCCGTAGGTGAACGCGCCGAGCATGTAGTTATGCGGCACCGCAGCCATGTCGCCCGCCGAGTACAAGCCTTTCACCGACGTCTCGGCACGCTCGTTGACCCACACCCCGGACGCCGAGTGGCCGCTGCAAAAACCGATCTCCGAGATGTGCATCTCGACCATCTGCGTGCGGTAATCGGTGCCACGATTGGCGTGGAACTGGCCGCGACTCGGGCGTTCGTTGCTGTGCAGAATCTCCTCGATGTTCTGGATGGTTTCCTCGGCCAGGTGATCAAGTTTGAGGAACACCGGGCCGTTGCCGCTTTCCAGTTCCTGATGGAACTCCCACATCATCTGCCCGCTCCAGTAATCGCACTCGATGAAGCGTTCGCCCTTGTTGTTGGCGGTGTAGCCGCCCAACGGACCGGTGACGTAGGCGCAGGCAGGGCCGTTGTAATCCTTGATCAACGGGTTGATCTGGAAGCATTCGAGGTTCGCCAGCTCGGCCCCGGCGTGATACGCCATCGCGTAGCCGTCGCCGGCATTGGTCGGGTTTTCGTAGGTGCCCATCAGGTAGCCGGAGGACGGCAGACCCAGGCGACCGGCCGCGCCACAGGCCAGGATCACCGCCTTGGCCTTGATCACGTGGAAATCAGCGGTGCGGCAATCGAAGCCCATCACACCGTTGACGGCGCCCTCCTCGTCGGTCAGCAAACGGCTGCAGACAAGCCGATTGGTGATGCTCACCCGCGCACGTTTCAACTGACGGTAAAGCACCTTCTTGATGTCGTGCCCTTCCGGCATCGGCAGCACGTAGGCGCCCATGTGGTGGACCTTTTTCACAGCGTAATCACCGGTTTCGTCCTTCTCGAACTTCACACCCCAGCGGTCCAGTTGTTCGATGGTTTCGAAACTGTGCGTCGCATAGGCGTAGACGGCCGCTTGATTGACGATGCCGTCGTTGGCGATGGTGATTTCCTTGGTGTACTGCTCAGGCGTCGAATGCCCGGGGATGATCGCGTTGTTCAGGCCGTCCATGCCCATGCTGATCGCGCCACTGCGCTTGACGTTGGCCTTGTCCACCAGCAGCACGCGCAAGTCGCGGTTCTGCTCTTTGGCCTTGATCGCCGCCATCGGGCCGGCCGTGCCGCCGCCGATCACGACGATGTCGTATTCCTGTTCCAACGTGCTGCGCGTCATGCCTGCTCCCCTTTTTGCCGGTCGATCCGCAGGCGGTACTGGAACGCATCGCCACGGTAGTAAAGGTGTTCGAAGTCCAGTGGCTGGCCGTTGGCGTCGTGGGTCAGGCGTTCGATGCGCATGATCGGCGAGCCGGCCTCGACGTTCAGCGCCTGGGTCAGGTCGCTGTCGGCGAGTACCGCATCGATCGCCAGATCCGCGTGGCCGAGGGCGATGCCGCAGTCGTTTTCCAGGATCAGGAAAATGTCGCGGGTGACCAGATCGGCCTTCTCCAGCCGCTCGCCGATGGCTTTGGGCAGGTAGGTGATTTCCAGCGAAATCGGCTCGCGGTTGATCAGCCGTACGCGCTTGATCTGCGCCACGGTCTCGCCTTCAGCCACTTGCAGGCGCTCGGCCACACGTTTGTCGGCGGGGATGAATTTGAAGCTGCGCAGGCGGTTGATTACCTCGTAGCCCCGCCCGGTCATGGACTCGGCGAGGCCTTGCAGGCTGCTGACGTTCTGGAAGGTTTTCGGCTTGGCGACGAAGGTGCCCTTGCCGTGGATCTTGAAGATCAAGCCTTCTTTCTGCAGATCGCCCAGTGCCTGGCGCACGGTGATGCGGCTGACTTTGAACAGCGCGCCGAGTTCGCTTTCGGAGGGCATCTGGCTGTCTTGCGGGTATTCGCCGTCGAGAATGCGGGCGCGCAGGACGTCGCGCAGTTGGGTGTGCAATGGAACACTGCTCAGGGAGAGAACGTTATCGGTCATCACGGGATCACTTGTTATAACGAGTTATGACGTGATCTTAGAGACGTTATGACGAGCTTGAGAAATATTGTTTGGGCATAACCTTAGACACATGACACATGCGATCTCCCTGGGAGCAAGCCCACTCCCACATGGGTTTTATGGTGTATCAGAGGTCCACTGTGTGTCTTGTTACCTTGCAGCAATGTGCAGCAACTGCCTGGAATACAGATCCTCTGTGGGAGGGGGCTTGCTCCCGAAGGCGGCGTGTCAGGCGATGGAAATGCCAGCAATGCCGGCCCCTTCGGGAGCAAGCCCCCTCCCACTAGGAGATGGTGTTGTGGTCTTGGGGGATCAGTGGCGTTTGAGAATCTGGTCCATGACCCAGTCGGTTTTGAGGGCTTGCTCAGCCAGCGCCGGATGCTGCGAATCACCCCGAATATGCGCATTCATGCCCAGCACGTGATGCCACTGGATGTGTTCGTGATGCGGGATTTTCAGGCTGATGTGCTCGTTGGCATGCAACTCGACCGGGTGTTCATCGAATACGGAAAAACTGATCCGTCCGAGGCTGCCAATGATCTCGACCCGATCCTCGCGCCGATCCGCAACAAAGCTCCAGCAGCCCATGCCCAGCGCTCCAGAGCCAAACCGCCAACTGGCGCTGACCGCATCCTCGGCGGCGTACAGACCGGCCTGCCGCGCAGTGAAACCGACGACTTCAACGATGTCGCCGAGCAGGTACTGGAACAGGTCAAAACCGTGGCTGGCCAGATCGGCGAAGTAACCGCCGCCGGCTACGTGCGGGTCGGTGCGCCAATTGGCGCTGCCGTCCAGATCCGTTGCCGAGGGGGCCTTGGTCAGCGTCCAGCTCAGGTGCCGCACCTCACCGATACGGCCCAGCGCCAGCCATTGCCGCACTTGTTGAAAGCGCGGCAACGAGCGGCGGTAGTAGGAGACGAACAAGTGCAGACCAGCATCGGCGAACGCCTGCTGCATCTCGCGGCTTTGCCCGGCGTTGAGCGCCATCGGTTTCTCGACACAGCAATGCTTGCCGGCGGCAGCGACCTTCAGGCTGTAGGTGTGGTGACTGTCGGGGGGCGTGGCGATGTACACCGCGTCCACCTCGGGGTCGTTGATCAATGCATCGACGTCGGTGTAGACCCGGGCGATGCCATGGCGCGTGGCGTAATCGCTCACCGCTTCGAGCCGCCGGCCCATCACCGCCACCAGCGCCGAGCCGGGCGCCTTGTAGAAGGCCGGCCCGCTCTTGCGCTCGGCAACGCTGCCGCAACCAATCATGCCCCAACGCACCACGCCCATGGTCATCCCCTCCGTTTGTTTGATAAACCTCAGCCGATGCGCAGGGCGCGCAGGTCGAGGTGGCCGTCCTTGAGCGGCGGACACCAGTAGTAGCCGCCGGTGATCGGCCGGCTGATGCGGTACAGGCCATCGGTGATGCCGTCTTCCAGACCGCTCATGCGGCGCAGTTGCGCTTCGAAAGCATCCAGCGAGAAACCGAAGGCGAGGAACATCAGGCCGGCGCGGTCGCCTTCGATCCACGGCATCGAACGACGCACGACGAACGCTTCGGGGGCGAAGCTTTCCTGGGCGGTGCGTTTGACGTGGGCGGAGACTGGCGCGTCGTCGATCTCTTCGTTGTCGCTCAGGCGACGGCCCATGATGTTGTCCTTGTCGTCGGCGGACAGCTTATGGAAACCCTTGAGATCGTGCTGCCACTGCTGAATCGCGGCAAAGCTGCCGCCGACCAGACCTTCGGCGCCCTCACCCAACAACGCAGCGGCAATGGCGGCTTCGTCGTGCGGGTTTTCAGTGCCGTCTTCGTAGCCGGTCAGGTCGTGGCCGTCCTTGTGACGGAAGGCTTCCTGAGCCTGCACCAGGCGCAGGGCCGGGGCCAGCGCAGCTTCGAAGGCGTTGCAGCGGTTGAGCAGATCACCACGGTCGACACCGTGCAGCCAGACCCACAGTGCGTGCTGGGTCGAGGGGTTTTCCACGCCGACGCCGGTCATGGCCGGGAAGCTGCGCAGGCCGTCGATCTGCACGTTGAGGGCCTTGGCCAGGGATTCACCGAAACCGACCACCGCCGACTTGCCGTCCACCAGGCTCAGCAGGTTGTCGATCGCCTGCGGCAGTGCTTCTACCGACTCCAGGGTGAAAAACAGGTGACGTGCTTGCGCAGGAACGGGGGTGGCGAGAATGCCCGGCTGGTAGTAACTCATGTGAACTCCTTGGGAAAGTGCGCGGGAGTTTACCTGTAGCCGGAAGGTTTGTGTGGGTTTGGAGAATGCTAAAAGCCCCTCTCCCAGAGGGAGAGGGAACTGAATGGGGGAAGCTGTAGAGATACGCCGACTTGAAAATGATGTACCGAATCCATAATCGACAAAAATCTTTCAGATCGATGTAGGACGCGAGACACCTCGGTCGGCCCCCTCTCCCTCTGGGAGAGGGCTGGGGTGAGGGTTTGTGTCATACCGCCACGCGCTCGGGCTCATCCCCGTCCAGCGCTTGAACGCCCGACGGAAGCTGCGCACATCGCTGTAGCCGACCTCTTCGGTGATGCGCTCGATCGGCATGTCCGGATTGGCCAGCAGACTCATCGTCCGAGCCTGACGCACTTGTTCCAGTAATGCCTCGAAGGTCAGTGCGTGCTCGGTCAGGCGGCGGCGCAAGGTGCGGCTACTCATGTTCAGGTCACCGGCGATCTTCTCGATATGGCTGCCCCGGCTCAGGTCCCGGGCAATCGCCCGCTCCACCGCCTGAATCAGATCGAGTTTCTGGTGCACCTGCGCCGCTTCCAGCTCCAGCAACGCAACGGCCTGACGCAGCGCCAGAGAATGATGATTGGGCAGGTTCACGTCCAGCCACTGCGCGTCGATCAGCATGCGGTTGTGCAGGCAGCCGAAACGCACATCCGGCCCGAGCAAGCGCTGGTATTCGCTCAGATAGTCCGGCGCGGCGTGCACAAACTCCACGGCGATCGGCTTGAATTCGCTGCCGGCCAATGCCCGACCGTACACCAGCAGACTGGCGAAAAACTCCTCGACCGCGAACACCTGCACCTCGGCGAACGGCAAGCGGCACTCGGCATCGAGGTGCACCTGTGCGCCCACCACGTCGACACTCGACACCACGATCCCGCCGGAGGTGTGCTGGTGGCGAATCCCCAACGTAAAGGCATCGCGCAAGGTCTTGCACAGCGACAACACATGCCCGAGCAACCCCAGCGTACCCAACACATTCTGTGCACCGACCCACAGGCCGAGCCCCTGATTGGGCAGCACCTTGAGCGCGCGCTGAATCATCGCCACGGCCTGGCGATAGGAAATCCGTTGCGCCGGGTCCTGCAGATCCTCGAGCGTGAAGCCCAGGCCACGGCACAGGCTTTCAGCGTCGATGCCCTTGTTCTGCACGACTTCGGCGAGGGTTTGCAGGAGGAACGGCGACACCAGCGCCAGTTCGAAGGTGGGGTCTTGGACTTTTACGTTCATGGGGGCTGACATTCCGGATCACGCTTGATTGTTATTTTTGTAACCGGTTATGTCGAAGGAAGTTAGCACAGGGGACGCGGGCTGTCCGCAGAAGCCCCCCTCGATGTCCGCCAATACCCTGCCTCAATGTGCGCCAAACGCTTATTTCTATCGTACCGGCGCCCCATGCGACCGGTGCCAGGTCCCAATCACAATAATAATGAGGACAGTTATGAGCCCGAACCGTGCGACCTCCTTCTTGCCGCTCGCCCTTTTCACGGCGGGTTGCACCCTGACGTTGCCTGCCCTGGCCACCGAAGCCGGCGTCGACAACATCGGCACCGGCACCGACGGCTTCTTCATACTGCCACTGGAGGTCGACAGCCTTCCGCAGAACATGGTCGCGTTCAACCTCTACTACAACCATTACAAGGCGACGAAGCTCAACATCAGTTCGTTTGGCGGCAAGGTGCCGAATGTCGACATCGAGTCCACTGCGGTGATCCCGCGCCTCGATTACCTGAGCCCGGTGCGGGTGTTCGGCGGACGTCTGGCCGGCTACATCGCCCAGCCCTGGCTCAAGCAGGAAGTCTCGGTATACGGCCTCAGCGATACCCGCGAAGGCATGGGTGATACCACTTTTGCGCCGATCATCCTGTGGGACATGGGCAAGAACCTGACCCTCGGCGCCGCCCTCGAAGTCACCGTACCCACTGGCGAATACAGCGTCGATCGGCTGGCCAACACCAGTAACAACTTCTACACCTACAAGCCGCTGTTCTCGTTCACCTGGCTGCCCACCGACAAGACCGAAGTGTCGATGAAGACCACCTACAGCTTCAACGAGAAGAACAAAGACACCGATTACAAGTCCGGGCAGATCTTCCACTTCGATTATTCGGCCAGCTACAAGATCACCGACGACCTGATGCTCGGCCTCAACGGCTACTACCTCAAGCAGACCACCGACGACAAACAGTACGGCCACACCGTGCAGTTCGCCGGGCAGGACGTGGACGACGGCGTACGCGGCCAGGTGTTCGCGATTGGTCCGGCGCTGCACCTGACCTTCCTCAAGTACGCCAGCGCGGAGATTCGCTGGGCCAGGGAGTTTGACGTGGAGAACCGGCCGGAGGGCGACATGCTCTGGGCCAAGGTCAGCATCCCTTACGCCTTCTGAAATATGCCCCAACCCCCTGTAGGAGTGAGCCTGCTCGCAATAACGATTGGTCGGTCAACATTAGTTGAATGTTCAGACGTCTTCGCGAGCAGGCTCGCTCCCACAGATGTGATGAAGCCTACGGAATCCGGTGAAACGCCCACCTGACCCACGGAAACGTCTGACATCTTTCCCGCCAGCGCTTCGGGATACTGGGCACTTCGTCTTGCCAGTGACGACAGCGAGCCACATCCCCCTTAGACTGCTTCAGATTGATCATGGAGGTCATTATGAGCGCCGAACGTTCCCCCATCGTTTCAGACTTCGAAACCCCAGAGCAGGCCGCCAGCCATGATCGCTGGTTCCGGGCCCAGGTGCAGGCTTCGATGGATGATCCGCGCCCCAACATCCCCCACGAGCAGGTGATGGCCGAGATGCGCGCCCTCATCGAATCGAAACTCAACAAAAACAGTGCGGGTTGACTGGCGACCCGAAGCTCGCACTCAACTCTGGCAAACCCTGAATTACATCGCTGACCGCAACGCCTTGCGGCCAGTCAACTGAACGTAGCCATCGAAGCGGCTACCTCAGCCCTTCCACGACATCCCTACCTTTATAGATTCGGTCGGGTAGCCGGTACCCGGGAAATCGTTGTTCATCCCAACTACGTTGTGGTTTATCGCGTGACCGACTGCATCGAGATTCTGAACCTTCTGCATGCTCGACAAGCGTATCCCTAAGGCTCTCCATCCTACTAAAAAAAGGGCGACCACCGGCCGCCCAAAGTACTACACGAGAGTCTTTTACAGCGTCAGTTGTCCGCGCTCCTCCTCGGTCAACTGCTGTTTCGCCTGTTCATCCAGCGCCCCCGCCCCCAGCACTTGCACCGGGCTGTTCGGGTTGTACCCGGCGGCCGGCGCACGGCTGGCGCCATCGCGCGAAGGGGCCAGTTGCTCGTTGCCGAAACTCAGCACCTGCACGGTGAACACCGACGCCTGGTTCTGCCGCGCCGCTGCCTGTTGTTGACGTGCAACATCCTCAGCGGCCTGGGTCGCCGAAGACGCAGCGGAACTGGCCGAGGTGATCGCCCCGGTGTTCACTGCCGCCACCATTGGCACGCCAGTGGTCTTGCCTTGCACCGCGATGTTGGCAGCGTTGACCACCGTCAGCGCGGCAATGTTGACGTTGCCCGACACACGAATCCCCGCCTCGCCCGCATCGATGGTGCCCAGCGGCGCGATCAGGTCGATATCGCCCGGTGCCACTTCGGCAATCGGGTTGAGCGTGGCGATACCGGCACCGGTGCTCGGCACCGATGGCGACAGCGTGACGTTGCCCCAAGTGTCGTAGACGCGTTTTGGCGGGGTGTAGACCACGGTGGTTTTCGAGCCGCGACCGGCGTTGATGTCACCTTCGGCCGACCAGCCGAGGATCGAGCCACCGAAGGTGGTCATGATCCGGCTCTGCCCGAGCAGAATGCTGCCCTGCGAATAGAGCTGAATGTTGCCCGAGCCCTGGGTGATGATCCCCGCTGTGGACGGCGGCGCCGCACCTTCGATGCCGAACACCTGACCGCCGCCCGGGGTGAGCATCTGGATGTCGCCGCCGAACAGGGTCTTGACCCCGGCGCCGCCGTACAGTGTGATGTCGCCGTCGTAGCGGATCGCATTGCCCGCCACGTCGGTGGTCGGGAACAGCGCCGCAATGGCGTTGCGACCGCGCAGGTAACTGCCTTTGCGCGGGCCGTCGGCATCGTTGTATTCCAGGCCCCCGGCGCGCAGTTCGGCGAAGTACACCTGCCGGGCAAAAACGGCTTGCTCGGTATTGGGCAGCGCAGCGAAAAAAGCTTGCGCCTGCTCTGCACTGCCACTGAAGCCATAACCCAGGGTCAGCCAACTCTGCAATTCGTCGAGGTAGGTCTTGACCACTTTGCCCGGTTGATCACTGAGCGCCGCGTCAGGCCTGGCAAGGTTCTGCGGGCTCAGATACCGCGCGATGAATCGCGAGTAATCCGGGCCTTGCGCGCCCGCTCCCGCTTGCAGCACCACACTGGCACCTGGTTGCCTGTCCCCAGCCACGATCGACCCGAGGCTGGTGATACCGGCACGGTCCTCCAGCAGAATGTTGCGCCCGGCATTGATGTCCAGCAGGCCGGGGCCGGCGATGTCGAAGCTGCTGTAAAGGATGTCGCGACCGGCCGAAACCCGCGAGACATCGCGTGGGTCGTTGTGAATGAAGAGATTGCCTGAAGAGCTGATCGCCTCGTTATTCCAGCCCATTGGCTGCGGCGCCCTGGTCGACTGGCCCAGATTGGAGCCAGACGCCACAATGTCGCGCCCTGCCAGCATCCAGACCGGCGCCGCGGCTTCATACCAGGTGCGCAGCGAGGTTTCGAAGTACAGGGTTTCGCCGCTACGAACGCCCACCAGATCACCGCTCAAGGCGTAAAAACGTGCCGGCGCCTGCACACCGCTGGTTCCCGAATAAGTGTCTGCGCCGAAAGCGAACAATGGATAACGCGAGTTCACCGCCGGTGCCACGCCATCGTCGCTGTAATTGCTCTTCAGCGGTCTGCTGGCGTTGTATTGCGCATAACCGGTGAACGCTGGCGCGAACGGCGTGGCGATACTCGACAGGTTGGCGCCGGACTGGTTGATCGCGTAACCGCCGGCATAGATCGAATCGCCGGCGAGCATTTCCAGTTGCCCGGCGCTGGAAGGCGCCAACAACAGCGAGTACGTGGGGGCGGCAGCATCGCCTGGGTCTTTGTAAGCCGCCGACAGACCGGCATAGATTGAGCCTTGAGCGGCAACCGCACGCAACACCGACGGATAGACAAATCGCCCGTCGGTCGGCGAGGAATTGAGGCCTGGCACCGGCCCCTGCGTGTTGGTCTCGGCCAACTGCGTACTTGGCGTCAGATTACCCCCCGCCGAGAACAGATCAATGGCGGTGTGATCCGTCCACAAGGAGAAGCCCGTCAAGCCGCCGCCGGCGTGAAGGACGCCCTCGGCATCGGTAAACGCCGAGGAATTCTGCAACCGTACCCGGCCTGGATCGGCCGCTCCGCCCAGCACCAGATCGCCGCGGGTACTCAGGCGCATGCCCGAGTCGCCGGGAATCAACACCAGACCACCGGAAGCACTGCCCAGCGTCGAGGTAAACGGGTCAAAGGCGCGGGTTTCACGCGGATCCTGAAAGGCAGCCGCCGCACCGTACTGCAGATTGATTGCACCCAGCGCGCCACCTGACAATTGCGCCGCGCCGCGCAGATTGACCAAGGCACCCTGCAAATCGTGGCGCGGTGCTGCGACGCCGCTGTCCCCGGCGCGCGCCAGCAATGACGGATTGAGCGTACCGCCGATGCGGATGTCCATGTCGCCACCACCGGTCAGTTGCAGGCTGCCGTCACTGCCGACGCGGCCGGTGCTGCCCACTGCCACGATCAGGCCCTGGCTGCGTGGATTGTTCTGGCGGTCGCCCAAAGGCTTGAGCATGCCCGCATCGCTACCGGCACGCAGGTTGACGTTGCCGCCGCCCAAGGTGCCGAAACCGGTGAAACCCACCAGATAAGGTCCGTTGTCGACGCTTTGATCCGGCAACGGCTGGGTGGCATAACTGCCGAAGTTGATCCACCACGCCGTCGGTACATCGCTGTTACCCGTGCCCTGACGCCAGAGCCAGTTGCCCACCGACGCACTGGCAACCTGCTCTCGATAGACGGCGGAATTGCTCAACCCTCGCCGTCCGACCGTATCGCCTGATACCGAGCCGCCGGCACTGAGCGTCAGGTTGCCGCCCAGCGTCGGGTACCAGGCCTGATAAAGGCTTTCAGTCCCGCCATTGACCCATTTTTCATAGTCGGCGCCTTTGCTGCCAAGCACCGAGCCATCGTCGCTCAGACGTCCACGAGACTGGTTATGGCGCGGATCAATATCGCTGGACTGAGTGCCGGCCGTGTACACGCCGAAAGGTGACTGCATGCTCAGATTCCCGGCCGCCAACAGATCGAGATCACCGGTACCGGTGCGCAGCACGCTGAACATTTGCGAGTGGGTGGTGACGGCAATGCCGCCCTTGTTCGGCATACAGCCGCCCGGATCAATGTCACACCAGTACAGGTCCTCTTCACTGATCGGTGTACCCGGTTCCATGCCCAACCAGTTGCCTTCTGCCCACAGGAACTTGGCTGGCGCGACACAGGCCCCCGGGTTTTCATCGCAAAGATGCAGGTCCGCATCCGCTACGACCTCGCCGGCCGGACGGTTGAGGGCGTTGCCTTGCGCCCACTTGGTGTCGAGCTTCTTCTCGGTCACTTTCAGGCCGTAATGGGTATCGGCCAGACGCAGGTTGCCGTCCGCAGTCAGTGGCTTCAGCGCACGGCTGTCGGCAGCGTCAAGGTCGGCCCCGGCCACTACGCGCATCGACCACGAAGAACTGCCCGGCGCCAGCATGCTCGCCACGGCCCAGTTGCGGCCCTGTTGCGTGGTGTTGGTGTAACCGCGCAACTCAATGAACTCTGTGCCGTCGGCCAGTACAACGTCGGTCATGGACGGGATCAGCGAACCGCGCAGCAACGCCAGTGTGCCCCTCAATTTCACGCCCACGGCGTTGTTATCGGCGCCGGTTGCACGCGGCAGGGGTACGTCTTTGGGCCAGAGCATGGCTTGCAGGCGGGTGGCATCGTTCAACCGAATGCCTGCCCCCAGGCGACTGCCTGCCGGCAACGTCACGCTGTCGTTGAGCAACGTGCCGGCGGCGTACAACAGCGTGCCCGAGGCATCATGAATGGCGCCCGACAACACCGTGCCAGCATTCATCAGATAGTCGTTGACCAGCACGCCCTCGGTTGGCAGTAAGGTGCCGCTGGCCAGGGTGGTCGCTTGAATCGGCAAGTCGTAATTGAGCGTGGTGCCCGCTGGAAACAGCGTACCTTCAGCCAGCGTCACACCCGCGCCGGGCACAATCAGGTCGCCGCCAAACGGCTGTACACCCGGCAGCAGTTTCCAGCCGGCATCGTCGACCGTTTCCGGTGGGGGTGCGAAACCGTCGTTGAGGCTGCCGTAGATATCCAGGTTGCCGCCGGCACGCATCACCAGGCTACCGGACTCGCCTGAGCCATAGACCGCAGTCTTTTGCGAATGCGGGTTGAGGCTGGCGTAGCGGTAACGGGACAAGTCGATATCGCCCTCCACCACCAGGTCACCATCGACCGTCCTGCTGGCGATTTCCACGCCTGGGCGCAGATGGAAAGCGTCAGCGTAAGAGGCATTGTTGAGGCCAGCCAGCTTGCGCTGCAGCAGATCATGGTTGACCAGCGCCGCGTCGATGAACGCGCTGCTATCACCGTCGATGCGATCGAACATGGCCTGATCGATCACCTGATACGGACGGTCACTGGCAGTCGGATCGACACCATCACGGGCATCGGTGTAACGGCGCATACCGTTGAGGCCGATGGCGCGTGCCCCCTGAATGTTCAAAGCACCGCTGGCATCGATAGCGATATCGCCAACGCCCAGTCGAGGCGCGTTCAACTCCAGCGTGCCGCGTTGCAGCCCGTCATTCTGCCCCGGTAGTTCGCCGTTGACTGCAGCGGTGCCATGGCGCAAATCAATCCGTGCACCGGAGGCCAGCGTGAGCAGGCCATCACCGGAGTTGAGCTCGACCATGGCGCGGTTCGGTGCGTCAATGATCTTGCCGTAACTATCGATTCGCAGCACACGACCATGGGCATCGAGCACGGCATTGCCGGCGAGCGTCAGAGCGTTTTTGCCGGCCAGGCGAATGCTGCCGACCCGCTCGCCACTGGCGTCGACAAGGCCTGCAACGGTGAGGCTACCGTTGTCCACCGACACGTTGACTTCGCCGGCCTTGAGCCCGTCACCGATCAGCAGATCGCCCTGTTTGAACTGGAAGCTGCGGCTGCCGAACACCTGCCCGGCGTTCAAACGCTGGTTGAGCGCGGCGAACTGTTGATTCAAGTCAGCGCCCAGCTGTTGCGCGCGGATGTCCACGCCACCGGCCTTGTACGGCACCAAGGTGCCGCCGGCATCGTAATAGCCGCTGCTCGCACCGAGGATGGCGCCTTGCAGATCAACCACCCCGGCATTCGCCGCCAATGCCACAGCACTGAGATTGCCAGCCTGGTTGTTTTGCGCCGACAGGTCGATTCGCGATCCGGCGGCCTGGCGAATATTGCCTTTGTGGCTGAAGAGCGACACATCCCCGCCCCAGCTGTATTTGTTCACATCGTTGAACGGCAGGGTGCGCCCGGCCAGATCCAGTTGCGCGTTACCCGTCAGGGTCACGTCATTCTCGGCCTTGACTGCCAGTTTTCCGCTGGCCAGGGCAATCCGCCCATCGAGCACGACATTGTCCGCTTCAAGGTTCAGTTCCGCCCCCAGGGCATCAGCCTTTACCGCACCGGCAGCGCCCGACAGCAGCAGATTGTTGCCCGCCTTCAACACGGTGACCGATGCGGCTTCACCGGTCAGCAACGGCGTACGCAAATTCAGGTTGCCGCCGCTGTAGGCGTAACCCTTGACCGGGTCATACGCGCCCTGCTCCTGGTACACCGCAAGACTGCCCTTGTGGTTGGCGGTGATGCGTTCGCTCGCCGTCAGGTTGACGTTGGCGAAACCCAAGGCCAGACGGTCGTTCTGATCGAGGCCGCTGGGTTGTGGATTCGGCCCGTAACCCAACTCGATGCGCTGCGCCTGAATGTCCAGCGTCCCGCGCCCCGCGCCGGCCCCACCCTTGACCACTGCACCCGGCTCTTGCGGGGCGCCGTTCCAGATCAGGTTGGCGGTGCGGATGGTTGCCACATCCTGAGCGTCACCCTGACCATAGATGGCCGGCGTTGTCAGGATCAGGTTCTGCAATTTGCTGCGACCGGTCAGCGGGTCCAGCGTATCGAGCGACACACTGCCGAAGAAATTGAAGGATTCACGGGCTGTCAGATTCAGCGACTCCAGCGCGGGAGCACCGAATTGCGTGTCACCCTGCAGCAGCCGTTCGAGCACGTTCTGGCTCAGCGTGAGGCCGACGGGCACGCGCCCCTCTGCGCCCGCCAGCACCTGGGTATCGCCAACATTGATCGCCCCCACCGCCAACGACAGATGCCGCGTTCCGAAACGCACCGCGTCGCTCAACTCAAACTGGTTGTCGGTTGCGGCAGTGATGCTGCCACTGGAGTAAAGGGTCGTCGGGGCCGTGCACGCTGCAAGCGCGCAGACGCCGATGCGGATACTGCCGGCGCCATCGAGACCGACGGCCTTCGCGGGCGCCAGCACATTGGTCCAGCCATTGGAGACCAGCAGCAGGCTGGCCTGGCCTGGGCTGTAGACAAAGCCGCCGGTCGAGTCGAATGGGGCCGCGCCGCGTCCCAGCGTATTGATTCCCGAGTTCGCCTCAAGGGTGATGCCACCGTTGGTTTTACGGCTTCGCAGCACCACCTCTGGCGCTGAAAGCACGGCACCTTCACGCAAAACGATGTTGTCGGAACTGATGTTGTCGGCGAAGGCGACAATATTGCCGCCACTGCCGTATTCCACCGTAGGCATGGCGCCAATGGCCAGCCTCCCGGCACTCATGCGATTCAGGCTGTCGGCGTACAACGAGATGCCGCTGAAGTCCTGCGTGCGCTGTCGACCGGCCCCCAGCACCTCGATGTTGCCGTCGACCGAGTCAATGACTGCGGTGCCCGCCACACCGCCTTCGCTCGGTTTGAACAGCACCTGTCCATTGAAGTCCAGGGCAATGTCACGGCCCTCGCCGCTATTGAAACGCAGCTCCAGCAACTTGCCATCCATCGGCGCCAGCGCGCGTGACACACCCAGGCGCATGGCGTCATTTTTGATGAACTGGGTGAAGCCGGTTTCGTTGTATTGCGAATAACGCCGCAGAACATCGGCCGAGGTCAGAATCAGCGCGCTGGAAAGACTGTCGCGCACACCGGTATTGGCAATCGACATCTGCCCGCTGGCGGCCCATGAGCCGTTGCGCAGTGGCAAGGCGCCATGGGTGGCACCCGCCAGGGCCTGCCCGTTGACCTCGACGCGCAATGCACCCGGCAACAGCGCGAAGGTCGATGGCAGCAACGTATACGTACCGGCCGCCAGACCCGGCACACCGGCGCCGATGGTGATTTGCTGGCCGATACGCGGATCGACCGCGCCCGCCTCGGCAAGCACCGGCGCATAAACACTCTGATTGCCCGGCACGATGGCGTAAACCGGATTGCTGGCCAGCCCCGGCAGGCTGAAAGTGCCGTCATTGGCATTGCGCACCAACGGATTGAACCGCGCATCGGTAGAGCCGCCACGGCCGGAGATGAAACCGGCGCCACGCAAGTCGCCACCACCCGAGAGGTCGATCAAGGCCCCTTGCGCCACATCGATGTACTGCGACAACAAGGTCACGCCGGTCGAAGCCCCCACGATGCCTTTGAGCGATACCGAGTTGCCGTTATAGCGATAGTCGATGCCATCGGTCGTGCCGCCGTAGGGCATGACCAGCCCGGCCGCACTGACAGACGTAAGACTGCCCGGCAACAACTGAACGTCTCGGGCCAGCACCGATTGGGTGTTCTCACCCAGCGTGATCGAACCCAGTGGTGCCCGCAACACCCCGCCTTGTTCGATGCGGCTGGCAGCCAGCGTCAGGTTGCCGAACACCGAATAGGGCAACGCGTTGGGCGCCGCGCCGTTGGCGAGAATGCGCAAGGTACCCTCAGAGGGGGCCGTCTCCTGCTGAAAGCCGGCACGCACCCTGGCACTCGCCCCGGTCACCGGATAGATCTGTGCCGCACTGAGGTTCAAGTCGCCTGCGGCCCAAAGGTCGGAAAGTGGCCCGATGGCGGATGCGAGAAAACGCATGTCGCCCGAACTGGCGAGGGAGACCTGCGCGAAGCCACGCCGACCGACCCGCAGGGCCGGTGCGTCGAGTTGCGCGATCGTCCCCAAGGTACCGAATGACAGGCTGTTGCCAATGTCCAGCAAGTCAGAGGTGGTACTGAACTGCGCCGCCGACAGGTTCGGTGTCGGCGCGTTCATGACCCTTGGCCGTATCACCGCATTGGAGCTGTAGTAGAGGCCCGTGCCCAGCATCCGCAGGTAAGGCGCAGACAGATGGATTCGCGCAGAGTCCTTGGCGTCCGCAGCCAGTGACACGGCACCGGCATACAGGCTCAAGCTCTGATTCAGATGCAGGTCGACATCGCCGTCGAATGAAATCAGACCATTGCTCAACAGGCCCAGATGATCGAAACCACCGCTCATCAAGGTGTCGGCACTCAGCCGTGTGCGGCCGTAGACCAACTGTTGATTCGAATCACCCGGCTCAAGGTCAGTTGGCAAGCGCGATTCGCCCTGCCCCTGGCCAATGATCAGTTCTCTGGGCAAGCGCACATCATTGCTGGCCAGCGTCGGGTTGTAGATCGGCGTTTCCAGGGCGATGTCCAGTCGACCACCGGCCGCCCCTGCACCTCCGGCAGCCGCCTGCAGACTGCCCTCAATAAACAGGCCGTTGTAGGCACTCAGGGAAATCTTCCCGCCGTCAGTGGCAACCGTGGTCGGCCCCTGCCCGGCGATATCCAGCACGGCTTGAGCACCGGACGCATCAAGACGCGCGCCGTGGCGCACGATCACATAAGCGTCGGCAGACGTGGCGGTGGCCTTCTTCGCGTCGATTTCACCGCCAATGACAATACTGCCGCCCTTGCCGACCTGGCCGTAGACCCGGCCCAGCGCATCGACGGCGGTGGTCGCGCGAGCGGCCACATCCAGCACGGCGTGTTCGCCGATCCAGATCGAACGGTTGTGCGCCTGGTTGGCAGCCTCCTGCACGTTCTCGGCAGGATCGCTCGAACCGAACTGCTGCTGGCGAATATCGATAGTGCCGCCCCAGGCGTTCAGCTCGCCGTTCAGCGTGATTTGACCCGGCCCGCGCAGGCCGATTCGCTGCCCCGGGTCGACACTGATGCGTGAACCCGCCCCGAGCGTCAGCGCCGTGTTGAGCGGATCGATCAGGCCGGCACTGCTCGAGCCGGCCTGCAACGACAGGCTGGCGCCGCCACGTTGGGTCAACACCGCCTTGGTCGGGTTTTCCTGAAACAGCGTTGGTGTCCACACCTGCAGCGCAGCCTGCGGATCGGCTCCACTGGCCTGACTCGGCGCGGCTTCAGCGAATCGATAAACCGGCATGGTGACGTCGATCACGCTGTTGTCAGCCACCTCCAGGCCGTTCAGGCCGGTGATGCTGTACGCCGAGAAGCCCTTGCTGAACAGGTTCGGTGCCAGTTGCAAAGTACGCTCGGCCAGCCCCTCATCGGTCGCGCCGATCAGTACCTTGTTGGCCTGGACCGACAGCGTGCCACCGCCGGTGACACCGTAACCCCGCACATCGGCGTCCAGAATGAGCTGCGAATTGCCTGTCGCGGTGATGGCGCTGGACTCCAGCGTTACGCTGCCGCCCTTGCCGCCGCGGGTCTTGCCGCTCGCCAGCACTGCCGCACCCGAAGAAACATCCAGCACGCTCCCGGCCTGGACGTCGATATCGCCGCTGCTGCGGATCGAAATCAGGCCGCCGTTCAAATAGGCAAGCGCCTTGCTGTCGTCCGGGTTGGTGCCCAGATTGCTCCACAGGCCACGGGTATCCAGTTGCACACCTTGCGCCACGGTGACGCGGGTGGCGTGCCCCGTCGCGGCCGGAATTCTGCTGTCGGTGACCTTGTTGACCTGCAACTGATTGAGCACATTGCCCAAACGCACACTGCCGCCGCGGACCGTGAGATCGGCATTGACCTGCACCTCCGGCCCGTAAAGCGTGATGTCGCCCCCGGTATCGACCTTGAGCGCCTCGTTTACGCTGATCACATTACTGGCCGCTACTTTCAACGCGCCCAACGTGAATCCGTTGAGCTGACCGGCATCGAGAAACAGCTTGCCCTTGCGCGCTTCGGAGACGGCCGCGAGCAGGCTCTGATCATTGCCATCAAGCGGTTTCTCGCCGCCAATCCGCACCTGATCAAATGTCGGGTTGAGGCCATACAACAAGCCGCCCGCCGAGGCGACATAGGCCGGGTCATAACTGCCGACGATCAGTTGCGCGCGCCGTGCTACTGCAGTCTGGCTCTGCTCATAACCGTCCACCGCTGCACGTGGCGTCTGGGTCTGACGCTCCCCCTGATACGCTTCGCCCAGCATCTGCCCGTTGAGCACCGCGTTGCTGGTCGCGATCACCAGTTGCCCGGCATCGCGGCCCACGGTGTAGCCCGACTCGACACGTGTGCTCGGGGCGATCAGCGGGGTGTAGTAATAATTCGTCTGGCCCCAACGCTCGCTGCTGTCCTCATAGCCCTTGTACAAGCCGGTGTAGAGCATGTCGCCCGGCGCTCTTGAAACTTCATAAAGATGACCATCGGCGCCGCGCAGCCAGCTCTGTCGAATCTCGCCGCTTTGTACATCCAGCGTGCCGCCGGACAGGTTGATCAACGAGCCTTTCTCGGTGACGACATCGTTCCCGGCAAAACTGACCCTCCCGCCCTGCGCCATCCACTCGCCGACGCTGTGGCCCTGCGTGCCGAGATAGCCGCCGACTTCCAGCAAACCACCGGCGGTGTACCAGCGATCCGTGGCATAGCCATGGGTGCCGGCCGGCACATACACCAAATCACGCACATCAACCCAGACGTCATTGCTGTTGAGCGCGCCTTTGTCGCGGTTGACCGACGCATCGCGCTGCTCGTTGCCTTGCACGTTGATCTTGATGTTGTTGGATTCCATCGCGACCTTGACGCCGATGGCCCCCGAGACATCGATCATCGCGCCGTCGCGTACCAGACTGCGCCGCCCCGCCGTCACCGCGACCTGGCCGCCGGTGGCGAGGGTGATCGAACCGCTCTGGAATTCGACGCTGCCGCCGCTCTGAATCTCGACTCGCGACTGGTCGCCGCGCACCTTGTTGTTGGCATTCACACCGGTCAGCGCGGCTTTGTGCTGACTGTCGAGCGCCGTCAGATCGCTACTGTCGAGCATGATTGCCGTGGCGCTGCCCTGGCTCAACGTAACGCTGCCACTGGTGTCTGTGGCCGGGTTCAATATGTGAATCGTGCCGCGTGTGGCCACCGAAGTGCTGCTCAGCAGTACCCCGTTCTGCTGCACATCATGACCGGTCAGCGTGATGTCGCCGGTGGCGGCCTGAATCAAACCGCTGTTGCTCACCTTGCCGGCACCGCTACCCGCCTTGAAGCCGGGAATGACTTCGCTGCCGAACGTCGTGGAGAAGCCGTTGCCCTCGGTGCCCGAACCTTTGCGGATATAGAAACGATCACCGGCGCCGAGCACAGTCTGGCCCTTGGCGGTGTTGATACTGCCGTCGTTCTGCACCTCGTTGCCGAGCAGCAAGGCATAACCCCCGGCGTCGGTGGAGGTTGCCGGCTTGTGCGTTGCAATCGAGGCGCCGCGCTCCACCAGCACCTTGCCGGCGGCGTCGGTGAACGTCGGTTGGCTGCCGGTGCTGTCGAAGTACAGGCCACGATCGCGGAACTGAATGTCGGTGATGTTGGCGGCCGCCGCGACCAGATTGCGCACATTGACCTGGCTGGTGCCGCTGAACACGATGCCGTTGCGGTTGATCAGCATCACCGTGCCGTCGCCCTTGATCTGGCCCTGAATCTGACTGGCGCGCGCATTCGGATCATTGACCCGGTTGAGCACGGCCCAGTTGGATTGCTGGGCGAATTCGACCGTGGTGTTGCGGCCAACGTTGAAGGTTTCCCAGTTGAGAATCGCCTTGTCGGCGGTCTGCTCGATCTTCACCGTGGTCTTGCCATCGATCTGGGTCTGCTGCGGGCCTTTGGCGTGCTGCCAGCCCTGCGCCAGGCTGTTATCGACCTTCAGGCCGCCCTCGCCCAGACCGTCCGGCACAAACTGCACGGTGCCCAACGCTGACGCCCGCCCGGCAGCCTGCGCCGCCTGTTGCGCAGCAATCGCGGCCACGGTGTTGTTCAACGTCTGAATCGAGCGTTGCAGTTGCTGATTGGCTTTCTGCTGTTGCGCCAATGGCGGCGTCATGCCCGGCAACCCGCCCGTACTTGGCCTTGCCGCGGCAGCCTGTTGTGCGGCGCCCTTGGCGGCAAACCAGCCCGAACTGAACGCGGTTTGCGCGTGCGCACTGCCCGCCACCAGACACAACGCCACCGCCTGGGCCAACGGCTTGAGCAGCCACATGGCCGGGTCCACGGCATCACGCTTGAAGGACTGGACGTGGGTACGACGACGGGATGGGCGAGCAAGCATCACTACGAGATCCTTTTGATTGCCGCAGGTCGGCAACCACCTGCTGTTAGGACATAGGCGGTTGGCGCAGGGCACGACCGAACGGATGTCACACAAACTTCATCTTTGGGGAGTAATTGCGCGGGGCCAGACAAAAAAATGGCAGCCCCAAAGGGGCTGCCATTCGAACCGCGCGCTACGAGTGAAGACTTACAGAGGACGACCAACACCGTTGCAAATGCTGGCGTTGTTGATGTCCAGGTTGTTGCCGGTGGTGTTGGTGATGAAGTTGGCGGTCACCGCATTTTTCCAGTTGGTTGGAACCACGCTGAAGCCGTGAGCCACGGTGGCTACAGTGTTGCCCGGGACGCTGTAGTGAGTGGTCAGGAAGGCCTTCACGTCAGCGGCCACAGTTGCATCCTTGTAGCACTGGCCGAAGATGAAGTTGGTGTAGGCAGCAATTGGGTAACCGCTGCCTGGGTTGGCGACAACCGGAGCCCACTGGGCAGGGTTGGATGGAACGGTTGGCAGCGGAGCCGAAGACAACGCAGCGGTGACGTTAGCGGTGGTCGGTTGAACACCGTTGACACGCGAAACCACGGCGTTGCTGCTGGCGTTCACGCCGTCCGGGCCGACGTAACCGATGGAGCCGTCAACGGCGTTCACCGCAATGGCGACGTCGGCGGTGTTAAGCACGCCCACGAAAGACGCTGGCAATGGAGTACCGGCCGGCTTCAAGGTGTTGGCGAAAGTGGTGGTGACGGCGAACCTGGTTGGGCAAACCGCGTTCAAGTGACGGGTGAGAATTTCCGAAGTGCCGCTGGAGGTGCTGCGATACACAACGCGAATCGGGGTGGCATCGGAGTTTTTCAGCAGGTCGCCCCACTTGGTAGCGGTGCCCGAGAACACGTCGCACAGCTGAGCACTGGTCAGGTTAAGAGCGGTCTGGCCGGATTTTTTGTAAGGAATGGCGACCGAAGTGGCCACCGATGGCAGTTGGATCAGCGGGCCGTACGAAGCACCGTAAGTGGCGGTGTAGCCGCTGAGCTCCGAAGCGCTGAGCACCGAGTCACTGCCGGCAAAGTGCACCGAACCGGTGGTTTTGAACTGCGACGAATCGTTGTTCAGGAAAGCGATTTTGCCGACGCCGCTACCGGTGCCCAGGTAGCTGAAGTTGGCTGGCAGGATGCTGTTGGCAGAACCTTTGTACAGAGCGGCAGGCAGAGTCGCGCCACCACCGGTTACGTTGGCGGCCATGGCCTGGGCGGAAGCCAGGGCGGCGACAGTCAGGGAAGCTGCGATCAGAGTGCGCTTGAACATGAAGAATCTCCTTTTCAACTGGGTTGTGAACACAGGTTTTCGGATGGCTTGCATGACACTGGGAAGACTCACCGCTGACCTTCGCAAGCGGGGTCCGTGGTTAAGTCGCACTGAGAAATTCGCAGTTTCCGGTGACAGATAAAGGAAAAAACCTCGGGAGCTGCGCGGTGATTTTCGGCGGATTTTCTCGGGTGTTTGCCGCGGTTTGCGAGGTGTCTGGATCAAGGGTTTTGCGCAATCGGGCTGCAGCCGTTGCAGGGTGGTTGCAGATGACAGAAAGGAGAACCCGAGGATGGCGGAGTCGAGGGTCGGGTGATGTTAAAGTTCTGGAAAAAAATTAAATTATTTGTTGCCCTGACTGGCCCCTTCGCAAGCAAGCTCGCTCCCACAGGGATTGATGTTGTTAATGCAATTTACTTCACAACACAGAACTCTGTGGGAGCGAGCTTGCTCGCGAAGAGGCCCGATCAGACACCATCAAAACCTGCTACTGGACCAATTGGTTGATCTCAATGATCGGCAACAACACCGCCATCACAATCACCAACACCACCGCGCCCATCACCACAATCATCAGCGGTTCGAGCAACGCGGTCATGCCCATCGCCCGCCGTTCGATATCCCGGGACAACGTCTGCGCCGCACGCTCGAGCATCGGTGGCAACGAACCGGTTTTCTCGCCGCTGGCGATCAAGTGAATCAGCACCGGCGGGAACACGTTCTCCACCCGCAGCGCCGCCGCCAGGTTCACACCTTCGCGAACCTTGGCCGTGGCGTCGCTGACACTCAAACTCAGGCGGTCGTTGGACAGCGTCTGCCGCGCCGCTTCCAGCGCGCGCAACAACGGCACCCCGGCGCCGCCGAGAATCGCCAGGGTCGAGGCGAAACGCGCAGTGTTCAGGCCCAGGATAAAACGCCCGATCAGCGGCAATTTCAGCACCCGATGATGCCAACTCAAACGCGCCGCCGGGTTACGCAGATACAAGCGCCAGCTCCAGAACGCCCCGGCCATGATCGCTGCACACAACCAGCCCCACGCGCGAATGAAATCGCTGGCGGTGAGCATCGCCAACGTCAGCCCCGGCAGGTCCTGCCGCGCCTGGGAAAACGCGCTGACCACCTGCGGCACCACGTAGCTGAGCAGGAAAATCACAATGCCGATCGACACCAGCCCGACCACACCCGGATAGATAAACGCGGTGAGAATCTTGCCGCGCAGGTTGTTGCGCTCCTCGATGTAGTCGGCCAGCCGTTCCATGACCTGCGCCAGATCACCGGACTCCTCCCCGGCTGCGATCAGCGCCCGATAGATCTCCGGGAAATCCCGTGGCCGCGCCGCCAATGACTCCGCCAGACGCATCCCGCTGCGCACGTCGGCGCGCACGGCGCTGAGGGTGTGGGCGATGTGTTTTTTCTCGGCCTGCTCGACCGTGGCACTCAGCGCCGCTTCCAACGGCAAGCTGGCGCCCAACAGACTCGCCAGTTGCCGCGTGGCCCAGGCCAGATCGTTGTCCGACATGCGCGCACTGAACAAGCCACCGCCGCCATGCTGGGCGACGTTGCTTTCCTTGTGCACCGACAACGCGGTCAAACCGCGACCGCGTAAAACACTGAACGCGGCACCCTGACTGTCAGCTTCCAGATGCCCGGACTCGATCTTGCCGGTGGCGTCGGCGGCTTCAAAACGATAGCGGTTCATCAGGCGTCCCGTGTCACACGGAGGATTTCTTCAGGCGCGGTGGCGCCGCTGCGGATCCAGCGTTCACCGTCCTCGCGCAGGCTGAACATCCCGGCTTTCGCGGCCGAAGCGCGCAAGGCCTGCTCCCCTGCCCCTTGGTGAATCAGGGTGCGGATGTCGTCGTCGATGCAGAACAATTCGTGGATACCGGTGCGGCCGCTGTAACCGGTGTGATTGCACGCCGCGCAGCCGACCGGTCGCCAGGTCCCCGGTGCTGCCGGATCCTCTTGTTTGCACTCTTTGCAAAGGCGTCGCACCAGCCGCTGGGCCAGCACCCCGAGCATCGACGAGGCCAGCAGAAACGGTTCGACGCCCATGTCGATCAAGCGGTTGACCGCCGACACCGCGTCGTTGGTGTGCAGCGTCGCCAGCACCAGGTGACCGGTGAGCGAGGCTTGCACAGCGATTTGCGCGGTTTCCAGATCGCGAATCTCGCCGATCATGATGATGTCCGGGTCCTGCCGCAGAATCGCCCGCAGCGCCAGGGCGAAGGTCATGTCGATCTTGGCATTGACCTGAATCTGGCTGATCCCCGGCAGGTCGTACTCCACCGGGTCTTCCACGGTGAGGATATTGCTGGTACTCGCATCGAGCCGCGCCAATGCGGCATACAGGCTGGTGGTCTTGCCGCTGCCGGTCGGCCCGGTGACCAGCACGATGCCATGGGGCTGGCGGATCAGGTGGTCGAGTTTGGCCAGCACCTGCGCGTCCATGCCCAAGGTTTCCAGATGCAGACGTCCGGCCTGCTTGTCGAGCAGACGCATCACCACCCGCTCGCCATGCCCGGTCGGCACCGTTGAAACACGAATGTCGATCGGCCGACCGGCCACGCGCAAGGCGATCCGACCGTCCTGCGGCAAACGTTTTTCGGCAATGTCGAGCTGGGCCATGATCTTGATCCGCGACACCAGCGCACCGTGTAGCGCCTTGCGCGGCGAGACCACGTCACGCAAGGTGCCGTCGACCCGATAGCGCACCACCGAATGGGTTTCGAACGGTTCGATGTGAATGTCGCTGGCCTCATCGCGCGCGGCCTGGGTGAGCAAGGCGTTGATCATGCGGATCACCGGTGCGCCGTCCTGGGTGTCGAGCAGGTCAGTGATTTCCGGCATGTCTTGCATCAGGCGATCGAGGTCGACTTCGTTTTCTGCTGCGCCAACCACGGCGGCGGCGCTGCCGGTGTCGGCGTAGGCCGTGGCGAGCAGGCCGTCGAGTTCGTCGTCGCGCACGCGCTTGAGCGACGTTTCACCGAACTGCCGCCGCACCTCGCTGATCGACCAGCCCGGCGTCGATGGGCACACGGTCAGCACCCCGTCGCACAACAGAATGCGCTGGGCCTTGGCCCAGGCGTAGGGCAATGCACTCATCTCATGCCCTCCCCAATCCCTGCGGCAATCCGATCCCCTGTGGCAATGCAATCCCCTGTGGTGAGGGGATTTATCCCCGACCGGCTGCGCAGCAGTCGTAAACCCGCAAAACACGGTATGTCTGGAGTTATGCGGTGGTAGGTTTTGGGGCTGCTTCGCTGCCCATCGGGGATGAATCCCCTCACCACAGGGTTATTTTTCAGATTGAGGGTCGATTTCAAAAGCGTGTGCTCCCTTCAATTGGCACCGCTTTTATCGTGGCACGGGGTCCCGAAGCCGGAACCGAACTCGGCACCCCCTGCGCCGCCGTCGGCAACTGCGGCGCCTGCATGTCCGGCATCGCCCAGCTGCGTTCCGGTTGCAACCCGCCCTGGGCGCGGCGCATGAAGTCGTAGCGGTTGAGGGTGATGCTGCGTCCCGCATCGCTGTCGCGGATGATGTACGGGCGCAGGAACACCATCAGGTTGGTCTTGGTGATCGCCCGACGCTCGTTGCGAAACAGCGCGCCGATTCCCGGCAGCGTCCCCAGCCATGGCACGGCTTCATTGCTCTGGCTGTAACCGTCCTGCAGCAAGCCGCCGAGGACCATGATCTGGCCGTCGTCGAGCAGGATGCTGGTGTCGATCGCGCGCTTGTTGGTGACGATGCCCGCCGACGTCGCGCTGGCCGAAGCGCGTTCATCAATGCTGCTGACTTCCTGATAAATGTCGAGCTTGACCGTACCGCCCTCGGAAATCTGCGGCCGCACATTGAGCTTCAAACCCACCTCTTCACGGGTCACGGTCTGGAACGGGTTGTTGCTGGTGCCCCCACCGCCGGTGACGTAGCTGCCGCTGACAAACGGAATGGTCTGGCCGACGAAAATGCTCGCCGCTTCGTTGTCCAGGGTCAGCAGGTTCGGCGTCGACAGCACGTTGGTGCCGCCCTTGCTTTTCAGCGCCCGGGCCAGCACCTTCAGGTCGAGAATCTTGCCGATGCCGGGGATGTCGACGGTGCCGTTGACGTAGCCAAGGTTCAGGCCTTTGGGCAGCACGTCGATGCTGGTCTTGCCATTGGTGTTGAGCCCCGAGCCGCCCAGATTGGCGCCGCCGATCACACCGTTGCCGCCCAGATTGCCGGTCTGCCACTGCACGCCGAATTCGCTGGCATCGTCTTCGCCGACCTCGACGATCAGGCTTTCGATCACCACTTGCGCACGGCGCTGGTCGAGCAGATCGATCACCTCGCGCAGGTTGCGATACAGCGGGTCCGGGGCAGAAATCAGCAAAGTGTTGGTGGTGGCGTCGGCCTGAATGGTCACCCCGCCAGCGCTGAACGCGATGTTCTGTTCGCTGTTCTGCGCACCGCCGCTGCCGGTTGTGCTGCCACTGCTGCCCTGCGCATAGCTGCCACCCGTGCTGCCGCTGCTATTGCTGGTCGATGTGCTGCCGCTGCTTTGCGTACCGCTCTGGCCATTCTGCCCACCGCCGCTGCCGGTGTTACTGCCCATCGCGCTGAGCACCGAGCGCGCACTGTCGCTGGTGCCGCTGTCGCTCTCGCCGGTAAGCAAACCGCGCAAGGCCTGCGCGAGTTTCGCCGCTTGCGCGTTGCGCAGATAGACCACGTGCAGGTTGCTCGGATTGCTCTGCGCGTTGTCGAGTTTGTAGATCAGGTTGCGCGCCAGCTCCGTGCGCTCGGGGCTGCCGGCGCGGATGATGATGGTGTTGGAACGCGGGTCGCCGATCACCGCAATTTTCTGCGTCGGGTCGTTGCCCGGCGCGTCGAGCAGATCAGCCACCATCGGCGCGATGTCGGCGGCGATGCCGTTCTGGATCTGCACCACGTCGGTGTCGATCGCGCTCGGGGTGTCGATGGTCTGGATCAACTGGGCGACGCGGGTCAGGTTTTCGGCGTAATCGGTGACGACGATGGTGTTGTTGCCCGGGTAGGCATTGATCGGATTGTTCGGCGACACGATCGGCCGCAGCACCGGAATCAGGTTCACCGCGTTCTCGTATTGCAGGCGGAAGGTGCGCGTGAGCATGCCGTTGCCGGCCGGCTTATCCGGGCTGTAGATCGGCCCGCCGAGCAGTTTCGCGTCGGCTTCCGGCACCACCTGAGCGACGCCACCGACATCCACCACGCTGAAGCCCTGCATGCGCAACGCCGCGAGCAACATGTCATAGGCCTGGCGTGCCGGCACCTGGCCTTCCGAGACCAGCGTCAACGTGCCCTTCACCCGAGGGTCGACCAGAAACTGCTGACCGGTGGAGCGCGACAACGCGCGCACCACCGCTTGAATATCGGCGTCGACAAAATTCAGCGTCACCGGCTGATCGCCCAGCGGATTGCTCGGCAGTGTGGTGCCACGCGGCGCGCCGCCACTGCGCGCACGCTCGGTGATGTTGTGCATCTGTCGCGGTTCCGGCGCCGCTTGAGCTTGTGCACGTTGACGATCAAGCACCGCATCGCCGCTGCGCTGGGTGTTGGCCAGCGGTCGGCCGAGTTCGCTGTCGACCAGCAACGGCGGCTGGTTTGGCGGCGGCGTGCTGGTGTTGCTGCACGCGCTCAACGCCATCAGCAGCATCGGCAACGCCAGACGTGCCGGTTTGGATCCTGACCCCTTCATGAAGCTTCCTTAGCGCCCAGCGCCTGATCCATGCGAACGGTGCCTGACAAAGTGCCGGCGGTGACTTCGGTCGAAGCGTTGTCTGCGCGTTGCAAACGGGCTTCGGCCACTTGCAGAGAAAGTTGTGCCGGGGTGCTCAACAGCCAGTCGAGCACCGCGTCGGCCGGCGCCGCGTCGAAGGTCAACTGCCAGGCGCCCTGTGTCTCCTGTAGTTGGTAATGCCCCGCCAAGCCACTGGCCTGAAGGGTTTGCTCCAGCGACTGCGCCACGCTTTGCCCGTCCGGGCGCACGCTGACTTCGCGCAACAGCACTTCCAGCGCTTCGGTCTGCGCGCGCAGCTTTGGCGTCTCGGCTTGCCAATAAGCGATTTTCTTCAGCGGCGGCTGGATCAGCGCGACCCACAGCAGCAGACCGATCAGCGCAATGGCCATGCCGGCAACCATGCGTTTTTCACGCAGGGCCAACGGCTGCCAACGCGCCTGTACTTGAGTGTTAAAGCGCTGCCACTTGGCGCGGTACAGCGCGAGCGAGGCCTTATTCATCTTCTTCTGCTCCGCCGCTGTCATCGCTGTCACTTGGGCTGGCTTCAGTGGCCGGACGCAAGGTCCAGCCCTCGTCATCTGCCGTCACGCTGATGCCGGCCTGGGCCAAAGTGCTTTGCCACTCCTGATCATTGCCGCCACGACGGGCCTCACTCAGCAGACTCAGTTGCAAAGCGCCGTCGACAAACGCCAACCGCTCGACACTGCCAGCCATCGACGGCATGCCGCTGCCGGCCTGCAACACCAGACGATTGAAAGTCTGCGCCGGATCATCCGCCGCGCCCTTCTGCCGCGCCGCCAATTGCTGACGGGCCTGTTGCAACGGGTTGAGGATTACCGGTAACTCAGGGAAGGCCTGTTTTACCCGCAGGTTCATCTGGGTTTTCAACTGCTGGCCCTGCCCGGCCTCGCGGGCGGCATACAGGTTCAAACCGATCACCCAAACGGCCACGGCCAACGCTGACAGGGCGATCGCCCTGCCCCAGCCGCGATGCTCGGTTTGTTGCTGCTGGACCGCGCCATGCAGTCCCCAACCCGGTAGCGGCCCGGTCCAGCGCTGCGCATCTGCCATCGGCAGCTCGGCACCCGACGGCGGTTGATCACCGACCCAGTGCAAAGTGACGCCCGGTTCCCACACCACACCGTCGAAACCGTCATCAAACAACGGCTGCACCCGCGCCACTTGCACGCTATCGCGCAGCAATAAATGCCCGTCCTGCACGCACGCAACGGTGCCGGGCAGCACCGGCAAATGGTACGGCGCCGGGTAGAGTCCGCGCAGGTTCAGCCCGGCGCTTTTCAGCAACTGACCAAAACGCAACAAGTGCTGCCGAGGCGCCCAGGCGATCTGCACCTGCCCGGCCTCGTCCCGCGCGCTGTGCGCGATGTGCATCTCGCTGCTGTCGCCCAGCATCAACGCCTGCGCCGCGCACTGCACCGCCGCGACTATCTTGTTGGCAGGCAACGGCGGCAAATCGAGACTCGCCAACAGGCTGTCAGCCGGGTGCAGAAAACACACCAGCGGCGGCAGTTTCGCCTGCTGACTCAACTGGCTCAGACTGTGGCGTTCTTCCCGCGTGACCTGACCCTGCCGATCCAGCCAGGCGCAGTGCAACTCACTGTGCAGATCCAGTTCCGCCAAGGGCGGCAACGCCACTTTCAACTGGCTCATACGCCCACCCGCGACCAGATCACTTGCGGCAGGCGGTCCTGACTGCGATGCAACAACGCCTCAAGACTGACCCGCCGCTGATCGCGCCGCGCCTCGCCGCGCAGGCGAAACCAATCACTGGTGATGCCGACCTTGACGCTGGTCAGCTCCAGTTGCGGCATGCGCAAACGGTTGACGAAATCGCCACGGTTGATAAACCAGCGCCCGGCATCACGCTCGGCAATCAGCGCATTCGCACGCTCCAGCGACAACCCCGGCACATAAGCAGCTAAAACCGGCGCGGTGGCAGTATTGCCATTGAGCCAGGTCGTCGCCGGAATCACCGTCAGGTACGGCGCCAGTTTGCCCATCACCGCCTCATTCACGCCGTCGACACTGCGCAGATCATCGATGCTGCGCAGCATCGGCAGCGTCGGGTTCTGCGGTTTGTGTGAAGCGTCGGGCGAGGTCGCGCGACCACTGTCGAAACCACTTTTCGGCGCCTCGGCAATCTGCGCATTCAGCAGTCGCGGGTAGGACGCGATCACCCGCTGACTGATGCGCTGACTCAAACCGGCGCTGACCCCGATCAACTCGCACAAACGCTGAAACGCCGCCACCTGCGCCTCGTCCACACGCTCGTTGGCCACCAGATTGCGCAGATTGAACTTGCCCTGCTCATCCTCCAGCCGCCCTTCAAAACCTTGCGCGGACAGACGCTGCGCCCACGGCTGATCGAGCCGGGTCAACGGATCGCGCTGACGTGCATCCCAGAGCATTTGCCGGCTGATCTCCAACCCGCCCTGCACCACCCAACGCCCCTGCACACGCTGCTGATCCGCCTCCAGCGCACGGGTCGACACGCTCTGCCGGGTCAACATGCCCGCCGCAATCACCGCCACCACGGCCGCAATCAACAACGCGCTGATAATCGCCATGCCCTGTTGCTTCGCCCCCTCAGGCGAGCGGCTGTTCATGGCCGGCCTTACAACTGCCAGGAACCGATATCGGCATTCACGCCGTCGCCGTCAGGCTGACCGTCGGCACCGAGGGAAAAGATGTCGATCTCACCGTTGGCGCCGGGGTTGAGGTACTGATAAGGACGCCCCCACGGATCGTTCGGCAAACGCTCAAGGTACGAGCGCCAATTGCTGTTCTTCGCATCCGCCGGCCGCTCCACCAACACCTTCAACCCCTGGTTCATGCTCGGGTAAGTGCCGTGATCGAGGCGATACAACTTCAACGCCTGCATCAACCCACCAATATCCTGCTTCGCCGCGGTCGCCCGCGCCTGATCCGGCCGGTCGAGCACCTTGGGCACCACCATCGCCGCCAAAATCCCCAGAATCACCACCACCACCATGATCTCGATCAGGGTAAAACCTTGCTGCCCACGCGGCGCGCGCATCGGTTGCTGAAGCGATTTGAAAGGTGCGATATCCATCTCGACATACCCTGGCTTGATTCGATTCGACGCGCAGTGTTGCAAGAAGATATGTCAGTGATGTTGAAAATCCTCGGGTGTTTTCGTCGTCAAGCCGTCAAGCACGCGGGTTAGCGTCGAGGGCTGGGTTTTGGCTTTGGGCCGTTTATGCGTGCGCGTTCGCGAGAAGCAGGTTTCACCCTGATTGAAGTGCTGGTGGCGCTGGCGATTATTGCCGTGGCGATGTCGGCGGCTGTGCGCGTGGCGGGGTTGATGACGCAGAGCAGCGGGATTTTGCGGGATCGCTCGGTGGCGCTGATTGCGGCGCAGAGTCGGATGGCGGAGTTGCGGTTGGAAGGCAGGTTGCCGATGGGGATGAAAGTGCAGGATTGTGATCAGGGGCGATTGTTGCTGCGCTGTGAACAGCTGATCGCAGCGGCTGAGCATGGTCGATTGCTAAAAATCGGCATCCAGGTATTCGACCGCAACCAGGATGCGCCGCCCCTGGCAAAACTCGAAACCCTACTCACCCGCCCCCTGTAGGAGCTGCCGCAGGCTCGGGCCGCGATCGGACGATCTTTTGATCTGGCTTTTAAAAGGCAAAATCAAAAGATCGCAGCCTTCGGCAGCTCCTACATGAATATTTCGGGCAGCGGAAACAGCGCATGTGCTTCGCTTTAACAGGGGATTGCCTGTCGCAATGCTCGACCATTGCCAATGCCTGCTATCCGCCAGAAGCAGTGATGGCACAACAATGGTATCGTCCACTCCTTTTCAACATTTCTGACAGTTTATGAACAAAGCCGAATCCTCAATCCAGGCCGTTGCTCGCGCATCAGGCATCCCTGAATCAATGGATACCTGACATGGCCAACACATCGCAGAACGCGAAATTAAACAAGTTGCTGGCTGACAGCGAAGCCAGTCTTGCCACGGCTCAATCCAATACCGACCTATTGAAGACGATCCAAGAGTTCGTCTCGTACAACGGCCCGCTCAAATTCAGTTTCACACGCGCATGGTGGTTTTTCGGCGCGGGCCTGCTATTGATCGCGAGCGCTGTGGCCTTTCCCAAGTATGCGAACACCTACACCGTCGCTTCTTTTTTTTACCGTCTGCAAATTGACCCCGACTTGTTCCCCGTGATCCTTGGTGTGCTCGGCATCGTTTCTACCGGTGGAAGTCTGGCATGGATGAAGACCAAATCTGATCGTTTGCCTTCACTCAGTAGCAGAATCGCTCGCCTGTCATCCTACTTCCACAACGGATTGACCCGCCTGGCAGAAGACCCGCGCTATACCCTCAGCAAGTTGGATGCGCAATTTGCTGATTACCGGCGGGGCAACTACAGCCGCGAGTTGCTGCAGTCGATGCAGGGTGTATTTACCGGCCCGCTGCACAACCTCGCTTACGAGTACCACCGCCTGCACTACGTCGACAAACGAAAGGTAAAAACCACTGTTAACGACGGCAAGGGAGGCACCAAAACAGAGACTCGAGTGGTGTATGACCACTACGACCGCTACAGTCTGGTCATCGACTTTCCGTGGGTCACCGGCGTATCGGTCAGAACTGACGGGCAATCACAAAACGACTATCCGAGCCGCATGGACACGGCGTCTCCGGATTTTAATAAAGCGTTTCGTTTGACCGGGCGCAGCGAGATGACCTGTGCGAAGTTCATCAAACCTTCGACGGTGCTGCACTTGTTGAAGGTATTCAACGTACTCAAGGTTCCGAACCTGGAGTTCGCCGACAGTGGAAAACTCTGCCTCAGCTTCGCCAACAGCGATCTGCTCACTTACGGTACTCAATACTCGCTGTCTTCGCCCAACGAGTTTTACGCAGAAATTGCTGCGGGTGTCGAACTGCCGGGCCTGGTGTCTGCACTCCAATGGAGCCATGCACTCGGTGAACTGCACGATGACAACTTTGCCGCCTCTCCCCTAACAAGCCGCCAAGAGAAGTAAGACATGGACACTACACTCACCCTCGCCATTGTTATCGCTGTAGTCATCATCGTAGCGGGCGTCGTCATCTATAACGGCATTGTTGGCGGTCACAACCGAGTT
This sequence comes from Pseudomonas sp. P8_229, assembly GCF_034008635.1. Lineage (NCBI taxonomy): Bacteria > Pseudomonadati > Pseudomonadota > Gammaproteobacteria > Pseudomonadales > Pseudomonadaceae > Pseudomonas > Pseudomonas sp. P8_229. Next base: position 5,662,062 of record NZ_CP125378.1, on the reverse strand, counting down.
CAACGTGCCTGGTCGGACGTCCTCGTGTACGAACGCCAGAAGACAAAGGTGCTCGACCAACTGCAAAAAGTGCTCGCAGACTTCATGGTCTTCGAGTCCAGCCTCCTCGAAAAAATCGCCGGCCTGCGCAGCGCGATCCACAGCCTGCCTGCTGGAGCGGACGGCAATGCCCTCGCGACAGTAGAAACCGCTTCAAGGGAGCTTATGGGTGGCTTGCGCGTCACCTTCGAGGCATACCCTGACCTGAAAGCATCTGAATCGGCGAACAACATGATGCGTGAAATTACCGAACAACAAGAAAACGTCGGCGCGGCCATCACCATCTACAACCGCAACGTCGAACTGTTCAACAACTCCATCGAAATGTTCCCAGGCTCCGTCGTCAATGGCCTGTTCAACAAGAAATCGCCGGTAATACCGTTCTCCGATACCGAAGCGTCGCAAGGCTTCTCCTACACCCCAAATTTCTAATTCGCACAATGCGTCGACCATCACCCGTAAAGGAGATGGTCGACCACTCCCCCCCTTATCCGAACACAATACCCGTGCCCCACCCAAAACCCCTGTAGGAGTGAGCTGCTCGCGAAAGCGCCAGAACCAACACCGCTCAATCACCCGGTGATCCCGCCCCCCGCATCACTCCGGCAACTGCAAATTATCCAACGCCCGATTCACCGCCAAATCCCCAAGCATGATCAACTGCGCAACCCCCAACACGCCCGACGCTACGACGCCGGCAACAGACCGGTGACGTTCTACGCAATGGTCTTGGCCGAAGCGAGCATTTCGCTGGCGGCTTCGTGGTATTTTTTTGAGTCGGGAGATGTCTTTTTAACCATTGGCATCTATCGGAATCTTCATTGCGTCTCGACCCCCACCACAGATCCGTCCCCTTGCCTCAACAGACGTAAGCGTCCGGCGAACACATCCCCCTGAAGCTAACAAGGAGCCATCGCCTCACCTGAAACGAGGCAGTAGTGGTTATGCGGATTCTGTTCTCTATAATCACCGACCGGCCATGTTTAGGGTGCCTGTTATGCCAGCCTCCGCTGATCAAAACTCCGCTGTCGTTTTATGCGCAGCTTCCAGTAACGACCTGGAAGATCTGGTAACCATCAGGATTGAGGCCATGCGCGAGAGCCTTGAACGGCTTGGACGATTTAACCCGGATCGCGCGCGCGAACGATTTATTGCTGGGTTCGACGCTAACAGCACACGCCGCATAGAAGTATCAGGTGATCTGGTCGGTTTTGTCGTAATCAAAGACCAGCAGAGCGAGCTCCTGCTTGACCACTTGTATGTGATACCCAGTGCTCAAGGAGCAGGAATCGGCTCTGAAGTGCTTACTCGGATGTTCAGAGAGGCAGATGAGGTCGGGCGTCCCATCAAGGTGGGTGCTCTCAAGGAAAGCGCTTCAAATCGCTTTTACACTCGCCATGGCTTCGTGTTCGTCGAAAGCGGTGAATTCGATAATTATTATGTCCGGGCTAGCGGTCATGCCGTTGATTTGGGCGACTAGGCAGATCTTGATACGGTGCCCCCGTCAAAGGTTGCACCGTTAGATGGACATCCACCTGTGCGGCAGATGGGACGGATCTATTTTTCAAAAATAAATTCGTCCCCTTTTCCTCCAGAGCTTTCAACTCACGGCGTTATCGTTTCACAAACAAGATCCTGAGGCGCGCCATCCTTAAATGGAACAGTACATTTTTTTAAAAACTCAGGTGCTGGCTCAAGTGGCATTATCTCAAACAAGAAAGTCAGCTTCTCTTCCTGAAACTCTCCTTTTTTCAATTCGACTTGGGTGTATCCGTCGAGAAAGCTTTTGCCGTCAATGGAGCAAAGCTCTTTTTCCTTAACTATTTTCCCATTACCCCCAGGCAAGAGCGATTGCACCCGTATGCACGGGGAATCGAATGTCCTCAAATACCTGACGATATATTTACCTATTTTCCCTGCATCTGCTTGGTAGACCCGTTTGTAGTCAAACTCAGCCGCTGTCGCAGATGAAAGACAGGCCAGTCCAAAAACCGTGTACGCTGCCAGACGTAAAATACGCATTAATTACTCTCCAAGTAACTTTTTCTTTCGGCGAACCTATTTGGTGGCACACCTACCCAATTACTATGCTTCGACATTTCTACTTTTATTTTCGCCAGATCATTATCAGTAAAAGGCCTTTGAATGAATTTTCTGGATTCCACGTGATAGTCTCCTCGATATCGAAGATCTACAATGACGTCTTGAATTTTTTTATTAACACCTTCCCATTGCAAGGCACCATATTTCTCTACGTTGCTGGTTGTGCCCGAAATCCTAAAAATGTCTTTTTTCATGAACTCATAAACAGATATGAATAACATATATTGCTGCTTTCTTGTTATTACATGTTTTCTGATTTCTTGGCTCGCATTATCTAAATATGTTTTTGCGGCTTGACCATGCAAGCCTTTCGCCCCAACCAACCACGACAAGAGAGGCTCTTTTACTCCGGCATTAATTAAGTCCGCCCTTGGATCAGCCTGTTGACCCAAGTCGTATCCTCGACCAATCGTCACGCCTGACACACCTTCTGGCCAGTGCACGACTCGGCTGAAATAGCGATGAGCAGGATGTCCAGCATCTTCAAAGTCGTTCCCCTCGACATTGAATGTTAGTTGTCCGTAAGGCACCTTCAGCCATTTCAAATCATTATCATCGGTCGGATATGTAAAGTTCCCGAGCAATCCCATTAGATGAAAGTGCCATGCTTTCCCATCAGTCGATAAGCCAGCGTTTTTCCACCACGACAACTTTTCGATTCTTTTTTCTCATTCACCCAGTTTTGATTCGGCTGTGATGGCGAATGGTTGAGCAGAGGGTCAAGCTCGTCCCATTTTTCAGCGTTCCAAAACCACTCACTTTCATAACGTGTCATGAGTTGTGATATTGATTGAGCATGCCAGAGTTTAGCTAATGCAGAGTGAATCTCTTCGACACTAAATTTATTATCCTTGTTAGTATCTACGATATCGTAAAGCCTTTGCTTGACTGGGCCGTTATCTGCCTGGCTAATTTTGGCACGATAGTTTTCTCGTTCTTCGTTACTGAGTAAGCCTCGTGTATCCAGAAGATGGGCAAGATGCTCAACCGGCTTCCCGCTCTCCTCGATGAATTCAAAACCCTCCCACTCCCAAGGACTATGACGAGTAGTAATCAAGTCCTGCTCACCAAGCCAGCCATTGATCGGATGACCTTCTGCGTCTTCGAGTAAGTTGTCCAAGCGCCACCAGCGAATAGTTTGGGCCGGCGTGCTCGCGGGAAAGGTTTTATTATCTGACAACTGATAGGTTGCAGGCAGATCCTCAAGAACCCGCTGAGGAATTATAAGATCGGCTCCAACAACTGCCCCTTCCTGACATATATCAGGTGGGTTTTGGGCATTAATACCGTCCTTATGCTTAATCAGCCGACTCGCACCCTTGTGGATTTTTAGTAGTGTTTTTTGTGTCTCAGCCAAAGCTTTTGCATGATTTCGACTTTTAGCGATAAACGTTGGTACGTCATCACAGCTAAAAATCTCTAAATGCAGGAGCGACTTTGATTCACTGTCAGTGACGTTTTGATAAGGTCCTAGATGTCCGACTACTTCCCCCGCCTTGACTTTGTAAGGTTCTGGCAAAAGATGAAAAGAATCAGTAACCGGCTTGCTTGGCTGTGCTTGCAAGGCACTAATGGCTACGTAACCATGAATATTTTTGGCACTGTCAGCTGTAAGCGGGAAGGTATCTACGCCCTCGGTGAGACTGCTGATTTTCCGAAGATCTCCGCTGCCGTCTTCCAGAGTGAGCTTCACCCCTAAAGGCAAGACGCCTGTTATCGAGTTTTTTTGTTTCCCCTTTGAGGTTTTATAGACATTCAACCCTTTCCCAGGCAGCAACCCCGTATTCAAATCATTGGACCGTACGGACACTAAATAGGTGTCGGGACCAGCAGCCTCAAGCTCTCCGGTGTAAACCCATGCCTCACTAATCGTTTGGGGAATGGAGTTCCCTTCAAGCACGGCGCTCAGCTTCTTCCATTTTTCATTGGGGGCGGCCGCTGACTCCGCGGTTCTGATTTTTACACCTTTGGGCAAAATGGCATTTTTGACGCTGTGTGCAGCAGTTCCGGGGGCTCCAGCCCTAGTGTTCAACCCGAGGAAATTATCGGCAGATTTCTCTGCTTTTGGGCTATAGGTCAACGGCCCAAAAAGAGCCGGAGGCAGAGGCGCATCGTGTTTCTGGTAGCCAGCCCAGTCAAGCAAGTGCATGTAGAGGCTGTAAAAAATCAGTTCCCCAACTGGTGGTGCGTTCTCATCTTGATCACTATTTTGGCTCGGTATCTCGAGTCGGTGCCGGATAAGTACGAGTCCTGTGGAATACGGGGCTTGTACAACACGCATATGCTCACCGAAATACTCTGTGACGGGGGCAGTCTCGTCGACTCGATATGCGATTACCTCTCCGTCTGCGATACAGCGCACTGAGGATTGATCGAGGACATCTCCCGTTCCTCCATCAAAATGAATTCCACCATGCCATGAACCATTAGTAGCCATCGGGTAGAACCCGCCGTGGGCCTTCGCCAATGCTTCATAGTATTGCTTGGGATCCTGTGCCTCGACGTGCTGGTTACCTGCTCGCTTTAGCTTGAACGGATATGCCCAGTGTTCGACCTTGCTTTGCTTTTCCATAACTTACTCTTGCTTTCCATTTCCTTTGGCCTGCTCGGTTTTGTATCAAGCTGTTTTGACCGTGACATTTGTGAGGGGCGCCGATAGTAAAGGCATTGGGAAACCCTGAATACCCCTCGTCAAACCATGCTCCACCGACTTAATCGTATAGGATTATCTTTCGCTGGCGATGCCGGGGGATTATGAGAAGCCAGGCAGAAGAAATCACCATTGTCGAGCTAAAAAGCGGCTATAGGAACGATCAAATGAAGGCTTCGACCCTCGCATTTTTCGCACTTTATTGCATGGGTATCAGCGCAACGTTTGCCGATGCCTCACAGGCGCCAAACGACCAGCGAGGGCCAGCAGGCATCGTCGTCGGTGAGCGTTTGGCTGCGGCCAAGTCCAAGCTACTCAAACAAGGATGGAAGCCGACGCGGATGCGTACCAACGACGGCTATGAATACAGTGGTGTGGAGAAGGAGCTGGCTACACGCAGTTTTTTCGAACTGGATACCTGCTCGTTTGATAGCTCGCGCTGCATCTTGTACTACGCGAAGAAAGGAACTTGCCTACGCGTCGATACCATCGGTGAGCAATTCAATGACATGACCGTGACACGATGGACCCGCGAATGTCCTGAAGCGCCTCAATAACCACACGAGGATGGCACGGTAATAATCAACTGCTCCCACAGGTTTCAGCGTCGCACACAACATCTGCCATCAGCATAAAACCCTGTGGGAGCGAGCCTGCTCGCGAAGGCGCCAGAATGAACACCCGATCAATCACCAGGTGATCCCGACACCCGCATCACTCCGACAATTGCAAATTATCCAACGCCCGATTCACCGCCAACTCCCCCAGCATGATCAACTGCGCAATCCCCAACAACGCCCGACGCTGCGACGCCGGCAACAGACTGGCGACGTTCTGGGCAATGGTTTTGGCCGAAGCGAGCGTTTCACTGGCATCGATCAGCAGTTCTTCGTTTTTGTTGTCCGCAGTTACGGCGTACATCCCGCGGGTTTTACGTGGGGGCGGCGTGGAACCGGGTGGGCAGAGGTAATGGTCGAGGGCGCGGTCGGCGGCTTCGTGGAGTTTTTTGGAATCGATGGATTCGTAGGGAGACGTGCAGTTAGATTCGGGCGGGTTGGGTGTTGGTTTGATCATGGTGAAGCTCCTTGATGACTGGAGCCGCCACCGTTCGCGGTCAAACAAACAGGGTGGCAGCTGTACGCGGGTTGACCGACCGGACATCAAGGACTCCGGCACACCCGAAGGTGTCCCACGCACAGCCACCGCGACATGATTTCAGACAATGCCTGAACACGTGCAGAACGCTGGCGCGCCTTGATGTTGGGCGGACGGTCAAATCCGATCGCTGATTCGTCAGCGACCGCACCACAATAGAACTCGCCCCCAAGGCGCACAAGCCGGCGGATTCTGGCGTAGCTGTAGGCAAAGGCGCAAGGATATGTAGCCTGAGAGAGTGTCTGGTGATGTCTTTTTAAACGTTGACGTTATCGAGACCCTCATCCAGTCACGGTTCCCTCAACAGATCCGCTCCCTTATCCCGCAGACAAAAGAAAATTGCTGCGGAACACACGCTTATCTTTATAGGGTCAAAGTGCCACTTATTGCCACCCTCAATCCTACCTGTCAACCTGCGCCCCGTTCAAAGGATCAGGACAAGGAATCAAGGATTGAGTGGCTACGTCCCCAACCCACCCAAGGGTTACCGCAACACCGGCGTCGATCCAGTCGACATCAACGCCCAACACTGGGCGCAGTACAAAGACCTCCCACCAGTGCCAGACACAAAACCCACCCCCATGGGCTGCGTCTTCGCCAAAAGCTGCAACCTGCCCGACGGCGAAATCAACCACACCAACCCCGCTGGATTCGTCCCCGTTGAAAAACTGGCGGACTACGGTCTATGGGCCGTACTGGCCACTGGCGCAGCAATCACCGCTGAAGGCACCTCGCTCCAGTTAGTCGGCGGCTCCACAACCGGCAGCGCCATAGCCCAACGACTAGGCGGCTCCCTCGCGCTAGGTTTGCTTGAGAGTGCAGGTACATTGGCAGCAGGCGCCGCCGTCGGCACCGTCGCGCTATTAATGCCCAACACCAGCCTCGCCCCCGACAGCGTTTTCTACAAAACCGACCAATACGCCACGCTCGAAACCGGTCGCACGCGTGTCCGCGTCAATGTAAAAACCTTGCCCGATGGCTCCGTCAACGCCTACGGCTTCTACACCGGCGGCAAGAAGGACTGGGAAAATGTTCCCGTCATCAGGGCAGACAAAGATGGCGAAAAATTCGTCGCCGACATAGGCAACGGCATAGGCCTCACCTGGACGCCCGCAGCAAACCCAGACGGAGTACTGGGTATCCCTGCACTCGAAGGCGCGCCCCAATTACCCCCGGTATGGGTATACCCGCCGACAGCACAGTCAGACACGCTTCTGGCCAACCCGGCACACCCGCCCGAATTCCAGGACGCAATCATCTGGTTCCCCGATGACGCGGGCCTAGAACCCATCTACATCGTGCTCAGCACGCCACTAGAGAAAAACAAAATAGCAGGCGCCGCCTTCGAAGAAGAGGCGTACAGCGGCTTTTCCGAAGAAATGGAAGAGTCCGGCCAACAAGTCACCATAAAAACAGAGAGCGGCACCCGAACCCGCCTCGATATGATAGGCAGAGATGCAAACGGCGACATCGCATGCGTCGAATGCAAAGCTTCTGACACAGCACCACTGACCCGCAATCAAAAGCGGGCATTCCCGGAAATCGAACAGAGCGGTGGGCGCATCATGGGCAAGGGCAAACCCGGCTTCCCCGGCGGCACCCAAATCCCACCCACCCGAGTAGAAATCTTGCGGCCGCTGCAAAAATAACGAACCAAGGAACTCAAATGTCCGTAACAGACGCCAAAACCATCGACATGTGGGGCATCCCAAAATGGGACAACACCAAGATCATCCTCGGCATCGCTGACCACCTCGAATGGGGCGACAAGACACAACAGGGCGAGCACCTGCTGGTACTTCAAGAGAAAATCAACAACTACATCGCCTTCATCGAAAGCGGTGAAATCTACACCGAGATACCCGGCGCACTCGGCAAATCACCCGTCATCCGTGTTCAAGGCAAATACGAGTTACCCGAGCAAGGCGAGTTGTTCATAGATCGCGTAGCCGAGACGCTTAAGGAAGTCGGTATCGGATTCGAATTTGTGCTCAAAGCGGAGTAACAAGCGCGATCATTAAGCAGTGCTTCATTGCTCACCGAGTCCAGCCCAGTACGCAATGGCATCCCATTGAGGGAGCAGACATGTCCATCACCGAAACAAAAGTCGTCGACATCATCGCAGTACCCGAGTGGGAGCCAGACAACGTCGTACTCGTCATCACCGATCACTTGGAGTGGGGCGACAAGGTCCAACAGGGCGAGCACCTGCTGTTGCTTCAAGAGAAGATCAACACTTACATCGCCTTCATTGAGAGCGGCGAATTGCTGGATAGCTACCCGCCAGCCAAGGGCAAAAACCCGAAGATCCGCATCAATGGCCTTTACCAATTGCCTGAGCAAGGTGAGTCCTTCATCGACCGCGTCACAGAAGTGCTCAAAGGCGTGGGCATTGGAATGGAATTTGTCCTCAAGGACGAATTGGCATTACGCCACTAGTCGTCAGGAGGGTGAGAAGGAATCGCGCTGGCGCATTCATAGTCCAGTGCAATACCTTACTGTAGTGGTCAACTAATCCCGGACACGACGTTAAGTTTTTCCTCGGCCCGCGCTGGCGCCAACCCATCGTTGAATTGGTGAGGCCGAATCCAGTTGTAGCGATGCATCAAAAAATGGCTGATATCGCGCTGTGCTTCCTGCGCAGTTCGATAGCCCACGGTCGGTATCCATTCTGTTTTCAAGCTGCGAAATACGCGCTCCATCGGTGCGTTATCCCAGCAGTTTCCTCGTCGACTCATGCTCTGGCGCATGCGGTATCGCCACAACCGCTGGCGAAAGAGTCGGCTTGCATATTGCGATCCCTGGTCCGAGTGGAATAGCAGATCCGAAGGCCTGCCACGCTGCTCGTAAGCCATATCCAGCGCTTTGATCACCAGCTCAGCGTCTGGCTTTTCCGACAGCGCCCAGCCCACGATCCGACGCGTACAAAGATCCAGGACGACAGCCAGGTAATGCCACTTTCCTTGCGCCCAAATGTAGGTGATATCGCCGCACCAGACTTGATTGGGCGCTGGCACGTCGAACTCGCGGTTCAATGTGTTCGGGATATCCAGTCTTTCTACTGTTGCTCGCTTGTAGGCATGGGAGCCGGGTTGTTTGCTGACTAAATCAAGCTCGCGCATCAAGCTACGCACTTTGAATCGACCGAGTTGCTCACCGTCTTCACGCATCAGCGACAGGATGCTGCGACTGCCCGCAGAGCTGCGACTTTGCGAGAACAGCTCACTGACGCGACTACGCAATCGAAGCCGTTCAACATCCGGCGTGCGGCGCCGCAGGCGCTGGGCGTAGTAACACGAGCGAGTGACGTCAAACACCTTGCACAGCCAATCAACCGGCTCATGGGCGCTCAACTGGTCAATCAGCGCGAACGCTCGTGATCTTCCGACATCAAGAGCGCAGTAGCCTTTTTTAGTATTGATTTCTCTCGCTCAAGCCGAGCAATCCGGGCTTCCAGCTCCTGAATTTTTTGCTGTTCCGGAGTCAGTGCCTTGCTCTGCGGGGTAACGCCTTTATGTTCTTTCTGAATCTGGTCAACCCAGCGGCGCAATGCCGATTCACCAATGCCGAGTGAACGGCTGGCTTCGATGTAGCTGTAGTTTTGTTTGAGCACAAGGTCGGCAGCCTCGCGCTTGAATTCAGGAGTAAAGGAGCGGCGTTGTTTGGTCATCTGACACCTCGATCTGGCGAGCATTCTCGCCTAAATGGGTGTCCGATTTCATTAGACCACTACATTACTCACTTCAGCCCAACAAATCACGGCCTCACCAACCTAGGCAACACCACCTCCTCCCCCAACCTCTCCACCCCCAACCGCACCCTCTCCCCACCCTGCTCAATCACCACCCCATCCCCCTCCACCGCCAGCAACTTCACCCCAGGCCCCACCTTCTCCCCCTGCAAAAAACTCCTCGGCGGCCCATCGTTCAAACTCAGTATCGCCACTGCCCCCCGACTCCCCGCCATCACCCCGCTCACCTTGATGTCCATCGGCGCCGTTTGATTGGAAAACCACTGCAACGCCGGGCTATCACTGCGTCCCGCCAGCAACTGCGGGGCCGCTGCCGGGGTGTGTGATTCGGCGGAGGTCAGCAGCAGCGACGACCACGTCGCCACGCCGACCAGCGCTGAGAGTAGCGCGAGTGCCTGAACCATTTGTGGCGGGGAAACGCGTGCGGTGAAGGTCATGGGTTGAATCTCCTTTTTATCCCTGCTGTCAGCCTACGCGGCAATTCTCTCCGTTTTATTTCACACGCCTTACATGTTGGCCGTGCACGATGGCGCAGGACGCAAAGGAGCGCGCGCGCGATGAACAGGCAAGAGGGTTTTACGCTGATCGAGTTGATGGTGGTGCTGGTGATCATCGGCATCGCCAGTGCGGCGATCAGCCTGAGTATCAAGCCCGATCCGTTGCAGTTGCTGCGCAAGGATGCCGAGCGTGTGGCGCAGTTGCTGCAGGTGGCGCAGGCGGAGGCGCGCGCGGATGGCCGGCCGATTGTGTGGGTGAGTGATGCCAAGGGGTTTCGCTTTAGTCGGCGCAGTGACAGTGGCAAGGGGTTTGATCATTTCGCGCAGGATCCGCAGTTGCGGCCGCGTGCCTGGCAGAGTCCAAAAATGGAGGTGCGGGTGGAGCCGAAACAGAGGGTTGTGCTGAACGCTGAGTGGATCAATCCGCCGCTGCAATTGACGTTGTCGGATGGGTTGAATCGCTTGAGTGTGCTGCGTGATGGCAGTGGCAGGATCAGCCTGCAATGAAGCGCCAGCAAGGGTTTACGTTGATTGAGGTGATGGTCGCGATTTTGTTGATGGCGGTGGTGAGTCTGATTGCCTGGCGGGGGCTGGACAGTGTGACGCGGGCGGACAGTCATTTGCAGGCGAGCAGTGAGCAGAGTGACGGTTTGTTGCGGGTGCTGAATCAGTTGCAGCGGGATGTGGAGATGCGCGCGGGGGTTGAGTTGACCGAGCCGAAGAAGGTTGGGGTGGATGATGAGCCAGTGACGGCGCCGGCTGCTCTGACTGTGCGCAGCAGCGACAGTAAGGGTTTTCGTCTGGACATCATTCGCACGGCGGCGGATCAGCCAGGGGCGTTGCAGCGGGTGCGGTGGTGGGTCAAGGGTGACACGTTGTATCGGGCGGTGGCTGAGGCGCGGAGTCGCTATCCGTTGCCGGCGCCTGGGAATGGGGTGGCTGTTTTGAGCGATGTCAGTGATGTGCAGGTGCGGGTTTGGGAGGTGGATAAGGGGTGGCGGCAGTTGAGCGGGAATCGGCGGGAGGATCCGTTGGGGTTGGAGATTCGATTGAGTCGGGGGACGGCGCAGGGGGTGGAGAAGTATCGGCAGGTGATTGGGCCGTTGGAGTAATTTGCTGGCCATGAATTAAATGTGGAAGGGGGTTTGCGACCGAATGTGGTGGGTCAGGCGATATTGTTGTTACTGATAGAGCGCTTTCGCGAGCAGGCTCACTCCTACAGTTGGATCGGGTGCATCAGCAAGAGATTCGTTGGCTGTGAGGCCGTCTTCGCGAGCAGGCTCGCTCCCACAGTTTTTAATTTGCGTACAACCCAAGCGGCAAAGCCGCCCCACTCAACAGGATGAGCGCAAGCTCGGCTGCAGCTTTTGATCTTGATCCATGGGCGACGTCGGAAGGCCTCGTTCCGGGATTCATCCGGGGGGTGGGAGCGCAGCGACCGTTTGGCGCAGCCAAATGCATCGAGAGGAGGTGCAGCGAAGCAAACCGTAGGCGATGCGCCCGGATGGATCCCGGAGCGAAGGAACCCCGAGCTTTAGCGAGCGGGCCGCACGTAGGAGCAAGCCTTTTGGGTTACCTTTTCGGCGTTTGGAAAAGGTGACCCGCCGTCAGGGCGGAACCCTAAGCCGCCGTTACCGCAGCAACGGATATGTACCCAATAAAACCCACTAACTCAAAACGACAACGCCCCCAGGCAACTCAGTGCATTTGACGCCATAAGCATCACGAATCAGCAATGCAACGCCAGCAAGTTGATCAAGGCTAAAGCGCGCCTGCACCCGCCGCTGCCCAAGCTCACGGTTGAGCAGCAACAACATCCCCGGCCGATACCGATTGATCTCATCAATCATCTGGCTCAGCGTAGCGCCGTTAAACACCAACACTTGCTGACGCCAATTCATCACCGCCGCCGTGTCGACACTCTGCACACTGCCAACCTGCCGCGCGTCATAGGTCACCTGCTGCCCCGGTTCAAGCCGCAAACTACGCCCCTCAACATCAACTTCAACCGCACCATCAAGGCAAGTCACGCAAACTTGCTGATCCGTGTTACGCAAATTGAAACGCCCCTGACTCGCACGCAACCACCCTCCCCCAGCCTGCATCGCCAGCGGCAACCGCGCCGTCTGCACCTCAACTTCACCACTGACCAGCTCAAAACCCTGCACACCGTCAGACACCACACGCTGATTGATCCGCGTCTGAGTGTTCAGCTCCAGGCTCACACCCTGCACCGGTTCAAAGCGGCGCTGCTGGCCAACTTCGGTGATGTAGTCAGCACCCAGCCCTCCGAAGCCACCAGGAATCGTCCCGCGCACCAGCAAAAACGCCGCCGACGCAGCAATCGCGCCACCGAGAAAGGCGCGGCGACCGAAACGACGCGGCGCCTGCATTTGCTCCACAGCCGGTTGCAGTTGTTGCCACAACCGCTTGGCATCTTCAAACGCGCGGGCATGTTCGGCGCTCTGGGCGCACCATTCGCGCAGCGCGCGGGCATCGGCCACGGTGGCGCGGCCGGAGGTCAGCAGGACCAGCCAGTCGTGGGCTTCGTTGTGCAGAGGGTCGGCCGCCGATGGCTCGGAGGGTGTCAGTCGAAAGATGTTCAAACGCGCAGGTTCTCAACGAATTGATCGGGCACTATTCAGAAGACGGTTTTCCGGCCCCGCGACCGAACCGCTGAAACACTTTTCTTTCCAGTTTCGCGGCGCAGAAGCCCAATGCGGCTTTGATTTCCTTCTCGACCATGCGTGTGGAAATGCCGAAGCGCTGGGAGATTTCCAGGTGCGGCGCCTCTTCCAGGCGCGCGGCGATGAAGATTCGGCGACGTCGTGCGGGCAGTTCGTAGAGGGCACTGAGCAGCGACTGGATTTCCTTTTGCCCGCCCACCACCCGCGCCGGGTCGAGGGCTTCGTCACCGATTTGCAGCAGCTCTTCGACTTCCTCGCCGGTGAGCAGGCGCGCATCGGCCTGACGGCGGTCGGCGGCGATGTTCAGCGCCATGCGATAGAGGTAGGCATTGGGCCGCAACAGGTTCGGCGGCGTCTCCATGCGGTCGACCCGCAGGTAGGTTTCGTGCAACACGTCGTTCGCCAGGTCTTCCGAACCGAGACGCCTGCGCAAGCGCACCCGAAAGTCCTCGTAGGACGTCAGGAACAGCTGGACCATCGAACCTTGTCCGGTGTCTTTCATCCCCCGGAAACTCCTTCCCATTTGGTGCATTCCATGCGTTTCCCTGACGACTCCGGTAACAACAGCAACGTGACCGGCTGACGCAAGGCGCTGGGCGTCGGCCGGTCGATCTTGAGATTGCGAAAACTTTCCACTAGCGCGTTGTCGCGCCGTACATCACCGGTCGAAGTGACCAACCGGTTGTGCTGCACCACGCCGTCGCGGCCGACCCAGACCTGCAACACCGCGCGATAACTGCCCGGACGGGTCAATGGCGAACGGCACAGGTTGCGCTCGATCGCCGCTTGCACGGCGGTGGCGTAGCTGCGACTCACGGCGGCGCTGGCCGGCGTGGGTTTTTCCATGGCCGACGGCACGTCCTCGACCTGCACCACCTGCAAGGTGAACGCGTCGTCGCGGGCGTAGCGCGCCATCAGCCCGCTGCCGCCGAGCAAACGGCGCAGCGCATCGGCAGCGGTGTATTCGCCATCGACCGCCAATGAGCGTCGGCCGCGACTCAACTGGCTGTCGACCAGCACCGCCACCCCCGTGGCGTGGCTGTACTGATCCAGCGCCCGAGCCAGGTCCTGTGCCGGAATGTGCAGCGTCATGCGCAAGTCCGCCGGCACCGCGTCGGCCATCGCCTGGCCCGCCGCACAGCCAAGCAGCAACCCCAGACACATCCGGCGCACAAGCCTCGTTGAACGCTGAAAACCGTCCCTGGAACTGCCTCGCTGCACGGCTGACGAATCCTTGGAAATCGTCATCCTGAGGGCTGTTTATGAATCTGGTGTGACGGGCGGTGCAAAAAAACCATCACGGGAATTGCGCAAGGCTTGCACTAGACTCCAGACAACGAACGGCCTCTTCGGGCCGGCCAGGAGGCCTGGATGAAAACACTGTGGATAATCGCCCTGGGCGGGTTGCTGCTGAGCGCCTTCGCCAATGCGCACGCCGAGCAGCCGTTGGGCTGCGTGGAAGTCACCGTGGGTGGCTACAAGGCGCCGAATTACGACTGCCTGAGCCAGCAGATGGGCAACAACCCCGAAGGCGCGGCAGCCGCACAGAAGAATCAGGAAGCGCTGAACGTGCCGGTGAACAAGCGGCCACCGAATCAGGTCGGGCTGGCGACACCGGCGGGGACCAGTACACGAATGGGCAATACCTTCGGCACCTCGGTGAAACCACAACGCCCACCGCAATGACACCCCACCGATCGTTCCCACGCTCCGCGTGGGAATGCCTCAACGGACGCTCCGCGTTCGGCTCTGGAGGGGACGCGGAGCGTCCCGGGCTGCATTCCCACGCAGAGCGTGGGAACGATCAGGGCGGGCTCATTCGCTGGGGGTTTGGCGGAAGCTTACTGCGAGGCGATTCCAGCTGTTGATGGTGGTCACGGCCATTGTCAGGTCGACCAGTTCGCCTTCGCTGAATTGCTCGCGCGCCAGCTGATACACCTCATCAGGCACGCGGCTCTCCGCCAGCAACGTCACCGCCTCCGCCCAGGCCAGCGCCGCACGCTCACGCGGGTTGAAGAAGTTGCTGTCGCGCCACACCGCAATTGCATACAAGCGTCGATCACTCTCCCCGGCCCGTCGCGCGTCCACCGAATGCATGTCGGTGCAGAACGCGCAGCCGTTGAGTTGCGAGGCGCGGATCCTGATCAGTTGCAACAGCGGCGCTTCGATGCTCAGGTTGCTGGTGAGCGCTTCCATGGCGATCATGGCCTTCATCGCCTTGGGCGATGCGCTGTAGTAGTCCAGACGCGGGGACATGGCAGGTCTCGGGAAGCGGAATGATGAGTTCACGGTAAGCGCAGAGCTGCCGGCGTTACAGCCCCAATTCCACGGAAAACCGCTACACCAATAACCCCGCGAACTGATCGTTCCCACGCGCAGCAAAGGAATACAGCCATGGACGCTCTGCGTCCACTGTGACGCAGAGCGTCACGGGAGGCGTTACCACGCGGAGCGTGGGAACGATCAACAATAACCATGAGCCGAACACAAATACCTGTAGGAGTGAGCCTGCTCGCGATAGCGGTGTATCAGCCAACATTTTTGTCGGATGTGCCACTGTGATCGCGAGCAGGCTCACTCCTACAGGGATCTAGGCCAATTTCGGGTTTTTCGGGTAGGCAACTATTGCCAATCAAACAACAGCGGTAATCTGGCAGGCACGCCAAATAGCCCCGGGAGCCTCGTCGGTATGGAACTTCACGTCGTGATCAACGGCCGCAAGGACCTGGCCGGTCAGTTGTACAACCAGCTGCGTGGCGCCATCGAGTCCGGACGCCTGGCGGCAGGTACGCAATTGCCGCCCAGCCGCCTGCTGGCCGAGCAACTGGGGATCTCGCGCAAGACCATTTCCGACACCTACGCGCAGCTGACGTACGAAAATTTCCTCACCGGGGTGATCGGCAAAGGCACTTACGTCAACGCCCGCCCTGCGCAAGTTCAGCGCAAGCAAAGCCACACCGAACTGGCCAGTGCCGAGGTCATCGAAAGCTGGCGCAACCTGCCGATGTTTCTGCGGCATCCGACGCTGGATGGCTCGTTGCGCTACGACTTCATCGGCGGCGCCACCAGCAAGGGCCAGTTCCCCCATGACGACTGGCGCCGCTGCGTCTCGCACGCCATGCGCCAGATGGCCGCGTCCAAGGGTTTCTACAGCGTGCCCGAAGGCCTGCCGGTGCTGCGCAATGCGATTGCCCGGCACATCGCGTTCTCGCGCGGAATCAACTGCCAGGACGAAGACATTGTGGTGTGCAACGGCGCGCAACAGGCGCTGGACCTGATCACCCGCGTGCTCATCAGCCCAGGCAGTCGGGTGGCGATGGAAGACCCGGGCTACCCGCCGGCCCGCATGTTGTTCGGCACCCACGGTGCGGAAGTGGTCGGCGTGCCGGTGGATGCCGAAGGCATTGTGGTCGAGCAGATCCCCGAGGGCACGCGGATGATTTACGTCACCCCGTCGCACCAGTTTCCGCTGGGCATGTCGATGAGCCAGGCGCGTCGCCACGCTTTGCTGGCCAGGGCTTATGAACTCGACGCGATCATCATCGAGGACGACTATGACAGCGAATTTCGCTACGAAGGTCGCCCGACTGATTCGCTGCACAACCTCGATCAGCGCGGCATCGTTGCCTACGTCGGCACCTTCTCCAAGACCCTGCTGCCAGAGCTGCGGCTCGGCTACGCGATCCTGCCGCCGGCGATCCTCGAAGCGGTGATCCGCGCCAAACAGCTCACCGACCTGCACGCCTCGACCCTGCCGCAATGGGCACTGGCCAAGTTCATCGCCGAGGGCTGCTTGCTCAAGCACATCCGCCGCTGCCACACCATTTATGCCCAGCGTCGCGAGCGGATCCTGGCGCGCATGGCCACCGACCTGTCGCCGTGGCTCGATGCGGTGCCGGCCAGCGCGGGCTTCCACATGGCGGTGTTGTGCAAGGTCCCGATCGATCTGCCGCTGGTGATCGAACTGGCAAAAAAGGTCGAGGTCGGGCTGTATTCGATCAAGGGTTTCTATCACCAGCAACCGGCGAAAAACGGCCTGTACTTCGGCTTCGGTGCGATCGAAACGCTGGACATCGACATCGCTCTGGATCGCCTGCGCGACATTCTGCAACAAGTCGCGTGAATGATTGGTCTGGGCGATTAACCGCCGATTGGTTATTGGTGATCACGGGGTGCAGGCCTATTCTGCACTGGCGTTATCCCTCAATGAGCGGGATTCGTCCGGCCTGATTCAGGAGTGTGAGCAATGTCCAACGAAGTGATCAACACCGTCGAGGTGCGAGCAGCAGCCGGGCGTTCGGAAGAACTCGGCCGGCAGTTGCAGAAGATCGTCGACACCCTGCGCGAATCCCCGGGCTGCGACTCCTATATGGTCGACCGCTGCCCCGAGGACAGCCACCGCTGGACCGTGAGCGCACACTGGCAGTCGGAAGCGGCGATGAAGGCGCACTTCAACCGACCCGAGGCGCAGGGTTTTATCGACCTGATCGACAGTCGACTGACCAACAGTGTGGATTTCAACAGCTTTCCCATCGTCTGATCTGGCCCCTTCGCGAGCAAGCTCGCTCCCACAGGTTCTGCGATTGCTCACCTATCTTGTGAGCAACAGATAACCCTGTGGGAGCGAGCTTGCTCGCGAAGGCGTATTCCGCCACACCGATAACCTTTCTGACGCCCCGCAAATTGGTCACCCAACCTTCCCGAATATTGGCCGTTTGAATGCCTCGCCCTGCGGATTACTGTGATTAGCAACACCCCGATCATCACAGGTAACCCGCCATGAAAGCCCTGCCCTTCTTCGCCGCCGCCCTCGCCCTGAGCCTTTGCTCCTCGTCCGCCTTCGCTCACGATCCCTCGGAAAAAGTCACCGTCCTGCAAGACCAGACGCTGAAAAACGCCCCCGGCAAAAAGGCCATGATGATCGAAGTCGACTACAAACCCGGCCAGTCCTCCATAGCCCACAAACACGACGGCACCGCCATGGCCTACGTGCTGGAAGGCGAAGTGATTTCCCAGGTCAAGGGTGAACAACCGATCACCTACCAGAAAGGCCAGTTCTGGTACGAACCGGCCGGTTCCGAACATCTGGTGTCAAAAAACGCCAGCAAAACCAAACCGGCCAAGTTGTTGGTGTTCATGGTGCTGGCGCCGGACGAGCAAGTGCTGATCCCTTTGAAAAACTGATGGTTGTTTACACAGCCATAAATAAAAAGGCGCAAAACCTTGTTTTGCGCCTTTTTATTTCCCTACGAAATTAGCCGTTCTGCCTTAAAGCCAATAAAACTATTGCATCGCCATCACCAGGAAAATTGTCAGCTTATTTACAGCTTGGCGGGTTTAGTCTGAATTAACTGTCGTGCGCCCGTCACCAAGAGCCACGACAACCAGACTTTCCGACTGAAGTTGTTTCACGGGAGACTCACCATGAAACTTGCGTTTGCCAGCACCTTGGCGATATCGGTTTTAGCCCTGTCCGCCTGTTCAGTACCCACCGCGCCGACAGCGGTTTCATCCCTCGACACGCTGTTCACCCAACCGGTCGGCCGTAGTAGCGCCGCCCAGGTGAAAAGCGGCCCCGGCGTGTCACTGGGCGTGGTCTACAGCCCAAGCACCCAGACCAACCGCGAATACCTGCGTGACTACCAGGCCAATGCCGGCACCGGTTTCGGCCAGAGCCTGCTGGTCCAGCCGATCCACGACGCCTACGTCGCCACCTCGAAACCCGACATGGCGGTGGACTGGGTCAAGTCCTCGCTGCAACGGCAGTTCGGCTCGGTCACGGTGTATCCGGACATGCAAAGCCTGCGCGCAGCGCAGCCCGACATGGTGGCGATCGTCGACACCCACAGCCAGTTGATCACCTCGCGCAGTTCCGACATCAAGGCCGATGTCAGTGCGGATTTCTATGATGCGAAGTTCAACTACATCGGTACGGCGAAAGGTTCCGAGGCAAAAGAACTGACGCCGGTGTGGGCAGACTTCAAACGCTCGGAGGAGATTGTTGCCGATATTAATCAGCAGCAGGATGTGCAAGTTCGGGCGCTGCAGAAGTTTGACCAATCGCTCAACAATTTAGTCGCTAGACCTGCGGACAAAGTGTCGATGCTCGATAGTAAACAAGGTCAGAAGTTGTATTGATATAAAGGACGCCATCGCGAGCAGGCTCACTCCTACAGGGGGAACGCATTCCAACTGTAGGAGTGAGCCTGCTCGCGATGGCGCCGCAACAGGCACCAAAAACCCCTCAGACATAAAAAAGCCCCGGCATCTCACGACACCGGGGCTTTTTCATTCAACCACTACTTACGCCAATTCAAGCTCGGCATTCGCAGCAGCCGCAGGCACTACCGCCTGACCGCTCAACGCGAGGTCGAGCAGCTCACGGTTGGCCACCGCATACATGGCGTAGTCCGTGCCGCTCGCAGCACGGATTTCCACCAGCATGGCGCGCCAGCGCGAGATCATGCCTTCGTGCTGTTCCATCCACAGCGCCAGACGTGCTTCCACGTCCAGCGTGCCGTCGCCCTGTTGCAGGACGGAGATGGTGATCGCACGTTGCTGCCAGTCGACGTCATCACGGAACGCTTCACGGGCCAGAGCCTGCCAGTTGTTTTCAACCGGCAGTGCGCTGATCTGTTGCAGGTACCAGGTGATGTCCAGCGCACTGCCCACGGCGAAGTAGGCCTTGGCCACTTCTGCAGGGTCCTGGCCAGTCACGTCGGACGCTTCGATGATCGGCAGCAGGGTGTACAGGTGCGAGGTGCCCGCAACCATACGCGCCAGCAATTCCGGTACACCGGCCGCGACGTAAGCCTGATAACGCGCCTGCCAGTTTTCACGGATTTCGCCGCTCAGCAGTTCGTCCAGCTTCAGACCCAGTTCTTTCAGATGCGGACCGAAGTGCGCGACGTCACGGGCAGCGTTCTGCTCGTTGCGGCGGGCACGCAGGAACCAGCGTGTAGCACGGCGGCCCAGACGCATCAGCTCGTCCATCAGCTCCAGTTGCACGTCAGCGCTGACCTGGTAGTCCAGCGCTTCAATCTGACGGAACCAGTGTGGGAGGTGGAAGATGTCGCGCACAATCACGTAGGCGCCCGCCACGTTCGCCGGGCTCATGCCGGTCGACTCTTTGAGTCGTTGAACGAAGGTGATGCCCATGTGGTTGACCAGGTCGTTGGCGATCTGGGTGCTGACGATCTCGCGCTTCAGACGGTGACGACGCATGGCTTCGGAGAACTTGCTGACCAGGGTCGGCGGGAATGCCGTTTCCATGTCGCGGGTCAGATAGTCATCGTCCGGCACCAGCGAGCCCAACAGCTGCTCCTTGAGGTCGATCTTGCTGTACGAGATCAGCACCGACAGCTCGGGACGGGTCAGGCCATGGCCGGCCGCAACGCGCTCGTTGATCTGCTCTTCGGTCGGCAGGAACTCGATGGCACGATCCAGCTTGCCACGGCCTTCCAGATCGCTCATCAGACGCTTGTACTCAGCGATGCGCGCGTAAGCACGACGCGCCGCCAGGGACAGGGCCTGAGTCTGCTTGTAGTTGTTGCCCAGCACCAGACCGCCGACTTCGTCGGTCATGCTCGCCAGCAACTGGTTGCGTTGCTTGTCGGTCATGTCACCGGCCTGAACCACTTCGTTCAGCAGGATCTTGATGTTCACTTCGTGGTCGGAGCAGTCCACGCCACCGGCGTTGTCGATGAAGTCGGTGTTGGAACCGCCGCCATTGAGACCGAATTCCACACGACCCAGTTGGGTCATGCCGAGGTTACCGCCCTCGCCCACGACTTTGCAGCGCAGTTCGTTGCCGTTCACGCGCAGTGCATCGTTGGCCTTGTCGCCCACGTCTGCATGGCTTTCGGTGCTGGCCTTGACGTAAGTACCGATACCGCCGTTCCACAGCAGATCCACTGGCGCCTTGAGCAAGGCGTTCAGCAGTTCGGTCGGGGTCAGTTTGTCGGCCTTGATGTCGAAGCGTTCCTGCATCTGCGGGGAGATCGCGATGCTCTTCGCGCTACGCGAGAAGATACCGCCACCTTCGGACATGATGCTGGTGTCGTAGTCGGTCCAGGCCGAACGCGGCAGGTCAAACATGCGCTGACGCTCGACGAAGCTGGTGGCCGGGTTCGGGTTTGGATCGATGAAGATGTGCATGTGGTTGAAAGCCGCGACCAGTTGCAGCTTGTCGGACATCAACAGGCCGTTACCGAACACGTCACCGGCCATGTCACCCACGCCGACCACAGTGATGCTGTCTTCCTGAACATTGATGCCGCGCTCGCGGAAGTGACGTTGTACGCCAACCCACGCGCCCTTGGCGGTGATGCCCATTTTCTTGTGGTCGTAACCGGCCGAACCACCGGACGCAAACGCGTCACCCAGCCAGAAGCCGTAGTCGATGGCGATGCCGTTGGCGATGTCGGAGAAGGTCGCAGTGCCCTTGTCCGCGGCCACAACCAGGTACGGGTCATCGTCGTCATGACGCACGACGTTGGCCGGCGGCACCAGGGCGCCGTCTTTCAGGTTGTCAGTGATGTCCAACAGACCCGAAATGAAGATGCGGTAGCAGGCGATGCCCTCGGCCGCGATCTCGTCACGGCTGCCGCCCAGTGGCAGGCGACGCGGCAGGAAGCCGCCCTTCGCGCCCACCGGCACGATGACCGAGTTCTTCACTTGCTGGGCTTTTACCAGGCCGAGGACTTCGGTACGGAAGTCTTCTTCACGGTCGGACCAGCGCAGACCACCACGGGCGACGTTACCGAAGCGCAGGTGCACGCCTTCGACGCGTGGCGAGTAAACGAAGATTTCAAACTTCGGTACCGGCTTCGGCAGCTCAGGGATTGCGTGCGGGTTGAACTTGAAGCTGAAGTACGACTTGTTCTGGCCGTTGGCATCAGTCTGATAGAAGTTGGTGCGCAGGGTGGCTTTGATCAGGTCCAGGTAACGACGCAGGATGCGGTCTTCGTTGAGCACCTGAACGTCGTCCAGTGCGGTCAGAATCGCTTGTTCCAGGCGCTGCTGCTTGTCTTCCAGATCATCGCTGCCCAGCTTTCGTGCCAGGTAGAAACGGGTCTTGAACAACCGGGTCAGCTCACGAGCGATGTCGGTGTGGTTGTTCAGGGTGCTGGCGATGTAGCCCAGGTCAAAGCCCAGACGGATCTGCTTCAGGTAACGGGCGTAAGCGCGCAGCAGCGCCACGTCGCGCCATGGCAGGCCGGCAGTCAGCACCAGACGGTTGAACGCATCGTTCTCGGCATCGCCACGGACGATGTGGACGAACGCGTCCTGCAGGGTGTCGTTCAACTGCTGGATGTCCAGTTCCAGGCCTTCGGCAGCGGTGAACGCGAAGTCGTGGATCCAGAACTCGCGGCCGTTGGTGTGACGCAGACGGTACGGGAATTCACCCAGCACGCGCAGGCCGAGGTTTTCCAGGATCGGCAGCACGTCGGACAGCGCCAGCGGGGTGTCGGCGTGGTACAGCTTGCAATGCAGCTCGCGCTGGCCGGACACCTGGCCCAGCGGCTGATAGAAGCTCATCACCAGCGGATTTTTTTCGTTCAGGCTCAGCAGGTGCTGCATGTCGACCACGGCCGAATGCGCCGCGAAACGCTCGCGGTAGCCGGCCGGGAAGCCTTTCGGGAAGTCTGCCAGCACGTTGGTGCCGTGGGCTTCGCCGAAGCTTTCGACGGTCAGTGCGGCGTAGTCGTCCTGCCAGCTGCGGCAAGCCTGTACCACTTCCTTTTCCAGCAGCAGCGGGTCGATGTCGAGACGATTCTTCGGATCGACACGCAGGATCAGTTGCACGCGAGCCAGCACGGACTCGGAGAAGAACGTCCAGAACTCGCAGTCGGTGGCCTTCAGGCGCTCCATCAGGACTTGCTGGATCTTCTGGCGCACTTCGGTGGAATAGATGTCACGCGGCACGTAGGCGAGGCAGTAGCAGAAGCGACCGTACGGGTCTTTGCGCAGGAACACGCGGATCTTGTTGCGCTCCTGGATCTGCACAATCGACATCACGGTGCTGAACAATTCGTCGACCGGGGTCTGGAACAGGTCGTCACGCGGCAGCACTTCGAGGACCTGCGCCAGTTCCTTGCCCAGGTGAGCCTTGGACTGGAAGCCGGAGCGACGCTCGATTTCTTCGACCTTGCGGCGGATGAACGGGATGACCCGCACGCTCTCGCCATACACCGAGGAGGTGTACAAGCCCATGAAGCGGTGTTCCTTGATGACGTTGCCGTCAGCGTCGATTTCACGGATCGACACGTAGTCCGGGTAGGCCGGACGGTGCACACGACTCGGGTGCGCGGCCTTGGCGAACGACAGCAGGGTCGGTTCGCGCAGGTAGTTCACCGCGTAGTCTTCGATGTGACGGTCTTCGTTGGTCAGACCGGTGCGCAACAGTTTGGTCAGACCGAGGAAGGAATTCTGGTCGTATTCGATATGGCCACCATCGGCCTGATCGACAACGGTGAACTCTTCATAGCCGAGGAAGGTGAAGTGGTTGCCCACCAGCCATTCCAGGAAGCTCTTGATCTCGGTCTTTTCGTCGGCATCGACGGTGAATGCGCTGTTGTCGAGCTTGGTGAGGATCTCCTGCACCTTGGCCTTCATCGGCTCGAAATCGGCAACCGCGACGCGCACTTCACCGAGCACCTGCTCCAGCTCTTTGCTCAGCACGTTCAGTTCGGCCGCATTGGCGCAGCGATCGATTTCCAGGTACATCAGCGACTCGTGCAGCACGCCTTCGCCGGTGCTGCCTTTTGGCAGGATTTCCAGCAGCTCGCCCTTGCTGCCACGGCGTACGCTGAGCACGGTGGTTTGCAGGGTGTGGATGCTGTAGCCGCGACGGTTCAGCTCGGTGCGGACCGAGTCGACCAGAAATGGCAGGTCATGGTGCAGGACTTCGACCGCCGTGTGGGTCGACTGCCAGCCATGACGCTCGTAATCGGGGTTGTAGACGCGCACTTGCGGTTGCGCGTGATCGAAGCGCTCAAGCAGGCGCCACGCGGAAAGAGTACAGCCAGCGAGGTCGGAGAGGCGACGTTGGGTCAGCTCGTCCAGGGAAATGATGCCGAAGAATTGTTCAGCGAACAGCGCCACTTGTGGCAGTGCCTGTTCACTGATGTGCTGCGCCAGTGCCGCTTGCAGTTGGTGCTGGAAGTCGGCTTTGCTGGCTGCGGTGAAGAACGCCATCTGTGGTACTCCGCTTAAGCTTGTTATTGATGGAAAGCGTCGCGTGCAACACCCCTTTCGGGGCTTGTGTCGCCCTGCTCCTGATTCTCGGGCAGAGGAAACAGGGGGACAGGTGGGTGAAGCTGGACGAGACACTCAGGTCACATTCACCTTCCATTGAATGGGCATCTGCAAAAACGACTGCCGGGGCTGCCGACAATGTCTTTACGGGTGCTCATCCGTTGCGCAGCTTAATGGGTGCGACAATGTGTCTGCTTGCGGTGCTGCGACATATTCGGTCATTGGCACGTAAACGCAGGCCCGCGCACTGGTAAACATTAGCAGTCAAAGAGAAATCTCGCGTTTCAGGCATCCATTCAACGCGCAAGCGCACCTGAAATGACCGCTCACCCGAAATTCGTTCCCGTCGCGCCCTTGCGCTTCGTGCAACCACCCGTCATTACCCCGCCAAAGATTACACTTCTTCCGATTACTCGCACAAAAAAAGCCAATAAAAACAACAACTGGAAACACACTAAAGAATCCTTACAAACTGACAAGAAATGTCTCACACAATTTAAAGACCGAATTCCTACAGCACGATTTGAATGCGCAAACCGGCAGTGCTATCTATATAAGACCAGCCCAATAAACAGAACATTGCTTTTTGACCGAACCCACGGAAAGGGTTCCCCATCACAGAAAGGAATCATCACATGCGACAACTCGAACTCCCGGCAACCATATTCTATGGTGACGGTACATGGGAGATAGTCAACTTAAGCCCAAAAACTATCCGGGGAGACATTCTCAAGAACTATCCACTTGGCAATCCGATGCATGGATTCACACTGGCAATAGAAAGCGATTATCTCGCAAGAAAGCACAATCTCGAACATGGCTTGCAAACAGAGTTGAACCTTATAGATAGCAGGCACCCACCACTCACCAACCCTACACCCGACACATGGCTGAACAAAGCCACGAACATTGTCAACGAATTACTTTTTCAAAAAAACGCGGAGTTGCAGCAAAAACTAAGGGACGTTCAAACGGCGCGACAACATTCGAAGTTACAAGCCACTTATGACGCCATGCTTCTGAACGAGCAAATCGCAAACCTCCAGAATCGGCAGACAAAACTGTATGCCGAAATAGCCCGGCGCCAGGCCGAGGCACTCGCCCAACAACAGGCAGCCGAAGCGGCGCGGCAGGCTGAAGAGGCACAGAGACGAGAGCACGTTCATCAGGCAGCTCTGGCAGAGGCCAAACGCCTGCAGGAAGAAAAAAACCGGATCGCTGCCGAAGCAGAAGCCAAGCGCATTGATGATTACAAACGCGCAGTGGCTTACGTCGCCGACGCGAACAAATACATCCTTGAGAAATACGGCGCAAACCTGCACCAGGTCGTGATGGATCTTCAAAAGGATGTTTCAGGGAAGAAGATCAGAAGCTACAACGATGCGTTGCAGACGTTCGAGCAGGTGCGGACCAACCCGAGGGCAAGGCTCAGCGCGCAGGATACTCGCGCGGTCGTCGATGCACTGAACGCGCTGGATAAAGCAACCTATGCGGACAACGTCAACCGATTGGCCAAGGGGTTTGGCGTAACCGGCAAAATTGTGCAAGCGCACTCGGTGATCGATAAAACTGTTGTCGGGTTCCGGGAAGGCAATTGGAAACCGTTGATGCTGGAGCTTGAGAGTATTGCGGCTGGAATGGGGGCAGGCGCACTACTGGCAGTGATCGCCGCCTATTCTTTCCCGGCACTGGCCATCACCGTGCCCGGCATCGTGGTAGTCGGCTTATTGATTGCCTTGGCAGCAGCCTATTTGAGTGCTGATAACGTGGAAAAAATAAATACACTAATCCTGGATCAGTTCAATAGCGCTTCCACAAAAGGATAGCAAACATCTGTAACGGGCCAGTCTCTAACTTCCGGCTGGCCCAGTTAAGCAGACAACACAGCCTTGCCTACTGGAGAACACCAAGATGAATAAAAACCCACCTGAACTGACTGTACCCCCATTATTAATTTGCCTTTTCTGCGCCCCGATCTTTTTTATAAATCTTCTCCTCCCTGCACTCCCGCAAAGCAGCCTGGATTTCGCCATTAACGACTTTCTTGACAATCAGCTTTTCAGCTTGAGCGGATTCTGGTCTTCCTTATTCCCCTTCAGCTCAAAAGCAACCGCAAACTATGTAGCGGCGATCGGGCCAATATTTGCGCTAACGCTATTCTACAAAGTGCACAAAACAATGAAAATCGACCCTGCCCAGTACAAAAACAAGATTTTAACGCGATTCATCACTGGGATATTCTTTACAGCCTTTATGATTATGTTTTTTACATTGGCTTTTTATTTAACCGACACAGACCTTGGAAAAGGCACCGGGAAATATGGAAACCTGTTTGGACAAAACATATTGTTCTACTCGATATTCTCTTCAGGCATGTTGATAATTTTCTTTGTTATCCCATTCATGATTCACCGAGTCTTTTTTTATTTCCCGTTCTTGCTGATCAAGAACTGGAAGGAAAAAAGGGAACGCAGCCACCCTCATTGAGCGCTACGCCCTCCCTTTTTCCCTGGACCATTTACGGCCATCACCCCATCAACATCAGTCAGGCAGTTCCTCGAACGCCCTGAATTTGCTCACCGTGGCACAGTCGTAACACATGGTTTTCAGGATCAATTTGTCCATGCTGGCGTCGATATTGCTGGAGTCACACTCTCGGCAAAACAGCTTCAAATGACCGAGCAGGTCGCAGTCAAAAGCTGCACCGGAAAAGAACTGCGGCACCAGTTCATCGCGCCAGTACATTCCCGGCGACTTGGAAAACCCGGCACCGCTGTCCTTGAGCACTACGTCGTACAACAACCGATGCAACGCCGATTGCGGTACCCGCGAATCGCGGTGTGCGTTTTTGCGCCAGTTTCGTGTCAGGGCATCCTGGGCGGTCCCGAGCATGTTGCGCGGGATGGTGTTGGATGCGTGATTGCGCCCCTTGGAATTGCCGGTGGCGTAGAAGTGCGCAGCGTTTTTTACTGCCAGACGAGCAAAGTAGTAGAGCTGACTCACGGAAAAATCCTGCAGGAGTTGCCCCACGACCGTTTCAGCACGAGCCTGGGCCGTGAACGTAAAACTGACTTCATTGGCCAGCACATGGATGTACTGCAGCGACTCTTCTCGGGCCAGATCAAAGATCAACCCGTAGAGCTCACTCTTCCAGGCGGCCTGAACGTCGCCGGACAACTCCTGATAGAGGGCCAGGTACAAGCTTTCCCGATTGCAGCGCGCAACCCCGTCGAGTGCCACATTGGGCTGCCAGCGCACCGCAGAATAGTCACTGATACTGCAACCCTCAGTGCGATCGAAGGCCTTGATATCGGAACTCGTCGCGACCGTTAACACGCCGGCCTCGTGCAGACTCTTCAGCCGTTCCTCACTGGCCTCAACGGTCGGTGCCAGATGTTCGCTTCGCGAAGGTGCGTTCAACGGAGCAATCCATTCGGGATGGCTGCCGTTGCCATCGTCAAGCAAGGCCAGCAACGTCAGTTTCTGCACAAACCCAAGGGCCGAATACGGTACAGCGACACAAGGCATAGCGTAGCGCGATTCAAGCTCCCGTCGATCAAGCTCGGCCTGCGCCGCCAATTGTTGTTGATGAGCCTGAAAGCATGCCTGGCAAGTACACACGGTACGTCGACCATGGCGGGCAGACGCAGAATATCGGTGCTCGCACCGTACGCACTTGAACGGATGACGCTGCGAGACCGAGGTGCCCCGAGCGTGCCGACGTACCCACATGGGCAAATCGCAATAAGGGCACATCAGATCCTGACTGACGATTGGCGGCAACACCTTGAGCAAGCTGCGAACAGTGGCAGGGATCTGATACTCGACCAAAAGTGCAGCGCTTTTTTCCCCGTCCAGATATCGCTGATAAATCTGCTCGATCTGATCGTCGGACAGGTGCGCGATTTCCTGAGCGCGTTCGAAATACTGATGCATTGAAAGAGGTCCTTTTTTCAGTTTGGATTGACGCACTCCTTTGCGCTCGAGCGGCCAAAATAATGGCGATTGCGTCGATAAAACAAGCGAAAAAGCAGAAAACACCAGACAAGTTCCAACAAGGAATTTTTCCTTCGGCGTCCTCGGAAATTTCAGTCCCAGTCTCAAGACTCAGCTGCGGGAATTATCCTTCTTCATTGATTCTGCCAAGTTTCCTGCGAGCCATTATTGCGAGCATCAATAAGACAAAATCGTTTCCCAGCCGCCTGTGTCGACGCAAGAGAGCAGCGCAAATGCGCCAAGGCTGGCAAAATCGCGTTTTCGATTGCACTCAGCGCCCGTCGGCCAGGAATTCCCCCATGCAAATGACCACCGCCCTACTGATCGTCAACCCGTGCGATGACGAAGAAGACAACATGGCCATGCTCTGCTGCCACAGTGACAAGGGCGATATGTTTCTGATGAGCCGTTATCCGGACGAGGACGAACTGGAAATCACTCTGGATGGCGAGCCTTCGACGCTGGACGGCGTCAAGGTGACCTTGAGCAAGACGCTGCTGAAGATCGAAATCGCTGCGGCGGACGCCGATGCGTTGAATGGGGATGATGTGCTGGAGATCAGCTTCAACCCGGATATGGTTGATCTGGATGAGGTTGTTGAGACCTTGAAGAATATCCTTGATGGGACGGGTACCTTCATTAACGAAGTGTGATGGCGCCCAGACTGGCCTCATCGCGAGCAGGCTCACTCCTACAGGTCGGTGTACGACGATCCATTGTAGGAGTGAGCCTGCTCGCGATAGGGCCGGCACAGGCAACCAATCACTCCCCGGCTACAAAAATCCAACAATTACCCCAGTCATTTCCCGCACTTTGCGCAAAATGCCGTTAGTCGCCACCCCCCTCGATGGATTAAAGTAACGCCCCCAGCCCCGGCGTTATCCGAACGCCTGGGGCCACCCTTTCCAGGAACAGTCACCGATGGAACATCGTGAAGCGCTGCTGGCGCTGCGAACCTTTCTTTCAACGCAGATTCTCGGCCAGGAAAAACTCATCGAGCGCTTGCTCATCGCCCTGCTCGCCGACGGCCACATGCTGGTCGAGGGCGCTCCGGGTCTGGCCAAGACCAAAGCGATCAAAGAACTCGCCGAGGGCATCGAAGCCCAGTTCCATCGCATCCAGTTCACCCCCGACCTGCTGCCGGCCGACATCACCGGCACCGAGATCTATCGCCCGGAAACCGGCAGTTTCGTGTTCCAGCAAGGGCCGATCTTCCACAATCTGGTGCTGGCGGACGAAATCAACCGTGCCCCGGCCAAGGTGCAATCGGCACTGCTCGAAGCCATGGCCGAGCGCCAGGTCAGCGTCGGGCGCAGCACTTACGAGCTGTCGCCGCTGTTTCTGGTGATGGCCACGCAGAACCCGATCGAGCAGGAAGGCACCTACCCGCTGCCGGAAGCGCAACTCGACCGGTTCCTGATGCACGTAAAAATCGGTTTCCCGGACGCCGCCGTCGAACGCCGGATCCTCCAGCAGGCCCGTGGCGAAGCGCTGAATGGCGAAACCAAGCCTGAACGCCGGGTCAGCCAGCAGGCGATCTTCGCCGCACGCAAGGAAATCCTCGGCCTGTACATGGCCGACGCCGTGGAGGAATACTTGGTGCAACTGGTCATGGCCACGCGCACCCCGGCCAAGTTCGACCCGGAAATGGCCGAGTGGATCGCCTATGGCGCCAGCCCGCGCGGTTCCATCGCTCTCGACCGCTGCGCCCGGGCCCACGCCTGGCTGGCCGGTCGCGACTTCGTCAGCCCGGAAGACATTCAGGCGGTGCTGTTCGACGTGTTGCGTCACCGCATCATTCTGTCGTTTGAAGCCGAAGCCGCCGGCATCGATCAGGATCGGGTGGTGCAGCGGATTCTCGACGTCGTAGCCGTCGCTTGACCCCCATGAACGCCCCCCTGCCGTCCGAACCGGGCATCCGCATCAGCCTCACCGACCTGATCGAGATGCGCCACCGTGTGCGCGAAGTGCAGCTGTTTTCCACGCCGAGTCAGCGCAGCCCGCTGATCGGCCTGCATCACTCGAAATTCCGTGGGCGCGGGGTCGACTTCGATCAGGTGCGGGTCTATCAGGCCGGCGACGACGTGCGCACTATCGATTGGCGGGTGACGGCGCGCACTCAGGAGCCGCACACCAAGCTGTTCCATGAAGAACGCGAGCGGCCGATTTTCATCATGGTCGAGCAGAGCACACGGCTGTTTTTCGGCTCCGGGTTGATGTTCAAGTCGGTGCTCGCGGCGCAAGCGGCGGCGCTGATCGGCTGGGCCGCGCTGGGGCACAACGACCGGGTCGGCGGGCTGGTGTTTGGCGACAACGAACATTACGAAATCAAACCGCGCCGCAGCAAACAAAGCCTGTTGCAGTTGCTCAACCGCCTGGTGAAGGTCAATCAGTCGCTGCACAGCGAACGCGAACCGGACCGCGACGCCCTCGGCGTAGCGCTGCGCCGGGCCCGTGAAGTGTTGCGCCCGGGCAGCCTGGTGATCGTGATCTGCGATGAGCGTGCGCTGTCCGACAGCGCCGAGCAGCAACTGAGCCTGCTGTCGCGCCATTGCGACCTGCTGATGCTGCCGCTGTCCGATCCGCTGGATCACGCGTTGCCCGCCGCGGGGCTTTTGAGGTTCGCGGAAAGAGGCGCGCAACTGGAGCTCGACACGCTCAATTTCGATCTGCGCCAGACCTATCGCGCCCAGGCCGAAGCCCGCATCGCCCGCTGGGAATTGCTCGCGCAAAAACTGCGGGTGCTGTTGATGCCGTTGAGCACGCAAAGCGAGATGGTCGAGCAGATGCGGGAGTTCCTCAATCCGCAGCGCTCGGGGAGCGGTCGATGAACGGCCTCGAGCAACTGCAACCTCTGATCTCCCCACCCCCAATCGACTTCTGGCCACCGGCGCCCGGTTGGTGGCTACTGCTTTTACTGCTGCCACTGCTGGGTTTCGCGGCGTGGCGTCTGCGTCGGTTCATACCGACCCGCAAACGCCCGATCGTGCGCGCCGAGCAACCGCTGGACCCGGTGCGCATCGCCGCGCTGGCCGAACTGGCACAAATGCCCAAACCCTACGACGGCGCGCCGGCCGGGGCCTGGCTGCAACAGCTCAACGGCCTGCTCAAGCGCCTGTGCCGTAACCACTACCCCTACAGCCAGAGCCACACGCTCAATGGCCGCAAATGGCTGGCATTTCTCGACAACCGTTGCCCGGCCGCTGGCCTGACACGCTGGATGGTGCTGGTCGAAGGCGCCTACAAACCCGAATGCAAACTCGACGACAAAGCCATCGCCGGCCTGACCCAAGCCGTTGAAACCTGGATTCGCAAACATGTTTGAGTTCGCCTGGCCGTGGATCTTTGTGCTGCTGCCGCTGCCGTGGCTGATGCGCCTGGTGCTGCCGGTGGCCGACAGTGGTGAGCCAGCATTGCGTGTGAGCTTTCTGTCCGACCTCGAAGGCCTGGCGCGTCGACGCGCCCGGGCCAACCTGCCGGCGTGGCGTCAGCAGGCACCGTTCCTGCTGCTGTGGCTGTTGCTGCTGAGCGCCGCTGCCCGCCCGCAATGGCTCGGCGAACCGCTGCCGATTGCCGCCAGCGGACGTGATCTGCTGGTGGCGGTGGACGTGTCCGGCTCGATGGATTTTCCCGACATGCAGTGGCAGGACGAAGACGTCAGCCGCTTGTCGCTGGTCCAGCACTTGCTCGGCGATTTTCTTGAAAGCCGCGACGGCGACCGGGTCGGTTTGATCCTGTTCGGCAGTCAGGCCTACCTGCAGGCACCGCTGACCTTCGACCGCCACACCGTTCGCGTCTGGCTCGATGAAGCGCGCATCGGCATCGCCGGCAAGAACACCGCGATCGGCGATGCCATCGGCCTGGCGCTGAAACGCCTGCGTATGCGCCCGGCACAGAGCCGGGTGTTGATTCTGGTCACCGACGGCGCCAACAACGGCGGCGAAATCGATCCGCTGACCGCCGCCAGACTGGCCGCCAGCGAAGGGGTGAAAATCTACCCGATCGGCATCGGTGCTGATCCTGAGGACAGTGGCAGCACCGGCCTGCTCGGGATCAATCCGAGCCTCGACCTCGACGAGCCGGCACTCAAGGCGATCGCTGCAGCCACCGGTGGCCAATACTTCCGCGCCCGCGACGGCAAAGAGCTGCAAGCGATCAGGGACACCCTCGATCAACTCGAACCGGTGACCCAGCAACCGACCCAGGCGCGCCCGGCGCAAGCCTTGTATCAGTGGCCACTGGCGTTTGCGCTGCTGCTGAGCCTGTTGCTGGTCGCCCGTGAATTGTGGCCGGACAACCCGCTGCAACGCCTGTTTACCAAGGAGCTTTATCTGCAAAGTCCGTTGCCTGACTGGCGTGAGCGACTGAAACGCCTGCGTCTGCGGAGGCGCCGATGATCGCGCTCTGGCCGCACTGGTTCCGTCCCTGGTGGCTGCTGCTCCTGCCGCTGCTCGGCTGGCTGATCTGGCAACTCTGGCACCGACAGAAACGCGCCGGGCGCTGGCAGATGATTTTGCCGCCGGCGTTTCACGCCACCTTGCTCAGCGGTGGCAGCGGGCGCGCCAGCAAACTGCCATGGGTCGCCCTCGGCGTGGCGTGGCTGCTGACCATCATCGCCCTGCTCGGACCGAGTTGGGAGCGCGTCGAACAGACCAGCCAGAAACCTGCCGATCCATTGGTGGTGGTGCTGGACCTGACCCCGGAAATGCTCGCCACTGACTCGCCACCAACGCGGCTGGAACAGGCCCGGCGCAAACTGTTCGATCTGTTGCAGGCACGCAGCGACGCGCAGACCGCGATTGTCGTCTACGCCGGCAGCGCACACACGCTGGTGCCGCTGTCGGACGACCTGGCGACCAGCCACAATCTGCTCGACGCGCTCAAACCGTCGCTGATGCCGGAAAGCGGTCATCGCGCTGATCTCGGCGTGAGCAAAGCGCTGGCCTTGCTCAAGCAAGGCGCGCTCGGTCAGGGGCGGATTCTGCTGGTCGGCTCCTCACTGAGCGAAGAAGAACGCCAAGGCATTCGCCGCGCCCTCGGCCAACAATCGGCGCAACTGCTGATGCTCGGCGTCGGCACCGCCGAAGGCGCGCCGATTGCCCAGGAAGACGGCAGTTTCCTCAAGGACGAACAAGGCGCGATCCGCGTGCCGCAACTCGACAGCCCGAGCCTCGGCGCCTTCCTCGCCAGCGTCGGCGGTGAATACCACAGCGCGCGGCTGGACGAGACCGACTTGCACGCCCTCGGCCTGCTCGATGGCCCGCGCAGCCTACGCAACGATGGCCAGACCGTGCGCCTCGACACCTGGGCCGATCAGGGCTACTGGCTGTTGTTGCCACTGTTGCTGCTGGCTGCCTGCGCCGGTCGGCGTGGCTGGCTGTTCTGCCTGCCGCTGCTGCTGTGCCTGCCGCAACCGAGCTACGCTTTCGACTTCGAAGACTTGTGGCTGCGCCCCGATCAACAGGGCCTGCATCTGCTCAAGCAGAAACGCGCGGCCGAGGCCGCCGATCACTTTGAAGATCACCAGTGGCAAGGGGTGGCGTTGTACGAGGCCGGCGATTACAGTGGCGCCGCTCAGCGTTTCGCCGAAGGCAGTGATGCCCGCGCCCACTACAATCGTGGCAACGCGCTGGCGAAAAGTGGTGAACTGGAAGCGGCGATCGATGCCTATGAACAGGCGCTGGAACTGCAACCGGACCTGCGCCCGGCGCAGACCAACAAGGCGCTGGTGGAAAACCTGCTGAAGCAGAAAAACACCCCGCCACCGGCCGAGCCGCAGCCGCAAACGGCGCAGCCGAACGTGCCCGGCGATGAACCACCGCCAGCGACCGCACAGCCACCAGCGGTGAAAAGTGACACCCCGAGCGAGGCCCAGCCCGGCGAATCGGCCAACCAACCGCCGCCGACCACGCCACCGCCACCAGGGCCCAACGAAGTGCCGGGCAACCCGCCGGACGAAACAGCGAATACTGCACCGACGCTGCAACCCGGCGAGGACAACCTCGAAGGCGAACAGCGTCAGGCACTGGAACAATGGCTGGGCAAGATTCCGGACAATCCCGGGGAATTGCTGCGACGCAAATTCTGGTACGAACAGCAACAACATCAGGATCAGGAAAAAACTCGATGACCCGTTTCACCGCTCTGTTGCTGCCCCTGCTGATCTGCACGGCCACCGCCCAGGCGGCCGAGCTGACGGCCAGCGTGGATCGCAGTCGCCTGAACTCCGGCGAGACGGTCGAACTCACCCTCGAAACCAACGACGTCACGCAGTTCGGCAAACCCGACCTGACCCCGCTGGAGCCGTTGTTCGAGGTGCGCGGCACGCGCCAGGTCAACCAGTTGAACACCCTCAATGGCGACAACCGCGCCACCACCCGGTGGATCATCACCCTGCTGCCGAAAGAAAACGGCAGCGTGATCATCCCGCCGCTGCAACTGGGTGAGGTGCAGAGCCAGCCGATCACCGTGCAAGTGGTCGAGAGCGACACCCGCGAAGAGAAAAACAACCCGGCCCCGGTGTTCATCGAGGCCAGTCTCGACCAGTCCAGCGTGTATGTGCAGGCGCAGGCGATCCTGACGTTGCGCATCTACCACTCGGTGTCACTGTACGACGACAGCAGCCTGACCCCGTTGCAGATCGCCGATGCACGGATCGAGCAACTGGGCGACACGCGCACCTACGAGAAAGACATCAATGGTGTGCGCCATGGCGTGATCGAGATGCGCTACGCGATCTACCCGCAGCACAGCGGCTTGCTGCTCATTGCCCCGCAGACGTTCAGCGCCACACTGGTCGACACCCAGCCCAGCCAGGACGCCACCGCGCAGGGGCCGAAACCGGGCAAACTGCTGCGCGTGAATTCCGCCGAGATTGCGCTGACGGTCAAACCAAAACCACTGACCTACCCGGCCGATGCGCCGTGGCTACCGGCACGCAGCCTGAGCCTGAGCGAAAGCTGGAGCCCGGAACCGGAGCACACCCAGGTCGGTGACTCGCTGACCCGCAGCCTGACCCTGAAAGTCGAAGGCCTGGCCAGCTCACAGTTGCCCGCCCTGCCCGCCACCGACGCCAACGGCCTGCGCCGCTACCCGGATCAACCGGTGCTGAGCAACCAGAGCGGCGAGCGCGGCCTGATCGGCAGCCGTGAAGAACGCGAAGCGCTGGTACCTGGTCGCAGCGGTAGCATCGAGTTGCCGACCGTCGACGTGATCTGGTGGAACACCTTCGAGGATCACCTGGAACACACCAGCCTGCCGGCGCGCACCCTGCAAGTGGCGAACAACCCGAGCCTGCAAGTCGACACTCCGGCCGGCACCCTGCAGTCGGCCAGCGCCGACAGCGACACCCTGTGGTGGTGGAAACTCAGCACGCTGATCCTCGCCTGCACCACCCTGCTCGGCTTCGGCCTGTGGTGGCGTGCGCGCTGGCAACCGGCGGTGCACCGCGCCGCACAAACCGGCCCGAGCCCGCGCACTTTGATGGACGATATCAAACGCGCAAGCCAGGCCAACGACCCGCAAGCGACCCGTCAGGCACTCGACGCCTGGGCCCGTCAGCAGCCGGAAACGTTGGCGGACATGGCGGCGCGCTTCGTGCCGCTGTCCGACGCCCTCGATGGTCTCAACGGCGCGCTCTACAGCGAGACCGGGCAGCATTGGCAGGGTGAGGATTTGTGGCGGGCAATCCGCACGATTCCGGCGGCGGAACGCGTGCAGGATCCTGTGGGTGACAGTGGGTTGCCGCCGCTCTACCCGAAGTAACCCTCTCCTGGATGTAGTGAAACCCTGTGCCACCTGAATCTCCACTCCCAAAAGACTGACTTCGACCACAGCCCGCGCATTTGCCAGTAAACTCTCCCCCTCTTTCGCCGCCCCCTCATTTCCCTGCGGCCATCACCTCTTTATTTGATGCGGAGTCCGCCTTGCGTCTGTTTCACACCTCCGACTGGCACCTTGGGCAAAACCTGCACGGCCAGGAGCGCGATTTCGAGCATGCGTGCTTTCTCGAATGGCTGCTGCGCCAACTGCAACTGGCGCAGCCGGATGTGCTGCTGATCGCCGGAGACATCTTTGACACGGTCAATCCGCCGGTCAAAGCCCAGGAACGCCTCTACGATTTCATCGTCAGCGCCCACGAGCAGCAGCCGTTGCTGACCATCGTGATGATCGCCGGCAACCACGATTCCGGCTCGCGCATCGAATTGCCTGCGCCATTGATGCGCCGCCTGCGCACCCATGCGCTGGGTCGGGTGTTGTGGCTGGATGACGGCCAGCTCGACGCCGAACGCTTGCTGCTGCCGTTGCCGAATGCCCAAGGCGAAGTCGCTGCGTGGTGCCTGGCGCTGCCGTTCCTGCGCCCGGCCGAAGTCACCGGCGCGCATCTGGGCGACAACTATTTGCGCGGTATCGGTCAGGTACACGAATGGCTGATCGAAGCCGCCAACGCCAAGCGCAAACCCGGTCAAGCGTTGATCGCCATCAGCCACGCGCACATGGCTGGCGGCTCGGTTTCAGAGGATTCTGAGCGCAGCCTGATCATTGGCAACGCCGAAGCCCTGCCCGCCAGCCTGTTCGGGCCGAGCATCAGCTACGTCGCCCTCGGCCATTTGCACAAGCCGCAGAAGGTCAACGGTGAAGAACGCATCCGCTACAGCGGCTCGCCGATTCCGCTGTCGTTCTCGGAAATCGGCTATCAACACCAGATCCTCGACGTTACGCTCGATGGCGAAACCCTGGTCAGTGTCGAGCCGAAACTGGTCCCGAGATCGGTCAACCTGCAACGGATCGGCCCGGCGCCGCTGGCGGAGATCCTGCTGCAACTGGCAGACCTGCCGAACATCGACCTGCTCGCCGAAACCCAGCGGCAACCGTGGCTGGAAGTGCGCGTAACCCTCGACGAGCCACAGCCGGATCTGCGCCATCAAGTCGAAAGCGCCCTGCAAGGCAAGGCCGTGCGCCTGGTGCGTATCGCCGCTGAATACGCCGGTAATCGTGGTGCTGACGGGGTCGAAGACGGCGCCGCACTGATCGAACTCGACCAGCTCACCCCGCAAGAACTGTTCAGCCGCGCATGGCTGGACAACTACGGCAGTGAGGTCGATGAGCAGACGTTGAAGGACTTCGGCGAACTCTTGCAAGACGTGCAACTGGAGGGCGAGCAGCCATGAAAATTCTCGCCATTCGCTTGAAGAACCTCGCCTCGCTGGCCGGCCCGTTCGAGATCGATTTCACCGCTGAGCCGTTGGCCAGCGCCGGTTTGTTTGCGATTACCGGTCCGACCGGCGCCGGTAAAAGTACCCTGCTCGATGCATTGTGTCTGGCGTTGTTTGGCGCTGTGCCGCGCCTGAACAACACCGGGCGTGACGCCAAAGTCCCCGATGCCGACGGCGAAATTGCCACTGGCGACCCGCGCACTCTGCTGCGACGCGGTACCGGCGAAGGTTATGCCGAAGTGGATTTTGTCGGTGTCGATGGCCGGCGCTATCGGGCGCGCTGGGAAGCCAACCGCGCCCGCGAGAAGGCTGGCGGCAAGCTGCAAGCCAGCCGTCAGAGCCTGCGCGATATTGATCAGGATCAACTGCTCGCCAGTCAGAAAGGCGAATACAAAACTCAGCTGGAAGCCGCACTCGGCCTGAACTTCGAACAGTTCACCCGCGCTGTGTTGCTGGCGCAGAGCGAGTTCAGTGCGTTCCTGAAAGCGGACGACAACGACCGCAGCGAACTACTGGAAAAGCTCACCGACACCGCGCTGTACACCCGCCTCGGCCGCCGCGCCTTCGACAAGACCAAAGAGGCTCGCGAAGCGCACAAGCTGTTGCAGGATCAAGCGACTGGCGTCACCCCACTGGCGCCCGAAGCCCGAGCCGAACTGGACGAGCGCTTCAACGCTGCGCAACAACAGCTGAAACGGCAACAGGCGCAGCTCAAACAGCTTGAGCAACAGCACGGCTGGCTCAAGGATTTGCGGGTGTTGCAGGATGCGCAGCAAGCCGCCACCGAGCAATTGCACAGTGCACAGCAGCAATCGGAAAGTCTGGCCGGCGAACGGGTGAAACTGACGCGACTGGAACAGCTCGGCCCGCAGCGGCATCAGTTCGCGCGTAAAACCGAACTCGACGCGTTGTTGGCGCCGTTGGCTGCACAGATTGCTGCGCACACGCAGCAACACAGCGAGCTGACCGAGCGTCAGACACAACTGGAGCAGAATCTCGAGGCGGCGAAAGTCGCCCTGAGCGAAGCGCAGCAGCGCCAGTCGGAAAACGCGCCGCTGTTGCGTCAGGCCTTTGAAGAACAAAGCACCCTCGCCCGCCTGGCCAAAGAAGTCGCCGCGTGCGCTGAAGCCAAAGCCAATGCGCGGCAGGCTTGTACCGAGGGCCAGAACGCAATCCAAGCCTTGCTGGAAAAACAGACCCAGGTCGGCGAGCGCCTGCAACGCATCGCCGCCGAGCTTGAGCAAAGCACTCATCTGGCGCCGTTGAGTGACGCGTGGAATGCCTATCGCGATCGCCTGCAACAGTTGATGCTGATCGGCAATCGCCTGAACAAGGGTCAGGCGGAACTGGCGAATCTCGAAGAGAACGCCGCGCGCAGTGCCTCAGAACTGACCACGCAGAAACAGCAGCTTGAGGTGCTGTTCAAAGAGGCTGGCGCCGAACCGGATGCGGTCGCCGAGCAGATCGGTATCCTTGGCACGCTGCTGCAGGACAACCGCAAACAACTGCGGCTGTTCGAGGATCTGTCGCGCCTGTGGGCCACGCAACAGGATCTGGACAAACGCAACGCCGAGTTGCAACAGCGTCAACTCAACGCCCAGCAGGAACGCGAGCGCCTGACCCAGGACGGGGTGAAAAGCAAAGCCGAACTGACCATCGCCGAACAAACCCTCAACGTCACCCGCGAGCTGCTTGAGCGCCAGCGGCTGGCGCGCAGTGCCAGTGTCGAAGAATTGCGCGCGCAGTTGCAGGACGATCAGCCGTGCCCGGTCTGTGGTAGCAACGAGCATCCGTATCATCAGCCCGAAGCGCTGCTGCAAAGCCTCGGTCGGCATGATGAAAGCGAGCAGGCCAATGCTCAGCAGGTGGTCGATCAGCTCAAGGAAAAGCTCATCGAGCTGCGTGCCGAAGTCGGTGGCGTCATTGCTCAGCAGAAAGAACTGCTGCAACAGCAAGAACAACTGGCGACCCAACAGCAAGCGTTGGCACCCAGCCTCGATGCCCATCCGCTGTCCGCGCAGTTATTCAATCAGGACGCCGCCCAGCGCGATGGCTGGCTCGCGCGGCAAAACGAGCAACTGAACCAGAGCATTACCCAGGACGAACAACGCCAGAGCGCCCTGCTCACCCTGCAACAGGATGCCGCGCGTCTGACCCAGCAATTGCGTCAGGCCGAAACCGCACATCAGCAGGCCGCGCAGAACCTCAATAATCAGCAACGCGAATTGAGCAGCGACCGTCAGCGCCTCGACGAAGAACTGACGGCGTTCGGCAATGTGCTGCCGGCCGAGACCCTTGAGGCCTTGCGTCGCGAGCCGGCGGCGACCTTCATGCAGCTCGACCGACAGATCGCCGAGCGTCTGGCGCAACTCGAGCAGCAGAAGGAAGAACTGAGCGAGCAGCAACAGCGTCAGCAAACGCTGGAGAAAGAGCAGGACCGTCAGCAGACCCGCCTCCAGCAAGCGCAAACGGCTGAGCAACAGTTCAATGCGTTGGCCGAGCAGCAGCAACTCTGCCAGCAGAAACTTGCGCAATTGCTTGGCGACCACAGCAGCGCCGAGCACTGGCAGCAGCAACTGGAACAGGCTGTGGAACAAGCGCGCGCGGCGGAAACTGGCACGGCTCAGGATCTGCAAAACGTACGCACGCAGATTGTGCAGATCGCCGCTGAACTCAAGGCGCAGCAACAGCGTTTGCAGGCGCTGGACAGCGAGGAAAAGGATCTGGCGAGCAAGATTGCCGACTGGCGCGCTCGTCATCCAGAGCTGGATGACGGCGGCCTCGAAGATTTGTTGCGAATCGACGACGGGCAAGTCGCCGAACTGCGCCAGCGCTTGCAGCACAACGAAAAAGCCATCGAACAGGCCAAGGTGTTGTTGCAGGAACGTGACCAGCGTCTGCTCGATCATCAGGCGCAGCACAACGGCAATCTTGATGCCGAACAACTGGCCAGTGCCCTCACAGATGTGCAGAACCAGTTCACCGTCAGCGAACAGCAGTGCGCCGAATTGCGCGCCGAACAGGTCGAAGACCAGCGTCGGCAAAACGCCAATCAGGCGCTGGCGCAGCAGATCGCCGAGGCCTACGCCGAGTATCAACGCTGGGCGCGACTGAGTGCCTTGATCGGCTCGGCCACCGGAGACACCTTCCGCAAGATCGCTCAGGCCTACAACCTCGACTTGCTGGTGCATCACGCCAATGTGCAACTGCGCCAACTGGTCAAACGCTATCGCCTCAAGCGCGGTGGCAGCATGCTTGGCCTGCTGGTGATGGACACGGAAATGGGCGACGAACTGCGCTCGGTGCATTCGTTGTCTGGCGGTGAAACGTTCCTGGTGTCGCTGGCCCTGGCGCTGGGTCTGGCGTCGATGGCGTCGAGTACGCTGAAAATCGAATCGCTGTTTATCGACGAAGGCTTCGGCAGCCTCGATCCAGAGTCGCTACAACTGGCAATGGACGCACTCGATGGTTTGCAGGCGCAGGGCCGCAAGGTCGCGGTGATTTCCCACGTGCAGGAAATGCACGAACGGATTCCGGTGCAGATTCAGGTGCAGCGCCAAGGCAACGGTTTGAGCACGCTGGAGGTGAAATGAACACGCTGTATTCCTTCCGCCGCTGCCCTTACGCAATGCGGGCGCGGATGGCGTTGCGTTATTCGGGCGTACCGGTAGAGATCGTTGAAGTCAGCCTCAAGGCCAAACCGGCCGAGATGCTGGCAATCTCGCCCAAGGGCACGGTGCCGGTGCTGGATGCCGGTGGGCAGGTGATTGATGAGAGTCTGGAGATCATGCACTGGGCGTTGGCGCAGAATGACCCGCAGGGTTGGTTGCTTGCTGGCGACTCGCGGATTGCTGAATTGATCGAGGCGAATGATCAGGGGTTCAAGGTGCAGTTGAATCGCTACAAGTATGCCGAGCGTTATCCCGAGCAGCCGATGGAGGTTTATCGGGCTGAAGGCGCGGTGTATTTGCAGCGGCTGGAAGTGCTGCTCAACGATCGCGATTATCTTCTGGCCGATCATCCGAGCCTGGCGGATATCGCCCTGCTGCCCTTCGTTCGGCAGTTTGCCCATGTGGATCGCGAGTGGTTTGCGCAGACGCCTTATGTTCGCTTACAAGCCTGGTTGCAGCGCTTCCTCGAATCCGAGCTCTTCACTTCGATCATGAAGAAGTAACTCAGGGTCAAGCCAGCGCATTGCACATGCCGAGTGCCATGCAATCCACTTCGAACGGGCCGAGAAAATCGGCCGAGACTTTCACCGGTGGATTGCCGGCCATCAGCCCCAATGTGTTCGCCCTTTCGATGTTGTGCGCAATGCTGTGATTGGCCTCTATGGCCCGGGCCAATGCTCCCACCGAGCCTTGGCCGATACCCAATAGTGAAGCGCCGTTGGTGAAAAACGCCAAACCGGCGACTACCCAGAGTCTGTAGCCTTTCATGCTCCGCCGACTCCCGCGAGTTCAGCCCGGTCGACCATCACGCTTTGTGAGCGGACTTCGAACTGGATGCCGGGATGGGCGACTTGAATCGGTGCGTCGAAGCTGTGTTCCATTTGCGAGGCGATGCTGACGACCAGCACCACGGCCAGGTAAAGACCAATGGCCAGGTAGGCGCCGCGTTTGGCTGAATGAAGGATTGCGCTGGCCATGGTCTTCTCCCGTGGGCATGTTTCGATGCCCACAGAATCGATCAAAAAAGCCGTGGCAACCACTCAGGGTTTTCCATAGTAAACATCAGCTTCGTTGATTATTTAGCCAGTCTATTTGCGCGTTTGAAGAAACCTATCGGTTTGCGAAAAACACACGTGTAGGCGCTGCCGAAGGCTGCGATCTGATCGTTCCCATGCTCAGCGTGGGAATACCTCTTGGGACGCTCTGCGTCCAGTGACACGGAGCGTCACGGGCTGCGTTCCCACGCGGAGCGTGGGAACGATCCCAAGGGCAAGATCAAGACTGCAGCCTTCGGCAGCGCCTGCAAGGGCGTTGTGTGCAGACTTTCAGTGTTGGGCTTTGTGATCCAGGGCGGCGTAGAAGTTGGCGCTCTGTTGCAGGTATTTCTGAGTGTAGCTCTGGGTGTGGGATTTTTTGCTGGTGATTTCAACGTTGGCGCCGGCTGGCAGTACCACGGCGGCAGAGATGGCGGAAGCGGCGATGACAGAGAAGAGATTGAAGTTCATGGCGGTATTCCTCGTGTTCGGTTGGCTTGCTTGCCCGGGTGGGCCGTGAAGCAAACTTAACGCTCAGGGGTTGCTCGCTTGAAATGCTTTGTAGCAGTAGCAGTTATCAACGGGATTGATAACGCACCGCGCACGCCTGGGATCACGAGACGGGAACCGTGAAAATTCCACGAGCGCACCAATATGGTGCGTAAATCTATACTCATGAAAATAAATTCATAAATGCGACATAAAACATCTTTATAACGACAAAATTATATCAGTATAATTCCGGCGCTTTTTTCTGGCCAGAATAACAGGACGTTTGAATGTGCGAGTGTAACTTTGAGCTAATGGATGCTGTAAAAAACAGGAACATTGAATGGGCTTTTGAAGTACTAAAAAAAAATCACGCCTTTTAGGCTTCGACTACATCAACTATCACTTCAGATACGCCCTTCCCATCACCGCTCCAAGATCATTTTCGAAAAACAACTACGACCCCCGCTGGAACGAACATTATGAAACTCATAACTTTGTAGATTCCGACCCGGCGTTGCAACGGGCACTCAAAAGCAATGAACCCTTGCTCTGGTCGGAAGATATCTTCAAAGACCACGCATTGCTTTACGCTGAAATGAAAAAATTCAACCTGAATCATGGTTGGCTGCAATCATCCTGGTACAACTTCGCAATCAAGGGCGTGGTCACTCTCAGTCGATCAACCGATGCAATTACCCTGCAGGAACTGGACGCCAAGGAGGCAAAGATGTCAAAACTGGTCAGACTGACTCATGCTTGTCTTTCCGAAATAATCACACTGAGTTCACCCTACCAATCCAATGAAAAGCTCAGCCCCAGAGAGGTTGAAATCCTCAAGTGGGTGGCGGATGGTAAAACCGGCGAGGTCATCGGAAAAGTGCTCGGTGTGACAGAGCGAACCGTGACGCATCACACCGTTAACATCATGCAAAAATTGAACACCACCAATAAAACAGCGGCGGCCGTGAAAGCCGCGCTGTTAGGTCTCATCTAACGTTAACCGGGGAGTATCGATCACTCCCCGTCTGTTGCCACGCGACATCATCAGGCAGCGCCAACGACCGCTTCGTTGCCGTAAAGTTTTTTGCCCACCATCACCAGATCAAAATCTTCTCCCCGCACCCGCGCAACGCCTGGCATGAATCCCCAACGGGTAAATCCCCACTTTTCGAACAGCCGCAAACTTTGTTGATTATGCGCAAAAATTGTCGTGGCAATCACTTCGATATCCAGCAGTGCCGCGGACTCCATGATTGACTGCAACAGGAAAGACCCAACACCTTTTGATTGATGGAGCGGATGAATATAGAGCCCGAGATCAGCGGTTCGGAAATATCCCGGACGCTCATTCATGAAGTAGGAAAGCGACAAATAACCGATGACGCCACCACCCGGATTCGAGGTGTCTTCCGCGACCCAGACAGGTCGCCGGCTGCCGACATGCTTCAAAAACCACGGTTTCCAGGCTTCAACACTGACCGGTTCGACGTCGCACGTGCTGTTCCCCGCTTCAATTGCGCGGTTGTAGATATCAACGATAGTGGGGAGGTCTGCCAGCGTGGCCGCGCGACAGGTGTAGCGCGAGGACTCATACATTTTGCATGCCCTTCTCGAAGTCGTAGGAAAACATGCCGGAAAAAACATGCGCAACCGAACCGACCAGATTCAAGGTGCAGTCGGGATCAATGAACACCGACATTTTGCCTCCGGGCATCACCACCGTCACATCAGCGTCTACCAGTCCCAGGGTATGACAAACCGCTGCCGCCGCACAGGCACTGCTGCCCGACGCCAGGGTATATCCAGATCCCCGCTCCCACGTTTCGACCTCAATGCACGAAGGGTCGACGATGTTGACGAATTGCACATTGGTTTTGTTGGGGAACATGGAGTGCTGGGAAATCAGTGGCCCCAGCAGTTCCGCAGTAGCCCTGTTCGCGGGTTGACCAAAAACCACACAATGCGGATTACCAATATCGACACATGAAATGGACATATCCTTGCCCGCAATGTGAAAAG
Source organism: Pseudomonas sp. P8_229 (assembly GCF_034008635.1). Taxonomy (NCBI): domain Bacteria; kingdom Pseudomonadati; phylum Pseudomonadota; class Gammaproteobacteria; order Pseudomonadales; family Pseudomonadaceae; genus Pseudomonas; species Pseudomonas sp. P8_229. Next base: position 5,617,494 of record NZ_CP125378.1, on the reverse strand, counting down.
GCTCGTTCAACACGGTTTTCTTTTTATCCATGATCACCGGGACCTTTTTGCTCTCCAGACAAAAAGAACCCAGGCTGACGAGAAACTGGTTGTGTGCCGGCAAGCGTTGCACGGCAACACTTTGCGCCAGACGAATCAGCCAGATATTGAAACTGTCGGATTGCACATAATCGTTATCGACAAGATAACGCGAGAACACGCGCAAACCATTGCCACTTTTACCGCACGCCGAACCGTCCGAGTTATAGACCTCCAGGCCAAGCTTCCCGTTAACCAGATGCGGGCCATATAACACGCCATCGGCACCAATGCCGGTACGGCGATCGCAGATCTTGCGCACCCATTCAATATCAAAGTTGATCGGCGCCTTGTTGGGATCGATGACAATGTAATCATTGCCCTGCGCGGAGTACTTTACAAAGTCCATTTTCATACGGCTCCTGTCGATTCGAGCAAACCCAGAGACTCGGGAAAACCCAACATGATGTTCATGTTCTGCACCGCGGCGGTTGATGCACCCTTGCCAAGATTATCCAGCCTGGCCACCAACAAGGCACGGGACCGATCATTCCCCGAAGCATCGCCGAACACATACAGATCTACCGTATTGGAACCGGCTACCACCTGCGCCTCCAGCCTACTCTGACTGGCCGCGCTGGACTCCTGTGCAGAAGCAACCCTGACAAAGGGTTCGTCGGCATAACATTGCGCAAGGCATTCACGTAGCTGTTCAGGTGTCACGCCCGGCGCCAGGAACAACGGAATGGAGACCAGCATGCCACGATGGAAATTACCCACTGCCGGGATAAAAATCGGCGGACTTTCAAGGCCGGAGTACACCGCCATTTCCGGCAAATGTTTATGATTGAAGCTCAAACCATAGAGGTGATGAGCAAAAGGCGGGGATTCACTTTCATACTCCCGGACCATTGCCGCACCACCGCCCGAATAACCGGATATCGCATTAATGGTCAACGGCGCATGAGCCGGGACCTTGCCGCTGCGAATCAAGGGCCGCAATAACAGTATTGCGCCAGTGGCGAAGCAACCGGGGTTGGTAACCCGCCGCGCCTGCCTGATGTTCTCGCGCTGAGCGCCAGATAATTCCGCGAGCCCATAGAGCCACTGCGCGGCGGTACGGTGCGCTGAACTTGCATCGATCAAGCGGCAATCGATTGACTGCACGGCAGACACGAGTTCTTTGGCGGCCAGGTCAGGCAGGCACATTATGGTCAGGTCTGCTTCTGCGATCAGACGCTTCTTCTCATCGAGATTTTTTCTGGCGTTCTCGTCGATGCTGATCAGCGTGACTTCTGGATGCGCTCTTAGATGCTGTCGAATCTGTAATCCGGTGGTTCCAGATTCGCCATCAATGAATATTTTTTTCACGACCGGTACTCTCCGAGCAATCAATACATAGACAAGATATACTTGAACTCGGACTTGATCCGCCCGAGTCCATCCCGCAGTTCATCCACGGGCCTGGCAAACGTAATTCGCATTCCATTGCGCTGACCAAACACTTCGGCGGGCATAGTCAGTACCCGGGTGTGGTGCAATACCCTTCGACAAAAATCCAGCGAGCTTTCCGAGGAAGTCAGGTGAACCCAACAAAAGGGTGTTCCCTCTGGTGCAACAAGTTCGAGCATCGGGAAACAATCCCGGGACCATTGCTGAAGCACCTCATAACCGTTGTGGCACAGTTGCAGGTAATTATTCAGCAACCCGTCGTAGTTGAGCAAAATGCGCTCTGCAATTTTTTCGCAGATAACCGAATTTGAAATGGTGGTCAAATGCTTGTAATCCATAGCCCTGGCCACGATATTGCCGGGTCCGCACATCCACCCAACCCGGATGCCGGGGGCGCCAAAGATTTTCGATACACCTGACACGGCGATGACATTATCCAGATCGAAATGGACCACCGACGACTTCATATCGGTCAGGTATTCTTCATCGGCGATAACACATATATTCCGTTCCCTGGCCACTCTAACGATTTGTCTTAATTGATCGGCATCGATCGACTTACCGGTCGGGTTGCAGGGATTATTAAGAATGATGACACGGGTATTCGTCCTCAGTGCGTCCCGAACTGCCGCAGCAGAAACTTTGAAGTTCGCGTCATATTCAAGAACACTGATCGAACACCCTATTTCCTCTGGCACCTTCCAGGACTGTTGCCAACCCGGAGAAAATGTAATGACATGATCACCGACGTTGAGCAACGTGCGATACAAGAGATAAAGCGCTTCCTGCGCACCGTGAGCGATGCCAACATTACAGCGTTCGATACCATAGAGTTTCGCGACCTGCATCGCCAAGGCGTGGCTGCCGCGATCCGTTCCATAGTCCAATACCAAATCTTCAATATCGGCACTGAAAATCCCTGCTTTGATGCAAGGAGCATTACTGTCTCCCAGATCAATGTCGTACTTGCCATGGGCTTCTCTAAACACCCATTCCTGCATACTGTAAGGCTGGCTCACCCACGTTCCCCTTTTCCGTCCTGGAATCAGTTTTTCTTGTTTTCGGTAAACATCAGTGCTCTGAGATCAAATTCGTAGCTATGTGGCACAGCTTTGACGTTTGAGGTCTGCCCCAAGAGCAACGTGTGAGCCAGCATCGAGCCGAATGAAGTCGCCATCAGACAGGTCGCACTCAGCGATGATACTTTCTGCTTCTCGAAATCCAGTTTCGGCGAATCAATGTATTGTTTGTATAGTTTTGACGGCGCGAGTTTCCCACCAAACTTCTGCAGGCTTTCAAGTTCGCTGTCCTGATCCGAAATATCGAAGAACTCTTCGAACGTCGGGCCATTCGGCAGAAAAACATGCACTGTTACCCCATACGCGACCGGACAGCAAAGTACGACAGGAATATTTCGACGACGAGCCTCTTTATAAAGCAGTTGGCGTGGCTTGATCACAAAGAAGTCCAACGTGTCGCACACAACGTCGACACCGCTGAGGTAGTCGCTGACGTTGAACTCATCCAGATAATCGATGGCTTGCACGGAAACTTGTGGGTTAATCGACAGCAGTCGCTCCGACAACACTTCAGATTTTTTTCTGCCGATGGTGTGCGTCGAACAGCCGAATTGTCTGTTCATGTTTTCCGGGCCAAATGTGTCAGCGTCGGCAATATTTACGCCGCCAACGCCCATGCGCACCAGGCACTCCGCATAGGTATAACCGGTGCCTCCACAGCCTGGTACTGCGACTCGTTTTCCGGCAAGAACATTGAGTTCCTCCTCGGACACCAGACCCACCATGCGACTAAACAAAACATCCCGGGAAAAATCATGTGGCTGTTGCATCGTTATCTCCAACTAATCAGGCTTGTACGGATTCAATGACTTTCTTTTCAAACTCATCGCCATGCCAGCGATCCGTCCATGGGGAAAACGCCACGACAAAAATGTCGCGATAACCCTCTTCATTGACTGGAATAATTTCAGTCACGTCATGGAACATATTCTGGTCATCAAGCAAGGCCGCCTGGCCCTCGAGCAGCGTGCCGGTATAGAAAGGGTCGGTGTCCCTGGCATTGCGATACAGGCTCATTTCAGCGCCGCTGATATCTTTGCGGGTCACTACACCGATCATGACAAACGAATGTCCATCACGATGGCGCCCTTCCGGAACGGTAACGCCCTTCAACTCCGAGTTAACGATCACCCGATATTGATGAACGTTGATTTGCCATTCCTGCGTTGCATCCAGGCCGATATCCTTCGCCCCACGCTCGATGAATGGCGTGAAGTCGACCTCGATAGGCTCATAAAACCGCTGGATTCCGCCTGCAACAGGGTTGTATTTGGAAAACGTCATGTACGGACGATGGGCCAGCAATTCAAAGTTCCAGCCCGTGGCGCTGGCAATCATCTTGTACTGGGAAAAGCGCCGGTAGCGGTTGCCACCCCCCATGTATTGATCGAGTGCCAAGCGTGAAAAACTGTCGATTACATCGGCGGGTATTACCCCAAGATCGACAATACTGAAGCCGTCCTGATTGAAAGGCATCGACTCACTCCTTAAGCCGGTGTCGTTGCGTTGCTGCCCAGACGAACACTCAGTTCGTCCAGATAGCGCGCGGAAGAGTTGATGCGAATAAGTGCGCCAATGGCGATTTCGCGACCGATACGCGGATCGTGATCCACCAACGGCACAACCACATTGTTAAACCAGCCATTGGCATGTTCCGTGTCGATGTAGACATGGAGCTTGTGATATTCAATCCCGTGCGCGGGCATGTTGTTTCGCTCCCAAGCCTTGATCACATGCTTGAATCGGCGTGGTGCCAGATATTCAGTCACACCGAAATAGCCAACCGCTTTGAAGTAATGCCGACGAGACAATGCGAGGCAGGAACTGACGTTGCCGGAAACGATCGATTGCAGCAGCATCGCGCTGGACATATCGGAATCGTCCACACCCGCAGCCCTCAGTGTCTGTGCAAACATTCTGGAATGTACGTCGGCCTCGACGCCATTACCCATTTCATCGAAGTAATTCTTCGCCAGTTCGAGCTTTTGCCCAACCGGCAAACCGATCTGCATAAACGCCAGAATATCGTCGAACTTCGGATCAAGATTGGTCTCTTGAATCAAGTAGTACTTAACGTCCGTCGCTGTTGCTTCCTCACTGAGAAAGTGCGTGTAAAACGGATGCACACTCGATGGGCTCTTTGACACCAGTTTTTTCAGCCATTTGACATATTCCTTGCCATTGGCCGGAAAACCGCTGACGTCGGCATCCGACAGACCTTGCATTTCATACTGGAGCATGGCGCCCTCCAGCACCGACTGAACGTCGCTGACAATCGGTCGACGGTCCGCATTGACTTGTTCAATACGGGTGCACTCGAACTCGTTTCGATAAATGATCGCCAGGCACTCATGCAACGTGGCGAGCGCATCCTGGTTTTTATTGACATAGGCGTCGTGCACCAGCAATCGAGCCAACTGATTAACGTTCCTGCGAATATCAAAATCTTCGTTAACGAAGTTCCATTCATCAGGGTTGCGTTCCATCGCAACAAACCATTCAAGCAGGTTCAACCCTTCCACCTTCACTGTGAACATCCTTATAAGTTGTTTTCCGTAGTTACTGTGCAGTGACTGATTTAAAAATCACCGGCGACGTTTTCGACAACTCTGAATTCAGGGTTATCACGTCGTGGTTTTCACCCGAGTACTCTTCGGGATTGATTATTGCGTCGACAGGACACTCAGGCTCACATACACCGCATTCGATGCAGGTATCCGGACAAATGACCAGTTGGTAGTCGGCATCGCGAAATGCGTCGACAGGACAGACATCTACACAGACTGTAGATTTGCACGAGAGACACTCTTTCCCAACTACGTATGGCATCTGGACGTTCCTTCGTCGTTCATCTTCGAATCACGCCAACCTGGAAAATCCGGCAATTGCCAAGATCTCTGGAAAGCGCTGCCATTTAGTCGTTATTTCAACTTTATGTACACTGTAGGAAACTACAGGTGCATAAAATTCTTGTTCGTGCCTTCAACGTTTTCTGCAACTATCGCGGCGCCTTACCCGCACCTCTGGAACAGTGATAGACTCGGCCGCGATAGGGATTTCCATTAAAAACAACGACGTTTACCCGAGGCCTGTATGTACCTTCTTTATTACTCGCCGGGCGCCTGTTCACTGGCCGCCCATATCCTTCTTGAAGAATTGGCACAGCCGTTCAAACTTGAATTGCGCTCGGCCCTGAAGGGCATTGGTACCCAAACACCCGAGTACCTGAGCATTAATCCGAAGGGACGAGTCCCTGCCCTGCTTTGTCTGGACAGTCCGATTGGGGAAGAAGCCGGAGTGTTGACGGAGTTACCCGCCATCCTTGCCTATCTTGCGCTTGAAGAAAAAACCGGGCGTTTTATTCCCGGCACGCCTGGGGAGTTGGGCCGTTGCCTCGAATGGCTGAACTGGTTATCCGGAACAGTGCACAGTCTTTCTTATGGTCAGGTCTGGCGACCACAGCGGTTTGTTGACGATGAAAATCTATTCCCCGCCATTGTCGAAAAGGGCCGGCGCAATGTCATGGATAACTACAGGTTTATCGAGCAGCACATTGTCGAGGCACAGGGCCCATCGGTATTACGTGGATATAACGTTGTCCACCCGGTGTTGTTGGTTTTCTGGATCTGGGGTAAGTGGATTGATCTGGATATGAATAAGTCGTTTCCCGCCTGGCATCGCCTTGTGCAATCGGTGATCGAGCGACCTGCGGTGCAACGTGCCTTGGCGACAGAGGGCATTGATTTGAAGTTATTCGATTAGTAGTCAGCTTCTGCGGTATTTCACGTGCAATAAAAACGGGCATCAACCCATCAGTTGATGCCCGTTTTGCTGTGTCTACAATCTTGGCGCGAGCGATTACTTGCCGAGCAGAAATTTCAGATCGCTCGGCGCGTCCATCGGCAGTTTTTGCACGGTTTTGCCGAGCAGACCGGTCTTGCCATCGCGCTCGACGACGACAATTTCGTTGCTCTTCTGGTTGGCAATCAGCAGAAATTTGCCACTTGGGTCGAGGCTGAACTCGCGCGGGTGATCACCTTCCACCGAGCGTTTTTGCAGCTCTTTGAGCTGGCCGCTCGCCGGATCAATCGCAAACACCACCAACTGATTGGCAGTGCCACGGTTGCTGACGTAGAGGAACTTGCCATCCGCCGAGGCGTGTAGCGCCGCACCGGCCTTGTCCGAAGTCGGCTGACCGGCTGCCAGATCGACCAGCTGCGTCTGGGTCAGCACGCCGTCGTTATAATCGAAAACCGCGACCTGCGCGCTCATCTCCATGGTCAGCCAGGCGTGTTTGCCATCAGCGCTGAACAGCAGATGGCGCGGGCCGCTGCCGGCGGGCATGGCGACGGAAGCGGTTTTCGCCGGGGTCAACGGCAGCTCCGGGTTGGCTTTCGGGTCGAACTGGTAAATGAACACCTTGTCCGCGCCCAAGTCATTGGAGAACACGTAGCGACCGTCCGGCGAGGAAACAGTCGAGTGCACGTGGTTCGAGGCCTGACGCTCGGGATTGACCCGGCTCGCCGGGTGCGCGCTCATCTGTACCACCGGTTTGAGTTTGCCGTCAGCACCGACCGGCAACACCGCGAGGGTGCCACCCGGATCTTCCACCACCGAATAGTTGCTGACGAACAGATGGCTGGCATCGCCGCTCAGGCTCGAGTGGGTTGGCTCGTTGCCCAGGCTCTGCACCTGATTGATCAGGCTCAGGGCGTGAGTCTTGGGATCGATCGAATAGCTGCTGACGCGGCCGACCGGGTCTTTCTGGCCCGGGCCGTTTTCATTGACCACAAACAGACGATGCTGGTCTTTGGACAGGGTCAGCCACGACGGGTTTTCGCTCTTCACCACCTGCAGCGGTTTGGAGGCGATCTGGCCTGTGGCGCTGTCGAAGTTCATTCGATAGAGGCCCTGGCTGGTGTTGGCGGTGTAGGAACCGACCAGCAACTGGAAGCTTTCTGCAGAGGCCGTGGACAGGCCCATGGCGCCGACGCTGCCGGCCATCAGCAGCGGCCAGAATTTACGCATTTTCATCGGTATCGTCCTCGTCGTCGCTGCTGCTGACTACATCGCCGAGACAGACCAGGCGGTGTTCGCCAGTGGTCTTGGTGTCGCTGGCAAAACCAATGATCAGCCAGCTCTGCAGGTCTTCGTCAAACGTTGCTGCCTCAACCTGAGCCGGGGTGAACTCCCAATGCTTGGCCGCTCGGCCGTCGATGCATTCGATGTGCAGGTTGTCATCTTCGTCGAGGGCGAATTCGAAGGCGTGCAAGCCATCGATTTCGACCATATCGCAGTGTTCGAGGACGTCGAGAAGGGTTTGGGCAGTCATGGCAAACAGTCTTTCTTAGGGGGGAAAGGGCAAATGATAGCTCATTGTCGCTGGAGATCCTTGTGGGAGCGGGCTTGCTCGCGAAAGCGGTGTGTCAGGCAATGAATCACTGACTGAAAGAATGCCTTCGCGAGCAAGCCCGCTCCCACAGGGGGGGGCGGCGCGATTTACAGGGCGTCGCGTGACGGCTTGCCATCGACCAGCCGCTGGATGCGCAATGGATTGCCATTCTTCAGCGGCTCGGGAAGCATAAAATCCGGGTAGTTCTGGAAGCACACCGGACGCAGGAAGCGATCGATCGCCAGGGTCCCCACCGACGTGCCACGGGCATCGGACGTTGCCGGATACGGCCCGCCATGCACCATCGAATCACACACTTCGACTCCGGTCGGGTAACCATTGAGCAGGATCCGCCCGACCTTCTGCTCGAGTAACGGCGTCAGTTCCGGGAAGCGTTCGAAGTCGGCCTGCTCACCGATAATCGTCGCCGTCAGCTGTCCATGCAGCCCCTGTAGCGCCGAGCTGAGCTCGGCATTGTCCGCCACTTCGACGATCACCGTGGTCGGGCCAAACACTTCTTCCTGCAGCACTTCATCACCGTTGATCAACAGGCTGACATCCGCCTTGAACAGTTGCGGCAATGCCTGATTGCCTTGCTGCGTCTGGCCTGCCAGATGTTCGATGCCGGGATGCGCCAGGAGCTTGTGCAAGCCTTTGCCGTAGCTGTCGAGGGTGCCGGCGTTGAGCATGGTCTGCGCCGGTTGATCGCCGATCAGCCCGGCGACTTGCTGCACGAAGGCGCTGAATTGCGCCGAGCGGATACCGATGACCAGTCCGGGATTGGTGCAGAACTGACCGCAGCCCTGCACTACCGAGGCAGTCAGGTCACGGGCGATGGACTCCGAACGCTCGGCCAACGCCTGCGGCAAAACGATCACCGGGTTGATGCTCGACATCTCGGCGAACACCGGAATCGGTTGCGGCCGCGCTGCGGCCATGTCGCACAGCGCCCGACCGCCCTTGAGCGAACCGGTGAAGCCCACTGCCTGAATCGCCGGATGCTTGACCAGCCATTCGCCAACGCCCCCGCCATAGATCATGTTAAACACCCCGGCCGGCATGGCGGTTTTTTCCGCCGCGCGAATCAATGCATCAGCGACCAGTTCTGCTGTAGCCATATGGCCGCTGTGGGCCTTGAACACCACCGGGCACCCGGCCGCCAACGCCGAAGCCGTATCGCCGCCAGCGGTGGAAAACGCCAAAGGGAAGTTGCTCGCACCGAATACCGCAACCGGACCGAGGCCGATGCGGTATTGGCGCAGGTCCGGGCGCGGCAACGGCTGGCGATCCGGCAACGGCAGGTCGATTCGTGCGCCATAGAAATCACCGCGCCGCAGGACTTTGGCGAACAGGCGCATCTGGCCGCTGGTGCGACCGCGTTCGCCCTGAATCCGCCCCGCTGGCAGCGCGGTTTCGCGGCAGACCACGGCAACGAAATCATCGCCCAGCGCATCCAGTTCATCGGCAATCGCGTCGAGAAACTGCGCACGGCGTTCGGCGCTGAGGCTGCGATACGCCGGGTACGCGGCGGCAGCGGCCTTGGCGGCGGCGTCGACTTCTTCAGCGGTGGCCTGGATGAAATCGTGCGGCAACTGTTCGCCCGTGGTTGCGTCGACAGATTGCAGTTTGACGTTGCCAGCGGCACTGCGCTGACCGCCGATGTAGTTGTGGCCGAGGATCTGAGTCATGGGATCTCCTTAAAGGGTGCCGATGCTGTCCGGTTGAAAAACCGCTGCTGCCGGAGCAATGCCGTTGACCAGCGGTGCGCCGAATTCAGCCTGGCTGATCTCGAACACGTCGCCCGGTTGTGTGCGAATGCCATCGGCGAACGACAGGGTAGCGGTGCCGAAAAAGTGAATGTGCACGTCGCCCGGACGCAGGAACTGGCTGTACTTGAAGTGGTGATATTCAAGGTTGGCGAGGCTGTGGCACATGTTGGCTTCGCCGCTGAGAAACTCGTTCTGCCACAGCACTTCGCCGTCGCGCAGGATGCGGCTGGTGCCGGCCAGATGTTGCGGCAATTCGCCGGTACGAAGTTCCGGGCCGTAACTGCAACTGCGCAGTTTCGAGTGCGCCAGGTACAGGTAATTCTTGCGTTCCATGACGTGGTCGGAGAACTCGTTGCCCACCGCAAAGCCGAGGCGATACGGTTTGCCGTCGTGGCCGATGACGTAGAGGCCGGCCATTTCCGGCTCCTCACCGGCGTCTTCGGCGAACGGTGGCAGCGGGAAGGCTTCGCCCGGACGGACGACGATGCTGCCGTCGCCTTTGTAGAACCACTCCGGTTGCACACCCGCCTGCCCCGTCGCCGGTTTGCCGCCCTCCACGCCCCATTTGAAAATGCGCATGGTGTCGGTCATTTGCGCTTCGTCAGCGGCGTGCTGGTGCATTTTGTCTCGCGCCGAGGCGCTGCCCAGGTGCGTGAGGCCGGTGCCACTGACCAGCAGGTGCGCCGGGTCCGGGTGATCCAGTGGCGGCAGGATGCGCCGGCTGTTCAGCAGTTCGGCGTAGTCATGGCTGATGCCGAGGCCGAGGGTTTGCACTTGCTGCTCAAGGCTTTTGCCGGCCTCGACGGCGGCCAGCGCCAGATCGCGTGTGGTGCGTGCGTCCTGGACTTCGCGCACCAGACCGTGGTCGACCACGCCGATACGACGCTTGCCGTTAATCAATTCGAATTGAACCAGATGCATGATTTTCTCCTATTCCCTCAAAACACCGCAGTTCCCCCTGTGGGAGCGGGCTTGCTCGCGAAAGCGGTGTGTCATTCAACGATGATGGTGACTGACCCACCGCTTTCGCGAGCAAGCCCGCTCCCACATGGGTTATGTGTTGTTCGGCGTATTCAGGTGCGTGTGGCGCCGCGTGCACTGGCGGCAAATTGGTCAGCCGGCAGGACGTGTTTGCGCTCAAGCACGCGGTAAACCACGCCGGTCAAAATCAAACCGAACACCATCACCCCCGACAGGAAATACAACCCCGACGCCAGATTCCCGGTGTACTCCTTCAACGCGCCGATCACGAACGGCCCGATGTAGCCACCGAGGTTACCCACCGAGTTGATCAAGGCGATTCCCGCCGCCGCACTGGCACCAGCGAAGAACCGCCCGGGCAAGGTCCAGAACACCGCCGTGCAGGAAAACAGCGCAAACGCCACCAGGCACAGCGCTGCCAGTTGCGCCACCGGCAACGACAGCCATGCACTGAAGAACAGGCCAATCGCGCCCAGCACATACAGCACCGCCAGATGCCCGTAGCGATCATTCATACGGTCGGAACTGCGCGGCACGATCAACAAACCGACGATGCCGAAGATGTACGGCACCGACGAGACGAAACCGGTGACCAGATCACTGCCGCCGAACTGTTTGATCAGTGTCGGCAGCCATAAGCCGAGGCCATAAATGCTCAGGGTCACCGGCAGATAAAACAGCGCCAGCAGCAACACGCGTTTGTCCTTGAGCGCATGCAGCGGGTTGCCGTGACGGGTCTGGCCGTACTCCTGAAGATCCTTTTTCAGCTCGCCGGTCAGCCAGTCTTTCTCGCTCTGCTCCATCCATTGCACTTGCTGCGGGCCGTCCGGCAGCCAGCGCAACACTGGCCAGGTCAGGAGGATTGCCGGGGTGCCAATGACGATGAACAGCCACTGCCAGCCGTGCAGGCCGAGGATCCCGTCCATGCCCAGCAAGCCGCCGGACACGGGGCCGGTGATCATCATCGCGATCGGTTGGGAGAGGATGAACAGCCCGAGGATCTTGCCGCGATGGCGCACCGGGAACCATTGAGTGATGTAGTACAGAACGCCGGGAAAGAACCCCGCCTCTGCCGCGCCGAGCAGAAAGCGCATCACGTAGAAACTGTGCGGGCCCTGGACGAACGCCATGCCGATGGTGATTGCGCCCCAGGTGATCATGATCCGCGCGAACCAGCGCCGCGCACCGAAGCGTTCGAGCATCAGGTTGCTGGGGATTTCCAGCAGGAAGTAGCCAATGAAAAACAGCCCGGCGCCGAGGCCATAAGCCGCATCACCAATGCCAATGTCAGCGCCCATGTGCAGCTTGGCGAAGCCGACGGCGGAGCGATCCACATAGGCGATCAGGTACAGCAGGATCAGGAAGGGAATCAGTTTCAGCGTGATGCGGCGGATAAGCCGCAATTCCTGGCTCATGGGGTCGGTCTCCGATTGTTGTTTTTATAGAACCTCGGGGGACGCCTCTCGCGGAAAACCGCCAGGGCCAATCCCTCCGTCGAAAACGACTATATAGTAATACTAATTACCCAACAACACTTCCAAATCGTGGTTTTTGAGCTTATGTTTAGCCGTGAATCGCAAACAATAGTCTTACAATAAGAGAATCGATCATGTCTGAGAAGAAACCCACCCTGCGCTCGGCCCAATGGTTTGGCACTGCCGACAAGAACGGCTTCATGTACCGCAGCTGGATGAAGAATCAGGGCATCGCCGACCACCAGTTCCATGGCAAGCCGATCATCGGCATCTGCAACACCTGGTCGGAACTGACCCCGTGCAACGCGCACTTCCGCCAGATCGCGGAGCACGTCAAACGCGGGGTGATCGAGGCCGGTGGCTTTCCAGTGGAATTCCCGGTGTTCTCCAATGGCGAGTCAAACCTGCGCCCCACCGCCATGCTTACCCGCAACCTGGCGAGCATGGACGTCGAAGAGGCGATTCGCGGCAACCCGATTGACGGCGTGGTGCTGCTGACCGGCTGCGACAAAACCACTCCGGCGCTGCTGATGGGCGCAGCCAGTTGCGATGTGCCGGCGATCGTCGTCACCGGCGGGCCGATGCTCAACGGCAAGCACAAGGGCAAGGACATCGGTTCCGGCACCGTGGTCTGGCAGCTCAGCGAACAGGTCAAGGCCGGCACCATTACCATTGACGATTTCCTTGCGGCCGAGGGCGGCATGTCGCGTTCGGCGGGCACCTGCAACACCATGGGCACCGCGTCGACCATGGCTTGCATGGCCGAAGCACTGGGCACGTCCTTGCCGCACAACGCGGCGATTCCGGCGGTGGATGCGCGGCGTTATGTGCTGGCACACATGTCCGGGATGCGTGCGGTGGAGATGGTTCGCGAAGACCTTCGTCTGTCGAAGATTCTGACCAAGGAAGCGTTTGAAAACGCCATTCGGGTCAACGCGGCTATTGGCGGTTCGACCAATGCGGTGATCCACCTGAAAGCCATCGCCGGACGCATCGGCGTCGAGCTGAATCTGGACGACTGGACGCGTATCGGTCGCGGCATGCCGACCATCGTCGACCTGCAGCCATCCGGGCGTTTCCTGATGGAAGAGTTCTATTACGCCGGTGGTTTGCCGGCGGTGCTGCGCCGTCTCGGCGAGGCCAATCTGATCCCCAATCCGAATGCGCTGACCGTCAACGGCAAAACCCTGGGCGAGAACACCAAGGACGCGCCGATCTATGGCGAAGACGAAGTGATCCGCACCCTCGACAACCCGATCCGCGCCGACGGCGGTATCTGCGTGTTGCGCGGCAATCTGGCGCCGCTGGGTGCCGTGCTCAAGCCCTCCGCCGCCACACCTGAACTGATGCAGCATCGTGGGCGTGCGGTGGTGTTCGAGAACTTCGACATGTACAAGGCGCGGATCAACGATCCTGAGCTGGACGTCGATAAGGATTCGATTCTGGTGATGAAGAACTGCGGACCGAAGGGTTATCCGGGCATGGCCGAGGTGGGCAACATGGGGCTGCCGGCCAAGCTGCTGGCGCAAGGTGTGACCGACATGGTGCGCATCTCCGATGCGCGAATGAGCGGCACCGCGTACGGCACGGTGGTTTTGCACGTCGCCCCGGAAGCGGCGGCCGGCGGGCCTTTGGCGGTGGTGCAGGAAGGCGACTGGATCGAACTCGACTGCGCCAGCGGACGGCTGCATCTGGATATTCCGGAGGCCGAACTGTTGGCGCGCATGGCCGATTTGCAGCCACCGCAACAGTTGCTGGTCGGTGGGTATCGGCAGTTGTACATCGACCATGTGCTGCAGGCGGATCAGGGCTGTGACTTCGACTTCCTCGTTGGTTGCCGAGGGGCTGAAGTACCGCGCCACTCTCACTAACCTTCTCCACCGATCGTTCCCATGCTCTGCGTGGGAACGATCATTACCCGCCTCAAGATTGTCTGGTGCCTGCTATGATGCGCGGCATCTCCATCGCTCAGGATCGCGCCGTTCCCCATGGATTACCGCAAACCTTCCGACCGCAAAAGCATGCACTCGCGCATTGTCCAGGAACTGGGCATGCAGATCGTCTCCGGACGCTTTTTGCCGGACGACAAGCTGCCCGCCGAAGCCTTGCTCTGCGAGGAGTACGCGGTGAGCCGGCCGGTGTTGCGCGAAGCCACGCGGGTGCTGGTGGCCAAGGGGCTGGTGTATTCCAGACCACGGGTCGGCACGGTGGTCAAGGCGCGTCGGGAATGGCACATGCTCGACCCGGACGTGTTGCACTGGCTGATGCAAAGCAGCCCGCAGAATGAATTCTTCAATGTGCTGACCAGCGTGCGCAGCATCATCGAACCGGCCGCCGCCGCCCTCGCCGCCCAGCATGCGACCGACGCCGACATCGCGGCCATCGGCGAAGCCTATCAGCGCATGGAAGCGGCACCGACCCCGGAAGCCTTGCTGCAACCGGATCTGGACTTCCACAGCCGCATCGCCGACGCGACCCACAACGATTTGCTGGCGAACCTGTGCAACATGCTCTCGGTGGCAATTGCCGAGGCGCTGAAGCATTCGAACCAGCGACCGAATCTGCATGAGCTGGCGCTGCCACGACACAAGGCGATTCTCACTGCGATCGAGAACCGTGATGCCCTTGGCGCCCGCCACGCGACGCTGGTGCAGCTGGATGATGCGCGCAGTGCGCTGAGCGCCGTGCTTGGCACCGAGCTCTCCTGACCTGCACAAATCCCCTGTAGGAGTGAGCCTGCTCGCGATAGCGGTATATCAGCTAAAGAATCGCTGCCTGATACACCGCTATCGCGAGCAGGCTCACTCCTACAATGGATGTGTGAAATTCGCGGGATAAAAAAAGCCGCAACCCTCGGGTTGCGGCTTTGTCGTTTCAGGCCTGCCGATCAGTGGGCAAACAACGAATTGCCCTTCTGCCCCGCCAGTTTCTCCGGTTTGATCAGGAACTTGGCCAGCGCTGGCAACAGCCACAGCGCACCGAACATGTTCCACAGCAGCATGAAGGTCAGCATCAGGCCCATGTCGGCCTGGAACTTGATCGCCGAGAAGATCCAGGTGCACACGCCGATGGCCAGGCACAGACCGGTGAACAGCACCGCTTTACCGGTGGATTTCAGGGTCTGGTAATAGGCTTCCTGCAACGGCAGCCCGGCCCGCAGGAAACTTTCCAGACGGCTGTAGATGTAGATGCCGTAATCGACGCCGATCCCCACGCCCAGCGCCACCACCGGCAGGGTCGCGACTTTCACGCCGATGCCCATGAACGCCATCAGCGCGTTGCCCAGCACCGAGGTCAGCACCAGCGGCAGGACGATGCACAGGGTCGCCGCCCACGAGCGGAAGGTGATCATGCACATCACCGCCACGCAGATGTACACCAGGATCAGGATGGTCAGCTCGGCCTGTTTGATCACCTCGTTGGTGGCCGCCTCGATCCCGGCGTTACCGGCCGCGAGGATGAATTCCAGACCGTCCTTGTTGTTGGCCTTGGCGAATTCCTGCACCGCGTGCACTGCCCGGTCGAGGGTTTCGGCCTTGTGGTCGTTGAGGAAGATCAGCACCGGCGCCAGCGAACAGCTGTTGTTGTACAGGCCGTCGGCGCGGGCAATCGAGTTGTTCAGCACGTCCGGGTTGCGCGACAGGGTTTCCCATTTCAGGTTGCCCTCGTTCATGCCCTTGATCATCTGCTTGGACACGGTCACCAGCGAGATCGCCGATTGCACACCCTCGGTGTTCTGCATCTTCCACATCAGCTCATCGATCGGCGCCATCGCCTCGTAGCGCGAGCAGCCTTCGGTGGCGGTCTTGACCATCACCACCAGCACGTCGGAACTGGTGGAATAGTTGTTGATGATGAAGTTGTTGTCCTTGTTGTAGCGCGAGTCCGGACGCAGCTCCGGCGCGCCCTGGTCGAGGTCGCCGATTTTCAGGTTCTGGCTGTACCAGAGGCCGCCGCCGAAGGCGATCAGCGCCAGAGCGATGGAGATCGGTGCGACTTTCGGGCTGGCGAAGTTCGACAGCATGCGCCAGAACGGATGTTCGCGATTCGCGTCCTTCTTGCTCCTGGCAATCGCGCGCTTGCTGATGCCGACATAGGAAATCGCCACCGGCAGCAGGATCAGGTTGGTGAACACGATCACCGCCACACCGATGGAAGCGCCGATCGCCAGTTCGCGGATCACCCCGATGTCGATGATCAGCAGGGTGATGAAGCCCACGGCGTCGGCAAGGATCGCGATCATCCCCGGCAGGAACAGTTGCCGGAAGGTGCGCCGCGCGGCGGTCAGGGCGTTGTCCGCCTCACTCGATTGCAGGGCGATACCGTTGATCTTCTGCACGCCGTGGGAAATGCCGATGGCGAAGATCAGGAACGGCACCAGCATCGAATACGGATCCAGCCCGAAGCCGAAAAAGTGCATCAGCCCGAGTTGCCAGACCACCGCCACCAGCGTGGTGCTCAACACCGCGATGGTGCTGCGCAGGCAGTTGGTGAACCACAGCAGCAGGATCAGGGTGATGACGAAAGCGATGCCGAAGAACATCACCACCATCACCAGGCCGTCGATCAGGTCGCCGACCTTCTTGGCAAAGCCGACGATGTGGATTTTGACGTTGGGGTTCTGCGCTTCGAACTTGTTGCGGATCTTGTCTTCCAGTTCGTGGGAGAACTGGCGGTAGTCCAGCGCCAGCAGCTTGCCCTGGTCCTGC
Source organism: Pseudomonas sp. P8_229 (assembly GCF_034008635.1). Taxonomy (NCBI): domain Bacteria; kingdom Pseudomonadati; phylum Pseudomonadota; class Gammaproteobacteria; order Pseudomonadales; family Pseudomonadaceae; genus Pseudomonas; species Pseudomonas sp. P8_229. Next base: position 5,600,619 of record NZ_CP125378.1, on the reverse strand, counting down.
GGGTCCGGGTAGGACTCCAGCAGCGGGATGTCGACGATGCTCGACTTGAAGTCGTTGGACACCAGCCGCCCGACCTGCCCCGACTTGAGGACGTTGTTGCGCAGCATGTCAAGGCTGTCCGGCGAGCCGTCGTAGCTCTGCGGGATCACTTCACCGCCGGCAAAGCCCTCTTCGGTCACTTCGGTCCAGCGCACGCTCGGACTCCACAGCGACTTGAGGCCGGAGCGGTCGACGCCGGAGATGTAGAACACCTCGTCGTTGATCTGACGCAGGGTCTCCATGTACTCCTTGGAGAAGATGTCGCCATCTTTGGCTTCCACCGAAATCCGCACGGTGTTGCCCAGGTTCGCCAGATCATTGCGGTGCTCCATCATCTTCTCGATGAACGGATGCTTGAGCGGGATCATTTTTTCGAAACTGGTGGACGGCCGGATCAGCGTGGCCTGCCAGAACAGGAAGATGCTGACCACCAGGCAGATCAGGATCACTGCCGGGCGATTGTTGAAAATCAGACGTTCGAGAAACGTCGCCTTGTCCTGATGATGAGTGCTCAAGGAAGTCATAGCCCCGCCTTCTTATTATTGATCTCGGCGCCGTTTGGCTGCGTGGTGTGAACGCCACCCTGCCCGGTCAGAATCAGATTGCCGTCGCCGGCGGCCGTCACCGAAGACAGCGAAATGCGGTCCGGGCGGTTGAAGACACTGAAGGTTTCACCGTTGTCGCTGCTGCTGATCACCGAGCCGCCGTTGCCGACGATCACGATCGAGCCGTCCGCGAGCAGTGTCGCGCCGGACAGGCCGAATTCCAGTGAGCCACGTGCGGCTTTCAGTTCGACTTGCTGCCAGGTGCTGCCGAAGTCGCTGGAGCGATAGAGGTTGCCGCGCAGGCCGTAGGCCAACAGGGTTTGTGCCTGGGCGGTGCCAATCACGCCGAACAGCGAGCCTTGATACGGGCCCTGGAGTTTTTCCCAGGTCTGGCCCCAGTCGGGGGAGCGGAACATGCTGCCCTGCTCGCCAACGATGAACAAGCCAGCGTCCTTGACCGCCGCGATGGCGTTGAGGTGAAACTGGTCCTGGTTGTCGAGGCGGTCGCTGACGTCCTGCCAGTTTTTGCCGCCATCGGTGGTTTCCAGCAAGGCGCCGTAAGCGCCGACGGCGACGCCGTGGTTGACGTTCTGGAACCAGACGTCGAGCAGCGGCGCTTCGCGCTTGAGGTCTTCGAACTGTTTATTCCAGGTCAGGCCGCCGTCTTCGCTGGCAAGCACCTGTGCGTCGTGGCCCACGGCCCAGCCGTGCTTGTCATCGACGAAGTACACCGCCGTCAGCAGTTGCCGGGTCGGCACCTTGGCCTGGGCCCAGGTCTTGCCCTGGTCATCGGAATAGAGAATGTGCCCGCGATCACCGACCGCCACCAACCGGGTGCCGGCGTGGGCGACATCGAGCATCAGGCTTTTGGCGGCTTTGGCCGATTCGGTGGAATACACCCCGTCGGCCGGCGCTTCGGCGGCCAGTGCGGGTGCCGACAAGGCAGCACAGCCCAGCAGAGTGAGTGCTGTGGCCAGCAACGCGGTGTTGCGTAACGCCGGCGGGCGGCAACGACTCATAGACCTTCCCCTATTTATTATTGTTAGACCGTTCGGCCTTAGGGCGCCGCAAGGGTGCTCGTGGTGACTGATGGGTCACAAGCATAGCCGTGAAACCCGCAGCCCAGAGCGCCTTGGGAAGCTGGCTCATCCTATCGGGCTTTGGAAACGTCTGACAATCGGCGCCACGTTATCTTTTGTTAACCGCGAGACTGAGGTTTTGAGTGAACTCCACTGTGGGAGCGGGCTTGCTCGCGAAAGCGTCGTGTCAGCCACCATAAATGTCGACTGATCCACCGCTTTCGGGAGCAAGCCCCCTCCCACACGGGGTTGTTGGTGTACTCGAGATTGCGGTCGACGGTGAATACATCACCATTCGCCGGATGGATGCGGCAAATCTTGCATGGGGGACTTGCACGATAGGTATTATGGTATACCATCAGACGCACAGACACTCTCAATCCCCCAACGGAGCAGCTCATGAGTTTCGAAATTCGCAAGATCGTCAGCTATGTCGAAGAAACCTTCATCGAAGGCGGCAAGGCCACTGACAAGCCGGTGACCATGGTCGGCCTGGCCGTGGTGATGAAGAACCCTTGGGTGGGCAACGGCTTTGTCGAGGACCTGAAACCGCAGATCCGCGCCAACTGCTCCGACCTCGGCGCACTAATGGTTGAGCGTCTGGTGGGCATCATCGGCGGCGCCGAAAAGATCGAGGCCTACGGCAAGGCAGCAGTCGTCGGTGCCGACGGCGAGATCGAACACGCCTCGGCGGTGATCCACACCCTGCGCTTCGGCAATCACTACCGCGAAGCGGTCAAGGCCAAGAGCTACCTGAGCTTCACCAACAAGCGCGGCGGCCCGGGCACCTCGATCCAGATCCCGATGATGCACAAGGACGACGAAGGCCAGCGCTCGCACTACATCACCCTGGAAATGCAGATCGAAGACGCCCCGCGTGCCGACGAAATCGTCGTGGTGCTCGGTTGCGCCGACGGTGGTCGCCTGCACCCGCGCATCGGTAACCGCTACATCGATCTGGAAGAACTGGCCGCCGAAAAAGCCCAGTAATCACAATAAAAAGGCATTGCAGGAGCGCTCCATGATTCGGCTCACCGCTGAACTCACCCCGGCTGGCACCAGTTACCTGGCGACCGGCCAAGGCCAGCCCGTGGTCTTGATCCACGGCGTGGGCCTGAACAAAGAAATGTGGGGTGGCCAGATTGTTGGCCTCGCCAGCCAATATCGGGTGATCGCCTACGACATGCTCGGCCACGGCGCCAGCCCGCGACCGGCCAGCGGCACCGACCTGCTCGGCTACGCCGATCAGTTGCTGGAGCTGCTCGACCACCTGAATCTGCCTCAGGCAGCGGTGATCGGCTTCTCCATGGGCGGGCTGGTGGCGCGGGCGTTTGCCCTGCATTACCCCGAGCGCCTGCAAAGCCTGGTGGTCCTGAACAGCGTGTTCAACCGCAGCGAAGAACAGCGCGCCGGCGTCATCGCCCGCACGGCACAAGCCGCCGAACACGGTCCGGATGCCAACGCCGAAGCGGCGCTGTCACGCTGGTTCAGCCGCGAATATCAGGCGGCTAACCCGGCGCAGATCGCGGCCATTCGCCAGACCCTGGCCGGCAACGATCCGCAGGGTTACCTGACCACTTACGAGCTGTTCGCGACTCAAGACATGTACCGCGCCGACGACCTCGGCAGCATTCAGGCACCGACGCTGATCGCCACCGGCGAACTCGACCCCGGTTCAACCCCGGAAATGGCCGAGCAACTGGCCCGGCGCATCCCCGGTGCGAAGGTTGCGGTGCTGCCCGAGCAACGGCATATGATGCCGGTAGAGTCGCCGCGCCTGGTCAACCAGACGCTGCTGGAATTTCTCGAATTCGCACACTCCCGACAAAACCAAATAAAGGGGATCGTTGCATGACACTCGCACGCTTCCAGATGTGCATCGGCGGAGAATGGGTCGACGCCCTCTCCGGCAAGACCTTCGAAAGCCTCAACCCGGCTTCCGCGCAAGCCTGGGCCGAGCTGCCTGACGCTGACGAAGCTGACGTCGAACGTGCCGTGCAAGCGGCACAGACGGCTTTCGACAGCCCGGCCTGGCGCGGCCTCACCGCTACCGCGCGCGGCAAACTGCTGCGCCGTCTCGGCGACTTGATCGCTGAAAATAAAGAACAACTGGCGCAGCTGGAAAGCCGCGACAACGGCAAGCTGATCCGCGAAACCCGTGGCCAAGTCAGCTATCTGCCGGAGTTCTTCCATTACACCGCCGGCCTTGCCGACAAGCTCGAAGGCGGCACGCTGCCGCTGGATAAGCCCGACCTGTTCGCCTACACCGTGCACGAAGCGATGGGTGTGGTCGCCGCGATCATTCCGTGGAACAGTCCGCTGTACCTGACCGCGATCAAACTGGCGCCGGCCCTTGCCGCCGGCAACACCATCGTGATCAAGCCGTCCGAGCACGCCTCGGCTACCATCCTTGAGCTGGCACGTCTGGCCCTCGAAGCCGGGATTCCGCCGGGTGTGGTCAACGTTGTCACCGGTTACGGGCCGAGCACCGGCGCCGCCCTCACCCGCCATCCGCTGATCCGCAAGATCGCCTTTACCGGCGGCGCGGCCACGGCCCGGCATGTGGTGCGCAGCAGCGCCGAGAACTTCGCCAAGCTGTCGCTGGAACTCGGCGGCAAATCGCCGAACATCATCTTCGCCGACGCCGATCTGGACAGCGCGATCAACGGCGCCATCGCCGGGATCTACGCCGCCTCGGGCCAGAGCTGCGTGTCCGGCTCACGTTTGCTGGTGCAGGACGAAATCTACGACGAGTTCGTCAGCCGCCTGGTCGAACGCGCCCAGCGCATCCGCATCGGCAACCCGCAGGAAGACCACAGCGAAATGGGCCCGATGGCCACTGCGCAACAACTGGCGGTGGTCGAAGGGCTGGTGGCCGATGCCATCGCTGAAGGTGCGCGGTTACGCACGGGCGGCAAGCGACCCACCGATCTCGGTGACGGCTGGTTCTACGAGCCGACGCTGTTCGAGTGCGACCGCAATTCGATGAAGATCATGCAGGAAGAAGTCTTTGGCCCGGTGGCTTCGGTGATTCGCTTCAAAGATGAAGCCCAAGCGCTGGCGATCGCCAACGACTCGCAGTTCGGCCTCGCCGCCGGCATCTGGACCCGCGACCTGGGCCGCGCCCATCGCCTCGCCCGCGACGTGCGCTCGGGGATCATCTGGGTCAACACCTACCGCGCGGTGTCAGCGATGGCGCCGATCGGCGGTTTCAAGAACAGTGGCTATGGACGCGAAAGCGGCATCGATTCGGTGCTGGCCTACACCGAACTGAAAACGGTGTGGATCAACCTTTCCCAGGCGCCAATGCCTGATCCGTTTGTGATGCGCTAGGAGTCCTGCGAAATGATCGAACCCGGCATTTACAAAGACGTCATGAGTTCATTCCCGTCCGGAGTCACGGTGGTCACCACCCTCGACCCGGAGGGCGCCATCGTCGGCATCACCGCCAGCGCCTTCAGCGCACTGTCGATTGATCCGGCGCTGGTGCTGTTCTGCCCCAACTATGCCTCCGATACCTACCCGGTGCTGCGCGACAGCAAGAAATTCGCGATCCATTTGCTGTCCGCCGACCAGACGGCTGAGGCCTATGCGTTTGCCGGTAAAGGTAAAGACAAGGCCAAGAACATCGAATGGCATCTGAGCGAACTCGGTAACCCGATCCTCGCCAAGGCCACGGCGATCATCGAGTGCGAGTTGTGGCGGGAATACGATGGTGGTGATCACGCGATTATCGTTGGCGCGGTGAAGAACCTGATCCTGCCCGAGCAACCGGTGACGCCGATGATTTATCACAAGGGCAAGCTCGGGCCGTTGCCGCCCCTGGCCTGACAGATCCACACACATCCCACTGTGGAACTGCCCATTGTGGTGAGGGGATTTATCCCCGACCGGCTGCGAAGCAGCCGTAAAACCATCGCACGCGGTATGTCTGGCAAATCGCGGTTGCAGGTGTTGGGGCTGCTTCGCACCCCGTCGGGGATAAATCCCCTCACCACAGGTTTCATTCCAACAGGTGGGTATGCGTTGTGAGGAGGAATGATGAGTAACGAGAAGTATGAAAAGGGTTTGAAGATTCGCACTCAGGTGCTGGGTGAAGCTTACGTGCAGCGCTCGATGGAAAACGCCGACGATTTTACCCGCCCGCTGCAGGAAATGGTCACCGAATACTGCTGGGGCCATGTCTGGGGGCGTGAGGGTTTGTCGCTCAAGGAGCGCAGCATGATCAACCTGGCGATGATCTCGGCGCTCAACCGTCCGCATGAACTCAAGCTGCATGTGCGCGGCGCCTTGCGTAACGGCCTGAGTCGTGAGCAAATACGCGAAATTCTGCTTCAGGTCGGCATTTATTGCGGGGTTCCGGCAGCCGTGGACAGTTTCCGGCTCGCCCGTGAAGCCTTCGCCGAAGCCGACGCCGAGGCCTCCAGTTAACCCCTCGGCTGTTTAGATGCCCGTCTGGCATGGACAGCCAACATCAAGAGCGGACCCCATGAAACGCCAGCCACTCGACGACAGCTTCAAGGTCAATCGCAACCCCGTTACCCTGCGCGAAATCGTGCTGGACAAACTGCGTAGCGCGATCATGAATTTCCAGCTCATGCCAGGGGATCGTCTGGTAGAGCGCGATCTGTGCGATCGCCTTGGCGTCAGCCGCACTTCCGTTCGCGAAGCCTTGCGTCACCTCGAATCCGAAGGTCTGGTGGAGTTTGCCGACGCCAAAGGGCCACGGGTGGCGATCATCACCCTCGCCGATGCGGTCGACATCTATGAGCTGCGTTGCGTACTCGAAGGCCTGATCGTCCAGCTGTTCACCCTGCGCGCCAAAGCCAAGGACATCAAAGCCCTGGAAAAAGCCCTGGACGAGAACCGCAAGGCGCTCAAGGACGGCGAACTGCAACAGGTGATCGACTCGGTGCAGGGCTTCTATGACGTGCTGCTCGAAGGCTCGGGCAACCATGTCGCAGCCACGCAGCTGCGCCAGTTGCAGGCGCGCATCAGCTACCTGCGTGCGACCTCGGTGTCTCAGGAAAACCGGCGCGGCGCGAGTAACCAGGAAATGGAAAAAATGGTCGAGGCGATCAAGAGCGGCGACCCGCTGGCGGCGCATCAGGCCTGTGTCGATCACGTCCGTGCCGCAGCGACCGTGGCCCTCGATTACCTCAAGCGCAAGCAGGAAGAGACCGGCGCCACGCCGAACATCACCCTGCCCATCGCGCTGAAAGAACCGCGCATAGGTCACTGACATGTTCAGCCCCAGCTTTTGCCCGAAATGCGGTGGCCCTGACCTCGGTCAGCAGATACCGCCGGGCGATACGCACGAGCGCCTGATGTGCCGCGGCTGCGGCTACATCCACTACGTCAATCCGAAGATCATCGCAGGCTGCATCATCGAGCAGGACGGCAAATACCTCTTGTGCCAACGAGCGATCCCGCCGCGCCCGGGCACCTGGACGCTGCCGGCCGGCTTCATGGAAAGCGGCGAAACCACTGAACAGGCGGCGCTGCGCGAAGTCTGGGAAGAAAGCGGTGTGCGCGCGGAAGTCGTCTCGCCGTACTCGATTTTCAGCGTGCCGAAGATCAGCGAGGTGTACATCATCTTCCGCGCCATCGCGCTGGAGATCACCGGGCAATATGGCCCCGAAACCCTGGACTACAAGTTCTTCGCCCCTGAAGACATCCCGTGGGAGCAGATTTACTACCCGGCGATCCGGCAGATTCTCGAGCGTTATATCGAGGAACGCCAGGCTGGGGTGTATGGGATCTACATGGGCAATGATGACAGCGGCAAGATTCATTTCATCCGCTGAGCATCACCTCTACCCCTGTGGGAGCGGGCTTGCTCGCGAAGGCGTCGTGTCAGTCGCTAGAAATGTTGAATGATTGACCGCATTCGCGAGCAAGCCCGCTCCCACAAGGGATTTGTAGTGTGGCTTAAAGCGGGGCGATGCCTTCGACGATGACGATCTCCGCCCTCGCCCACTCCTCGCGGTAGCTTTTCGCCTCCTGATACGCCGCCGAGCGATAGCACGCCAGCGCTTGCTCGTAGCTATCGAATTCAATCACCACGCTGCGCTGTGGCGTCGCCCGACCTTCCATTGCTTCGCTGCGCCCGCCTCTAGCCAGAAACCTCGCACCGAACTCGGCGAACGCTTTCGGGGCGCGCTGGGTGTATTGGCTGTAGTGCTCGGCATCCGCGACATCGACGTGGGCAATCCAGTACGCCTTCATAGTGACCTCTTGGTTAAATTTGTATTATGGTATACCACAAATTTCATCCACATCGAGAGTCCAGCATGGCCTTCAACAGCATCGAAGAAATCATCGAAGATTATCGCCTCGGCAAAATGGTGCTGCTGGTCGATGACGAAGATCGGGAAAACGAAGGCGACCTGCTGCTGGCTGCCGACTGCTGCACACCCGAGGCGATCAGCTTCATGGCCCGCGAAGCGCGCGGGCTGATTTGCCTGACGCTGACCGACGAACACTGCCAGCGCCTGGGCCTGGAGCAGATGGTGCCGAGCAATGGCAGCGTGTTCAGCACCGCGTTCACCGTGTCGATTGAAGCGGCGACTGGCGTCACCACCGGTATTTCTGCGGCTGACCGCGCGCGTACGGTCGCTGCCGCTGTGGCAAAAGACGCCCGGGCGGAAGACCTGGTGCAGCCCGGGCACATTTTCCCGCTGCGCGCCAAGGAAGGCGGCGTGCTGACCCGCGCCGGCCACACCGAAGCCGGTTGCGATCTGGCGCGCCTCGCCGGTTTCACCCCGGCCTCGGTGATCGTCGAGGTGATGAACGACGACGGCACCATGGCGCGTCGCCCGGACCTGGAAGTGTTCGCGCGCAGGCACGGGATCAAGATCGGCACCATCGCCGACCTGATCCACTATCGCCTGAGCACCGAGCACACCATCGAACGCATCGGCGAACGTGAGCTGCCGACGGTGCACGGCACTTTCCGCCTGATCACCTTTGAAGACCGCATCGAGGGTGGCGTGCACATGGCGATGGTCATGGGCGATCTGCGCCGCGAAGAGCCTACGCTGGTGCGCGTGCATGTGATCGATCCGCTGCGTGATCTGGTCGGAGCCGAATACAGCGGGCCGAGCAACTGGACGCTGTGGGCGGCGCTGCAACGGGTCGCGGCGGAAGGTCATGGCGTCGTGGTGGTGTTAGCCAATCACGAGTCATCGCAGGCGTTGCTCGAGCGCGTGCCGCAACTGACCCAGCCGCCACGGCAGTTCAGCCGCTCGCAATCGCGGATCTATTCGGAGGTCGGGACCGGGGCGCAGATTCTGCAGAACCTGGGGGTGGGCAAGCTGCGCCACCTTGGGCCGCCATTGAAATACGCGGGATTGACCGGGTATGACCTGGAAGTGGTCGAGAGTATTCCGTTCAGCGAATAACCCAAGCCAAACACAATTCCAACTGTGGGAGGGGGCTTGCTCCCCAAGGCTCCGTATCAGTCGACATCAATGTTGAATGATCGAGCGCATTCGGGAGCAAGCCCCCTCCCACAGGGTTTTGCATTTCAGATCGGCATCTCACAACCCCAAAAAAAACAGATTCGCCAGATAACCGGTAAGGCAAAGTGCTTGCACAAAGCTTGGAATACCATAATATGATATTCCATAGACCGGGCGACCTGAAAAACCGTCCAGCTACTGCTCCCGACAGGCGGGCAACAACGCAAGCCCGCTCAAAAACACAACAATGAGGGCGTAAAAATGGTGTTGAACAAAGCTGCAACCGCGATCTTTTTTGCGGGACTGCTGAGCGTGACCGGCCAGGCCGCGATGGCCGCCGAGAGTGTGAACTTTGTCAGCTGGGGCGGTAGCACCCAGGATGCGCAGAAACAGGCCTGGGCCGATCCGTTCAGCAAGGCCAGCGGCATCACCGTGGTGCAGGACGGCCCGACCGACTACGGCAAACTCAAGGCCATGGTCGAGAGCGGCAACGTGCAGTGGGACGTAGTCGATGTCGAAGCTGACTTCGCCCTGCGCGCCGCCGCCGAAGGCCTGCTCGAACCCCTCGATTTCAAAGTCATCCAGCGCGACAAGATCGACCCGCGTTTCGTCAGCGACTACGGCGTCGGCTCGTTCTTTTTCTCCTTCGTCCTCGGCTACAACGAAGGCAAGCTCGGCGCGGCCAAGCCGCAAGACTGGACCGCGCTGTTCGACACCAAGACCTACCCCGGCAAACGCGCTCTCTATAAATGGCCAAGCCCCGGCGTGCTCGAACTGGCGCTGCTGGCCGACGGCGTGCCGGCCGACAAGCTCTACCCGCTGGACCTGGATCGCGCCTTCAAGAAACTCGACACCATCAAGAAAGACATCGTCTGGTGGGGCGGCGGCGCGCAGTCGCAGCAACTGCTGGCCTCCGGTGAAGCGAGCATGGGCCAGTTCTGGAACGGCCGCATTCACGCCCTGCAGGAAGACGGCGCACCAGTGGGCGTGAGCTGGAAGCAGAACCTGGTCATGGCCGACATTCTGGTGATTCCAAAAGGCTCGAAAAACAAGGACGCGGCGATGAAGTTCCTGGCCAACGCCAGCAGTGCCAAAGGCCAGGCCGACTTCTCCAACCTGACTGCCTACGCCCCGGTCAACGTCGACAGCGTGGCGCGCCTGGACTCGGTGCTGGCCCCGAACCTGCCGACTGCCTACGCCAAGGATCAGATCACTCTTGATTTCGCGTACTGGGCCAAGAACGGTCAAGCCATCGCGACACGGTGGAACGAATGGCTGGTCAAATAAAAATGGCGGCCACTGCGTCCCGTCCCTCCTCTGTCTCCGGGAGCGCTACCAGCGCTGCCGGTTCAGCCCACGCAAAACAGGCGGTTGCGATGCAACAAGCCCCGTCCCTCAGACAACGCTGGCGCGGCGCCGGCAACCTCGCACCGGCGCTGCTGTTCCTCGGCCTGTTCTTTCTCGCGCCGTTGATTGGCCTGCTGTTGCGTGGCGTGCTGGAACCGACGCCTGGCCTTGGCAACTATCAACAACTGTTCGCCAACTCGGCGTACGCACGGGTGCTGCTCAACACCTTTTCGGTGGCCGGGCTGGTGACGATCTTCAGCCTGTTGCTGGGCTTTCCGCTGGCTTGGGCGATCACGCTGGTGCCGCGCGGCTGGGGACGCTGGATCCTCAACATCGTGCTGTTGTCGATGTGGACCAGCCTGCTCGCCCGCACCTATTCGTGGCTGGTGCTGCTGCAAGCCTCCGGTGTGATCAACAAGGCTCTGATGGCAATGGGCATCATCGATCAGCCGCTGGAAATGGTGCACAACCTCACCGGCGTAGTGATCGGCATGAGCTACATCATGATCCCGTTCATTGTGCTGCCGTTGCAGGCGACCATGCAGGCCATCGATCCGATGATCCTGCAGGCCGGCTCGATCTGCGGCGCGAGTCCGTGGACCAACTTCTTCCGGGTGTTCCTGCCGCTGTGCCGGCCGGGTCTGGCCTCCGGTGGTTTGATGGTGTTCGTGATGTCGCTCGGTTACTACGTCACCCCGGCGCTGCTCGGCGGGGCGCAGAACATGATGCTGCCGGAGTTCATCATTCAGCAGGTGCAATCGTTCCTCAACTGGGGTCTGGCCAGTGCCGGCGCCGCGTTGCTGATCGCGATCACTTTGGTGCTGTTCTACTTCTACCTGAAGCTTCAGCCGGAATCCCCGGTTGGCGCCAGCAACGCGAGGTAAGCCGAGATGCTCCTGACTCCCAATGCCATGAGCCGCCGGATGCGCTTCGGCCTCTACGCCACCACCGGACTGATCGGCCTTTTCCTGCTGCTGCCGATCGTGTTCATCGTCCTGCTGTCGTTCGGTTCGTCGCAATGGCTGGTGTTCCCGCCGCCGGGCTGGACATTGAAATGGTACGGCCAGTTCTTCTCCAACGCCGACTGGATGAACGCCGCAGCGGCCAGCCTCAAGGTCGCCGTGCTGACCACGATCTGCGCCGTAGCCCTCGGTTTGCCAACCGCGTTTGCCTTGGTGCGCGGGCGTTTTCCCGGTCGGGAAATGCTCTATGGCCTGTTCACCCTGCCGATGATCGTGCCGCTGGTGATCATCGCCGTGGCGGTGTATGCGCTGTTCCTCAAGCTCGGTTACACCGGGACCATGTTTGCGTTCGTCGTCAGCCATGTGATCGTCGCGTTGCCGTTCACCATCATCTCGATCATCAACTCGCTGAAGCTGTTCGATCAGTCGATTGAAGATGCAGCGGTGATCTGCGGCGCCTCGCGCCTGCAAGCGGTGTTCAAGGTGACCTTCCCGGCGATCCGTCCGGGCATGGTCGCCGGCGCCCTCTTCGCCTTCCTCGTTTCGTGGGACGAAGTGGTGCTCAGCGTGATGATGGCCAGCCCGACCCTGCAAACCCTTCCCGTGAAAATGTGGACCACCCTGCGCCAGGACCTGACCCCGGTGATCGCCGTCGCTTCGACGCTGCTGATCGGCTTGTCTGTTTTGGTCATGGTGATCGCCGCCGCATTGCGCCGGCGCAACGAAATCAGCGCTTGAGCGCCAGGAGTACGACATGAGTGCCGTGATCAAAGACGCATCCCAGCAGAACGACAAGCCCCTGGTCAGCCTGCGCAACCTGAACAAGCACTACGGCGACTTTGCTGCTGTCGACAACATCTCGCTGGACATCAAGGACGGCGAATTCCTGACTTTCCTCGGCTCCAGCGGCTCGGGCAAGAGCACCACGCTGTCGATGCTCGCCGGGTTCGAAACGCCAAGCAGCGGCGAGATCCTGGTCAACGGTCAGTCGCTGGTCAATGTGCCACCGCACAAGCGCGACATCGGCATGGTGTTCCAGCGTTACTCGCTGTTTCCGCATCTGTCGGTGCGCGACAACATCGCGTTTCCGCTGGCGATCCGCAAACTCGCCGCCGCCGAACGTGACAAGCGTGTCGACGCCATGTTGAAACTGGTGCAGCTCGAACAGTTCGCCCATCGCCGCCCTTCACAACTGTCGGGTGGCCAGCAGCAACGGGTCGCCATCGCCCGGGCGCTGGTCTATGAGCCACGCATTCTGTTGATGGACGAACCGCTCGGCGCACTGGACAAGAAACTGCGTGAGGATTTGCAGGATGAACTGCGCCAGCTGCATCGGCGCCTGGGCATCACCATCGTCTACGTGACCCACGACCAGGAAGAAGCCATGCGTCTGTCGCAACGCATCGCGATTTTCAGTCACGGCAAGATTGTCGGCCTGGGCAGCGGTTATGACTTGTACCAGAATCCGCCGAATGCGTTTGTCGCGTCGTTCCTCGGCAACTCGAACTTCCTCAAGCTCAAGGCCCAGGGCAACGCGGTTGCAAGTTTTGAAGGGCAGTCGTTGTCGATTCGACTGACCGCTGGCTTGCACACGGATCAGGATGTGCTGCTGATGGTGCGCCCGGAAAAAGCCCTGGCGCTGAGCGTGCCGCAAGCGAGCGATGAGCCGTTGGCGGCGGGCTGGAACGAGGTTTCAGCACAGGTCGTGGAAGTGCTATTCCTCGGCGAGAGCCAGACCTGCAGCGTGGTCACCTCCGGCGGCACTTCGATGACGGTCAAAGCGTTGTCGGCGGCGGGCATGCCGCTTAAGGCCGGGGATTCGGTGCGGGTGCGCTGGGCCACGGCGGATGCCTGCGTCTACACCGAGTGGACCGACAGCGACCTAAACAAAGCGGCCGGCGCCCACTGATATTTCAGGCCCCCCCCCCTGTAGGAGTGAGCCTGCTCGCGATAGCGGTTCAACATTCAACATAGTTGTTGTCTGGCACACAGCTATCGCGAGCAGGCTCACTCCTACATTGGATCGCGTATCACCCTCGGGTCACCCCGGCGTCGGGCTGCGGTGACCCTTTTTCAGGTGATCGGCGCAAACCCTTCAATCTGATCCGGCCACGCCGTCAGGACTTCAAAACCTGTCTCCGTCACCGCCACCATATGTTCCCACTGCGCCGACAACGAGCCGTCTTTGGTCAGCACGGTCCAGCCGTCCGGCATGTTCTTCACATGACGCTTGCCGGCATTGAGCATCGGCTCGACAGTGAAGATCATCCCCGCCTTGAGCTTCATGCCCTGATCCGGAAAACCGTAATGCAGGATCTGCGGTTCATCGTGGTAGACCTTGCCGATGCCGTGCCCGCAGTATTCGCGCACCACGCTGAAACCTTCCTTCTCCGCCAGGCTCTGGATCGCATGGCCGATATCGCCCAATGTGGCGCCCGGCTTTACCACCCGAATACCGGCGCACATGGCGTCGTAAGTGGTCTTGATCAGGTGCTGCGCCTCAGGCGTCGCCTCGCCGACCACGTACATGCGGCTGGTGTCGCCGAACCAGCCGTCCTTGATCACCGCGATGTCGAGGTTGACGATGTCGCCGTCCTGCAACGGTGTACCCGAGGGAATGCCGTGGCACACCACGTCGTTGACCGACGCGCAGACGGTTTTCGGGAAGCCGTGATAACCGACGTTGGCCGCAATGGCTTTCTGCACATTGACGATGTAATCGTTGCACAGGCGATCCAGCTCATCGGTGGTCACGCCGGCCTTGACGTGAGGCACCAGCATCGCCAGCACTTCAGCGGCGAGTTTGCCGGCCGCACGCGATTGCGCGATTTCAGCAGGGGTGTTGATCTTGATCTGGTTTCTCATGCGCTGACGGCTTCCTGAGTCAGTTGGTGCAGATCCAGCCCGCCGTTCTGTTCGGCGCGGATCAGCAAGCGGCAAATGGCGCTGTGGTCGAGGTTGGGGTGCAGCTCGGCGAGCATGCCGATACGCATCCAGTGCTCGGCCTGCGCGTTGATCGAGCGGCTGAGGGCGTTGCTGGAGATGCGCAGGTTCTCGTGCATGTCTTCTGAAATCTTTACGATGCCCATATCCGAATCCGATACGAAGTGTATATGGATCGTATATTAGCCAAGCCTCACGCCGAATTGCAAATCAACTCAGCGCTGCGTCAAAAAACGAGGAGATGAGCCGACTCGAGCGCCGCTCGGCCAGACAGTACAGGTAGGTCTCGGTGTAGAGCGCCTCGTCTTCGATACGGATCGTGCGGATGTTCGGGTCGGCAATGAACTCCGCCTCCGACACCACACCCAGCCCCAACCCGCGCACCACTGCTTCACGCAGGGCCTCGCGACTGCCAATTTCCATGGCGATGCGCGGCTTGACCTGCGCTTCATTCAGCGCCTGCTCAAGCACCAGCCGCGTGGTCGAACCCGGCTCGCGTTGCAGCAAACGTAGCCCCTGCAATTCCTCCAGACGCACGCTGCCACGGTTAGCCAGTGGATGCTCGTGATGGGCAAACAGGATGATCGCATGACGCGCGTAACGCACCGCACACAACGCCGGATCGTCCTGGCGCCCGGCCAACACGGCGATGTCGGTCACATAGTTTTCCAGGTCCGAGAGCACCTGCGCCGAGTTGCCGACGCGGATCGACACGTCGATGTTCGGGTGCTGTTGCAGGTAACTGTCGACCATCTCGATCACATGAAACGGCCCCACCGCACCGACCTTGAGCTGGCCGCTGTCGAGCCGCCCGGAATCGCGCAACAGGTTGTGCGCCTCCAGTTCCAGCAGGCCGACCCGCTGGGCAATCGGCAGCAATTGCCGACCGACGTCGGACAGTTCGATCCGCCGCCCCCGGCGATGGAACAGCTCGACGTTGTACTGGCGCTCGAGGCTTTGCACTTGGGTGGTCAGAGTCGGCTGGCTCAAGCCCGTGGCCCGCGCGCCGGCACTGAAACTCCCATGGCGGGCAACGGCGAGAAAGGCACGAAGTTTGGCGCTGGACATCCATAGACTCCATCAATACTCAGCTGTGGTTTCGCATATTGAATTGATTGAATGACTGTCACGTGACAGCCCTAGCCTGTGGCAACTTACAACCACACCGTGAAATGCCATGAAAACAATCAAACAGTTTCTGCGTGCCGCCAGCCTCACCGTGCTCGCCCTGAGCGCCAGTCAGGTCTGGGCCAAGAACAAACTGACCATTGGCCTGATCCCGTCCGAAGACTCCCAGGCGATGATCGAATCGAGCAAGCAAGTGCTCGACGCCCTGCAAAGTCAGATCGGCATGCCGGTGGTGCCGTTCGTGGCTACCGACTACAACGGCATCATCGAAGCGTTGCGCTCGGGCAAGCTCGATGTGGCCTATCTCGGCCCATTCTCGTACGTACTGGCGACTTCGGTGGCCGATGTCGAAGCGTTCTCGGTGGCGGTGACCAAGAAGACAGGCCAGAGCGCCTACAAAAGCGTGATCCTGGCGCGCAAGGACAGCGGCATCCACACCTTGGCCGAGCTGAAAGGCCACACGTTCGCGTTCGTCGACCCGAGCTCGGCGTCCGGGCATCTGTTTCCCAAGGCCGGTCTGGAGCAAGCCGGTTTCGCGCCGGACACGTTGTTCAAACGGGTGATTTTCTCCGGTTCCCACGACGCCAGCATTCTTGCGGTGGAGAATAAAAAGGTCGATGCCGCCGCCGTTGCCGACCGCATCTTTGCCAGCGCCGTGGCCAAAGGTGTGGTGAAGCAGGATGACTTCGACATCGTCTGGAGCTCCAGGCCGATTCCCGAATCGCCGATGGTCTGGCGCAAGGCCCTCGACCCGGAGTTGAAAAAGAAAGTCGCCGCTGCATTGGCTTCGATCAAAGACGTGCCATGGGGCGATCAAGGCTTGCTCAATGGCTTCCAGGCGACCACGGACGCGGCTTACAACGTGGTGCGCGACACCGCCAAGGTGCTCGATCTGGATTTGCGGAGCCTGAAATGATCAGCATCCGCCAACTGACCAAACACTACGGCAGCAACCCGGTATTGCGTGGCATTGACCTTGAGGTCGGCGCCGGCGAATTCGTCGTGGTGCTCGGTCAGTCCGGCACCGGTAAGTCGACCTTGCTGCGCTGCATCAACCGACTGACCCAAGCCGACAGCGGCAGCTTGATGGTGGCCGGTAGCGACGCCCTCGCCTGTCCGGATCCGAGCGTGTTGCGCCGGGAAGTGGCGATGATTTTTCAGCATCACAACGTCGTGCCGCGCCTGAGCGTGTTGAAGAATGTGCTGACCGGGCGCCTCGGTTCGGTCGGCACCCTCGCCTCGATCCTGCAACTGTTTCGGCGTGACGATGTGGCGCTGGCCATGCAATGCCTGGAGCGGGTCGAATTGGCGCACAAGGCCGGTGAACGCACCGACTCGCTGTCCGGCGGGCAGAAACAACGGGTGGGCATTGCCCGCGCGCTGGCGCAACGACCGAAGGTGATTCTGGCCGATGAACCGATCGCCAGTCTCGACCCGAAAACCGCACGTCTGGTGTTGCAGTACCTGCGCGATGCCACTCGCGAACTGGGGATCACCGTACTGTGCAACCTGCATCAGGTGGAATACGCCCGCGAGTTCGGCGACCGCGTCGTCGGCCTTGCCCACGGCAGCCTGGTGTTCGACGGCAAGGCATCGAGCATGACCGACGCCGATCTGGCGCGCATCTATCCGGGGCAAGCCGCAGAGTCGTCGGCAACAACCGCGACACCCCACCTGACCTACTGCGCCGCGTCGAGGGCCTGAGCATGCAATCGCAAAACTACCAGTGGGTCGGCGACCGGCCGCGTGGCCCCCGCCGTTGTCTGACCACCGGCGCCGTCGTGTTGATCGTGCTGTGGACACTGAACTGGAGCGCCCAGGGCGCGCAGCTCAGCCTGGGTGAACTGGTGGCAGGGTTGCCGCAGATCGGCGACTTTCTCTCGCGCACCTTTCCCCCGGACCTGAGCATCCTCCCGCGTCTGCTGGCGCCCGCAGTGGAAACCTTGCAGATCGCCATCTGGGGCACGCTGCTCGGGGTGTTGCTGGCGATTCCGTTGTCGTTCCTGGCGGCGCGCAATCTGAGCCGCAACCGCTGGGTCTTTCACACCACCCGGCAAGCGCTGAATTTCACCCGCAGCATCAACGAACTGATCCTCGCACTGATCTTCGTTTCAGCGGTTGGCCTCGGTCCATTTCCCGGTGTATTGGCGCTGGCGCTGCACGGTCTGGGCATGCTCGGCAAGTTCTTCGCCGAGAGCATCGAGGACATCGATCAAGGCCCGATCGAAGCGCTGCAAGCCACCGGGGCGCGCCCGCTGCAAGTGATCGTGTTCGGCGTGTTGCCGCAAGTGATCACGGCGTGGATCGCGGTGATTCTCTACCGCTTCGAAGTCAACCTGCGTTCGGCCACAGTGCTGGGCATGGTCGGCGCCGGTGGTCTGGGCTTCGAACTGGTGAGCAGTCTCAAGCTGTTCAAATACCAGGAAACCGCGACCTGCATCATCGTCATCACCTTCATGGTGATCGTCGCCGACGCCGTGTCCAGTCGCCTGCGCGCGGCAATCCAGAGCGGTTCGACGCACTAGCGCCGAGCTGTTATCGGGCTGACCGATTCAACCCTGCGAATTATCGATTTGAGCGGTTGTCGATGGCCCCCGAGTATGGAGCCACTTCCGACAACAAAAAGAGGGATCCACCATGACTGCCCGCTTCCAGAACCCCGTCGACACCCGTTTCGGCTGGGGCAGCCTGCAAGAACTTGCGGCCATCACCGCAGAGCAGACTGTCGCCCTCGTCACCTTCCCAGAGGCCCGTGGACTGGGTCTGGTGGATCGCTTGCAGACGTTGCTCGGTGAACGTCTGGTCTACGTGTTCGAAGACGTCCAGCCCAACCCCGACGTTGCCCATCTGCGCAGCACCTACGAGAATTTCTGGCAGCACGCCGCTGACTGCGATGTAGTCCTCGCCGTGGGTGGCGGCAGCGCCATCGACACCGCCAAGGCGTTGCTCGTCGGCACCGAATCCGGCCGCTTCGATGAACTGCTGACATTGCTGGCCACCGGCAAACCGTTCACCCCGGCGCGCTGCAAGCAACTGATCGCCGCGCCGACCACCGCTGGCACCGGCAGTGAAGTCACGCCATGGGCGACGATCTGGGACAGCGCCAGCCAGAAAAAATACTCGCTGCACCTGGATTGCACCTGGCCGCGCGTGGCGATCATCGACCCGCAACTGATGCTCACCGTGCCGGCCGGGGTCACCGTGTCCACCGGACTCGACGCGTTGTCCCACGCGCTGGAAGCGATCTGGAACGTCAACGCCAATCCGGTCTCCGACACCTTCGCAATCTCGGCGATCGAGGACATTCTGGAATGCCTGCCGCGCCTGCAAAAAGACTTGCCCAGCCAGGAGCTGCGCACGCGCATGGCCCTCGCCGCACTCAAGGCCGGTCTGGCGTTTTCCAACACCAAGACCGCGCTGGCGCATTCGATTTCCTATGAGATGACCCTGCGCCACGGCCTGCCCCACGGCATCGCCTGCTCCTTCACCCTGCCGTTGGTGCTGGGCCTGGCCTGGGGGCATGACGCCACCCGTGACCACACGCTGCAGCGCGTGTTCGGTGATGACTTGCCAAAGGCTCAGCAGCAACTGCGCGAATTCCTGCACAGCCTCGGAGTGAAGACCGAGTTTGCCGATTACGGCGTCTCGGTCAAGGACGCCGAAGCCATCATTCACCTGGCGATGCAGGGCGCACGCGGCAAGAACTTCATCGGATCGCAAGCCGCCTGACTGATCGCCAGACCTGCTCAACCCAAGCACAGCCAGCGGCGTAAAGCTGCGGTGATTTCCTGCTGCACCAAAAAAGAGTGCACCCGCCGACGACAACCGGCGGGAACCCACAACAATAAGGAAAAGATCATGAATCGTGCTCAAACCATGCCTGGTCTCGCCGTACGTTCTGCCTCGTTCCGGGTCGCCCAGTGGCGCATGCTGCTCGCAGCGATGTTCTGTTACCTGTTTTTCTATACCGGGCGGCAAACCTTCGGTTTTGCCATTCCCGGGATTCAGGCCGAATTCGGTCTGAGCAAGGAAACCCTCGGCTGGGCCTCCGCCGCCATGCTCTGGGCCTACGCCATCGGTCAAGCGATCAATGGCAACCTGGCCGACAAATTCGGTGGCCGGCGGATCATGACCCTCGGTGCGATACTGTCTTGTGGCGCCAACTGGGTCACCAGTTTCGCCGGTGGTTTCACCAGCCTGATCCTGCCGTGGGGCGTCAATGGCTACTTCCAGGCACTGGGCTGGGCGCCGGGCAGTCGCCTGATTTCCAACTGGTGGAGCGCCGGCGAGCGCGGCAAGGTTTACGGTTTCTACACCTTCGCCGCCGGTTGCGCTTCGATCCTGTCGTACATCACCTCCATCGTCGTGCTGCAAGTGCTGCAACTGGAATGGCGCTGGATCTTCCGTTTGCCGGTGCTGCTGATGCTCGCTGGCGGCATCCTGTTCTATCTGATTGCCCGCGAACGGCCGCAGGATCTGGGCTTCGAACCGGTGGCCGATACCGGTGTGGCCAACGCCGACGACAAACATCAGGAAGCTACGCACGGTGAAGTCGAGTCATCGGCGCAGCGCTACAAAGCCGTGCTGAAAAACGCTCGCTTGCTCATCGCTGCCGTGTCGCTGGGCTTTCAGAATGCCGCGCGCTACGGCCTGATCGTCTGGGTGCCGGTGCATTTCCTCGGCGCCAACTGGAAGAGCGGCGACAGCCTGGTCGACCCGAAGTGGATCACCGTCGCCCTCCCCGTCGGCATGGCAGTCGGCGCCTTGAGCAACGGCTGGGTCTCGGACAAGCTGTTCGGCTCCAGACGCTACCTGGCGATCATGCTCTACATGCTGCTGGGCGCCGCCACCAGCCTGTGGATGTGGAGCCTGCCGCCTCACAGCACAGTCGGTCTGGTGGCGTTGTTCCTCTGTGGTTTCTTCGTCTACGGCCCGGCGTCAAGCTTCTGGGCGCTGTGCCCGGACCTGGTGGGTGCCAAGCGCGCCGGCACCGCGACCGGGGTGATGAACTTCTCGTCCTACCTGTTTGCCGGCCTTGCCGAACCGATGATCGGTCGTCTGCTTGACTCTACGGCAAATACGTCTCTGATCTTCATAGTGGTCACCAGCGCCTGCCTGTGCAGCGCGGCGGTGGCAATGTTCATCCGACGCTGACGGGGCTTGCATGTACCAGTACCACAAGTGGTTGCGTTCGTTTCACGCGGTGGCCAAGACCGGCAGCTTCACCCTCGCCGCCGAGTTCCTGAGCATCGGTCAGCCGACCGTGAGCGAGCAGGTCAACTCGCTGGAGAAAACCTTTTCAGTGGAGCTGTTTCACCGACGCGGACGCTACATCGAAATGAGTTCGGCTGGGCACAAGCTGTACGCGATCACCCAGGGCCTGTTCGGCCAGGAAGACGAAGCGGTGCAACTGCTGCAGAGTTTCAAACAGCGCAAGAACGGCATGTTGCGCCTCGGCGCGGTGTCGCCGCCGATTGCGATGAACCTGACCTACGAGCTGATGCAACAGCATCCGGACATCGAGCTGGAGACGTCGTTTTCCAGCGAGAAGGAAACCCTTGATCGTCTGTTCAACTTCGACATCGACGTGGCGATTCTCGCGCTGTCGGAATTCGACCAGCGCTTCCACACGCAGCTGTATCACCGGTATCCAATCATCGCCGTGGTTCGCGACGATCACCCGTGGGCCAGTCAGCCAGAGGTTCACGTCAAGGACATCAGCACGCAGCAATGGGTGTTGCGTGAACAGAGTTCGCGCACCCGGCAACTGGTCGAAGAAAGCTGCAAGCGCCTCGGCGTGCGGCTCGACTGCGTGATGCAGCTGAACAGCCGTGAAGCGATTGTGCATGCGATCAGCAAAGGGATCGGAATCGGGCTGGTGTCGGCGGTGGAATACGCCGAAACCCCGGGCACCAAACCGATCACCTTTGTCGATCACCCGTTTTTCATCGACTACCACTTGTGCTGCCTCGGCATCCGCAGGAACCGGCCGGTGATCGCCGAGCTGTTCGATGCAAATCGTTCGACGACCTGACTTCAACATTCACTCAAAAACGGCCTGCCAGTGCACGCGGGACGGCCACCCCTCAGCTGAAAACGGAGATTGACCATGCAGTACACACAACCGACTCACCTGCAAGCCGCCATCCTCGACTGGGCCGGTACCGTTGTCGATTTCGGCTCCTTTGCGCCGACCCAGATTTTTGTCGAAGCCTTCGCCGAGTTCGGCGTCGCCGTGTCGCTGGAAGAAGCGCGGGGGCCGATGGGCATGGGCAAATGGGATCACATCCGCACCCTGTGCAACCTGCCACAGATCGCCGAGCGTTATCGCGCCGCCTTCGGACGCTTGCCGAGCGATGCCGACGTCACCGCGATCTACGAACGTTTCATGCCGCTGCAAATCGAGAAAATCGCCCTGCACTCGGCGCTGATTCCCGGTGCCCTCGACGCGATTGACGCGCTGCGCGACAAGGGCTTGAAAATCGGTTCCTGCTCCGGCTATCCGGCGGTGGTGATGGCCAAGGTGGTCGAGTTGGCGCGGGACAACGGCTACGTCGCTGACCACGTGGTCGCCACCGATGAAGTACCAAATGGTCGTCCGTACCCCGCGCAGGCGTTGGCCAACGTGATTGCCCTGGGCATCGATGACGTGGCCGCATGCGTCAAGGTCGATGACACCTGGCCGGGGATCCTCGAAGGCCGCGCCGCGGGGATGTGGACGGTCGCACTGACCTGCTCCGGGAACGCCCTGGGTCTGACCTATGAGCAATACAAGGCGCTGCCGTCGGATCGCCTGGCCGAAGAACGCGCGCGGATCGGCAAGATGTTCGCCCCGTCGCGCCCGCACTACCTGATCGACACCATCGCCGACCTCCCCGAGGTGATCGACGACATCAACGCACGACTGGCCCGGGGCGAGAACCCCCAAGCCTTCTAAGCCACCCAGAGCGAGGCCACATCGGTGGCCTCGCCCAAATTGCAGGCAAAAAAAAGCTGCCAAACGAGGCAGCAAAAACTTTAAGAACACGCGATGTATTGGCCTCAGCATAGACGCCGGATAATGACAGTGTCGTGACAGCCAACAATTCATTGAACCGCCCCTGCCCCGTCATCAGGATGTCATCAAGACAGCGGCAGAATCCTCGCAAACCGTCTTGAGCCTTCGACGGATGCTTCGCAAGGATTCCCATGAAACCAGACGCTTCGCTGTTTGCCGCCATCGACCTGGGTTCGAATGCGTTTCGCATGATGATCGGCCAGTCGGTTCGCAGCCGAAAGGGCTTCATGATTCAGGAAGTGAAAACCTTGCGCGAGCCGGTAAGGCTCGCCGAGGGTTTCGACGGCGGAGCACTGGACACGATGGCTCTGGACCGTGGCTGGCAGGCGCTGGCACGGTTTGGCAAAAAACTGCGGGGATTTGAAGCGGGTCGGGTTCGCGCGGTGGCGACCAGCGCCGTACGCGAGGCCGACAATGCGCAATTGTTTCTCGCCAGCGCCGAGCGGCACTTGGGGTTTCCCATTGACGTCATTTGCGGCCATGAAGAGGCGCGGCTGGTGTACGCCGGCGTAGCCCATACTCTGGCAGACGCCGAATACCTGCGGCTGGTGGTTGACATCGGCGGTGGTTCCACCGAGCTGATTCTGGGCCAGGGTTCGCAACCGTTGCTCACGGAAAGCATCGCCATCGGTAGCGGCACCCTGGGCGCACGTTATTTCCCCGACGGACGCATCGCTCCCGGGGCGCTGCAAGAAGCCGAGCGCATCGCCATCCTGCAATTCGAAAAAGTCGCCCGGCGCTACCGCGCGCAGGGCTGGCAGCAGACCATAGGCTCGTCAGGCACCGCGCGCATGCTGGCGAAAGTGCTCAAGGCCAATCGGCTCAATGACTTCGGCCAGGACGGCATTACCTATGGCGGACTGTTGCGCCTGTCGCTCCTGCTGCTGAAAGTGCAGAACGTTCAGCAATTGAAGCTTGCAGGCTTGCAGCCGCATCGCCAGAGCATCCTTCCGGGCGGGCTGGTGCTGATGCTGGCGGCATTCAAGGTGTTCGGCATTTCGCAGATGGCGCCGTCGGAGCCCGGGCTGCGCCTAGGCGTACTTCATGGGTTGATGAGCCGCCACTGACACGGTGTGAGCCCGCCTCCCCAATTGCCAAACTGCACAAGTCCCCTGTGGGAGCGGGCTTGCTCGCGAAAGCGTCCGATCAGCCAACACCCGTGCTGAATCAACCGGCCCCTTCGTGAGCAAGCCCACTCCCACCCTTGATCCCGGCCAGCCGCAGATCCGCCACCCACCGACTATCCCCCTGTGGGAGCGGGCCTGCTCGCGAAAGCGTCCGATCAGCCAACACCCGTGCTGAATCAACCGGCCCCTTCGTGAGCAAGCCCACTCCCACCCTTGATCCCGGCCAGCCGCAGATCCGCCACCCACCGACTATCCCCCTGTGGGAGCGGGCCTGCTCGCGAAAGCGTCCGATCAGCCAACATCCGTGCTGAATCAACCGGCCCCTTCGTGAGCAAGCCCACTCCCACCCTTGATCCCGGCCAGCCGCAGATCCGCCATCCACCGACTATCCCCTGTGGGAGCGGGCTTGCTCGCGAAAGCGTTCGATCAGCCAACACCCGTGCTGAATCAACCGGCCCCTTCGTGAGCAAGCCCACTCCCACCCTTGATCCCGGCCAGCCGCAGATCCGCCACCCACCGACTATCCCCCTGTGGGAGCGGGCTTGCTCGCGAAGGCGAAGTGTCAGTCGACACATCCTTGGCTGATGCACCGTGTTCGCCAGCAGGTTCGCTCCCACAGGGGGATTGTGCTCAGGGCTTCAGGCCAGTTCTTTGCGTAGTTGGCGAGCAGCGGCAACCATGTGCACCAGCGCCGCTTCAGTCTCCGGCCAGCCACGGGTTTTCAGGCCACAATCCGGGTTGACCCACAAACGCTCTGCCGGAATCCGCTGGGCCGCCTTGCGCAGCAGGTTGGCCATCTCCGAGGCATCCGGAACGCGTGGCGAGTGGATGTCGTAGACGCCCGGGCCGATCTCGTTCGGGTAGGCGAAGGCTTCGAAAGCATCGAGCAGTTCCATGTCCGAGCGCGAGGTTTCGATGGTGATCACGTCGGCATCCATCGCTGCGATGGACTCGATCACATCGTTGAACTCGCTGTAACACATGTGGGTGTGGATCTGCGTTTCGTCGCGCACGCCACAGGCGCACAGGCGGAATACTTCGGTGGCCCAGTCCAGATAGTGCTGCCACTGCGCCCGACGCAATGGCAAACCTTCACGGAATGCGGCTTCGTCAATCTGCACGATCCTGATCCCGGCGGCTTCCAGATCCACCACTTCATCACGAATCGCCAGCGCCAGTTGCCGCGCCTGCACTTCACGGGACACATCTTCGCGGGGGAACGACCACATCAGCATGGTTACAGGGCCGGTCAGCAGACCTTTCATGACCTTGTTGGTCAGACCCTGGGCGTAGCGGATCCACTCCACGGTCATGCCCTTCGGACGACTCAGATCGCCAAAGATCACCGCCGGTTTGACGCAGCGTGAACCGTAGCTCTGCACCCAGCCGAAACGGGTGAACATGTAGCCGTCCAGTTGCTCGGCGAAGTACTCGACCATGTCGTTGCGCTCGGCTTCACCGTGCACCAGCACATCGAGCCCCAGTTGCTCCTGGATTTCCACCGCGTGGCGGATCTCGCTGTACATGGCTTCGGTGTATTCGGCTTCGCTGAGCTTGCCTTGCTTGAATGACTGGCGCGCCAGACGAATCGAAGCGGTCTGCGGAAACGAGCCGATGGTGGTGGTCGGGAACAGCGGCAGGTCAAGGCCGGCGCGTTGTTTGCCGATGCGTTGGGTAAACGGCGATTGGCGCTGACTGTCCTGCGCCGTAATGGCCGCCACACGAGCCTGAACCGCAGGCTTGTGGATGCGTGGCGAAGCGGCGCGACTGGCCTGCACCGAACGGCTTTGGGTCAAGGCCCGCAGCACTTTCGGCGCTTGCGGCTCATCAACGGCCTGGGCCAGCACCGCCACTTCTTCGCACTTCTGCACGGCAAACGCCAGCCAGCTTTTCAGCTCGGCGTCGAGTTGGTCTTCGCGGCCAAGGTCCACCGGGCTGTGCAGCAGCGAGCACGATGGCGCGACCCACAGACGATCACCCAGACGCTCATGCGCATGCTGCAACGTCGCGAGGGCGTTTTCCAGATCGCAGCGCCAGACGTTACGGCCATTGACCACACCCAGCGACAGCACTTTATAGGCCGGCAGACGATCAAGGATGGTCGGGTACTGTTCCGGTGCGCGCACCAGATCAATGTGCAGGCCATCGACCGGCAGATTGGCGGCCAGGCCGAGGTTCTCTTCCAGACCACCGAAGTAGGTGGCAAGGAGTTTTTTCAGCGGATCACGCTGAATCTGGTTGTAGGCGCGCTCGAAGGCGTTCTTCCAGTCCTGCGGCAGATCGAGCACCAGAATCGGCTCGTCGATCTGTACCCACTCGACACCGAGTGCAGCAAGACGGGCGAAGATCTGGCCGTACAGCGGCAGCAAGCGATCGAGCATTTCCAGCTTGTCGAATTCAGCGCCTTTGGCCTTGCCCAGCCACAGGTAAGTCAGCGGGCCGATGATCACTGGCTTGACGTTGTGACCCAGTGCCCGGGCTTCTTCGGCTTCTTCGAACAACTGCTCCCAGCCGAGCTGAAACTGCTGATCGACGCTGAATTCCGGGACCAGGTAGTGGTAGTTGGTGTCGAACCACTTGGTCATTTCCTGAGCGTGGGCACCGCCGCAGCAACTGTCGCTGACGCCACGGGCCATGCCGAACAGGGTTTGCAGGGTGGCTTTGCCGTCGTGCGGACGGAAGCGCTCGGGGATCACGCCGAACATCAGCGAATGGGTCAACACCTGGTCGTACCAGGCAAAGTCGCCCACCGGCAGCAGCTCGATGCCCGCCTGCTTCTGCAAGTCCCAATGAGCCTTGCGCAGCTCACGCCCCACCTCACGCAGGCCGGCCTCGTTCAGTTCTCCTTTCCAGAATGCCTCTTGCGCTTTCTTCAGTTCGCGGTCGCGACCGATGCGCGGAAATCCGAGGGAATGGGCCAGTGCCATGACAAAAACTCTCCAATGTCTTGTTGATGGCGGCCATTGTCGAGATCAAGCACTAGTGAGACAAACTCATTTTAATCTTGATGATCACGAGATTCCCTCATGATCAGATGAAACTGGAAATGTTCCTGCAGGGCAGTTTTCCCAGCAGGATATTCATGCGCAGATCAAGCTGTTGATGACCGATACGACGCCCTTTGAATACTCAATGGCGCCTCGATATAAACCCGTTCAAATCCACCCTCCACGCCCTTGGATTTCGTTCTATGGTTAGATCGAACTGGCTGAATTGACGGCCGACTAAAGGTTGCGACAGCTCCTGTCTGAGCCTATGTTGCACGCGAGCTTTTCCCCGCGAATGGAACGCGATCAACACCACTAAGAGGTGAAGAAATGTCAAAGGAATCACGCCCTGCCGTACTTGGGCTGATCGGCAATACTCCGCTGGTTCAAGTCACGCGTTTCGATACCGGACCGTGCACCTTGTTTCTCAAACTGGAATCGCAAAACCCCGGTGGCTCGATCAAGGACCGCATCGGTCTGGCCATGATCGACGCCGCTGAACGCGATGGGCGTCTGCATCCGGGTGGCACCATCGTCGAGGCCACCGCCGGCAATACCGGCCTGGGTCTGGCGCTGGTCGGCCGCGCCAAAGGCTACCGCGTGGTGCTGGTGGTGCCGGACAAGATGTCCACCGAGAAAGTCCTGCACTTGAAAGCCATGGGCGCCGAGGTGCACATCACCCGCTCGGATGTCGGCAAGGGCCACCCCGAGTATTACCAGGACGTCGCTGCGCGCCTGGCGAAAGACATCCCCGGCGCCTTTTTCGCCGACCAGTTCAACAACCCCGCCAACCCGCTGGCCCACGAATGCAGCACCGCACCGGAAATCTGGGCGCAGACCGAGCATGACCTGGATGCGATCGTGGTCGGCGTCGGTTCCGCCGGTACCCTGACTGGCCTCAGCCGCTTCTTCAAACGTGTGCAGCCGGATCTGGAAATGGTCCTCGCCGATCCAGTCGGTTCGGTGATGGCGCAATACAGCCGTGACGGCACGCTGCCCAAGCCCGGGTCATGGGCGGTGGAAGGCATCGGCGAAGACTTCATTCCGTCGATCACCGACCTCTCCAGCGTGCGTCATGCCTACTCGATCAGCGATGAAGAAAGCTTCGATCACGCCCGTCAGTTGCTCAAGGCCGAAGGCATTCTCGGCGGCTCGTCCACCGGCACCCTGCTCGCTGCCGCGCTGCGTTACTGCCGCGAACAGACCGAGCCAAAACGCGTGGTCAGCTTCGTCTGCGACACCGGTACGCGCTATCTGTCGAAGGTCTACAACGACCAGTGGATGACCGACCAGGGCCTGTTGCAACGCAAGGGTTATGGCGACCTGCGCGACCTGATCGCCCGCCGTTTCGAGGACGGCCGGGTGATCAGCGTCGGCCCCGGTGACACGCTGCTGACCGCCTTCCAGCGCATGCGCCTGGCGGATGTCTCGCAGCTTCCGGTGCTGGTCGAAGGCAAACAACTGGTCGGTGTGATCGACGAATCCGACATCCTGTTGGCGGTGCACGAAGACGCCGCACGCTTCAGTCAATCGGTGTCCAGCGTGATGACCGACAAGCTGCAAACCCTCGCGCCCGGCGCCAATCTCGCCGAGCTGGAATCGGTGCTCAGTCGCGGCCTCGTGGCGATCATCGCCGACGCCGCAGGCTTCCATGGCCTGATTACTCGCACCGACATGCTCAACCAATTACGGAGATCCCTCGCATGAGTCAGCACGACGATAAATCCCAAGGCTTCGCGACCCGGGTGATCCACGCCGGGCAAACGCCGGACCCGACCACCGGCGCACTGATGCCACCGATCTACGCCAACTCGACGTACCTGCAAGACAGCCCCGGCGTGCACAAGGGCTTCGACTACGGGCGCTCGCACAACCCGACGCGTTTCGCTCTGGAGCGCTGCGTGGCGGACCTGGAGGGCGGCACCCGCGCGTTCGCCTTCGCTTCCGGGCTGGCGACGATTTCCACCGTCCTCGAACTGATCGATGCCGGTTCGCACGTCATCTCCGGCAATGACCTGTACGGCGGTACATTCCGCCTGTTCGACAAGGTCCGTCAGCGCAGTGCCGGGCATCGTTTCAGCTACGTCGATCTGACTGACCTGGCAGCGTTCGAAGCGGCGCTGCAGGACGACACGCGCCTGGTGATTGTCGAGTCACCGACCAACCCGCTGCTGAGTCTGTCGGATCTGGCCGCCATCGCTCGTATCTGCCGCGCACGCGGGATCATCAGCGTGGCCGACAACACCTTCGCCAGCCCATATATCCAGCGGCCGCTGGAGCTGGGTTTCGACATCGTGCTGCACTCGACCACCAAATACCTGAACGGCCACTCGGACGTGATCGGTGGCATTGCGGTGGTTGGGCAGAATGCCGAACTGGCGGACAAACTCGGCTTCCTGCAGAACGCCGTCGGCGCGATTTCCGGGCCGTTCGACGCGTTCCTGACCCTGCGCGGGGTGAAGACCCTGGCGCTGCGCATGGAGCGTCATTGCAGCAACGCGTTGGCGCTGGCGCAGTGGCTGGAGCAACAGCCGCAGGTCAAACGCGTCTACTACCCAGGCCTGCCGTCGCACCCGCAACATGAGCTGGCCAAACGGCAGATGCACGGTTTCGGCGGGATGATTTCCGTGGACTTGAACAGCGATCTGGACGGTGCCCGGCGCTTCCTCGAGAACGTGAAGATCTTCGCCCTGGCCGAGAGCCTGGGTGGCGTCGAAAGTCTGATCGAGCACCCGGCGATCATGACCCACGCGACCATTCCACCTGAGACCCGCGCCAAACTGGGCATCGGCGATGGCCTGGTGCGCCTGTCGGTGGGCGTCGAAGACCTCGAAGACCTGCGCGCGGATCTGGCGCAGGCGCTGAAGTCGATCTGACGTGACAGGAACGACAAAGCCCGCACGGGGCGGGCTTTGGAGTTCGAGTAGGCGGCCAGTGCTGGTCTCTGGCTTACAAGGTTTATCGGGCCTCTCACAGTACAAAGCAACCATGGAAAAAGAGCGGCGCTTTGCTGCCTCACACGGCATAAGGGCTGGATCTCAGCGCGGAGATCTTTCTAACCGTGTACCCTTCGGAACGCGCCCCACGTCCCCTTGCTATCCGCTTGCGCATCAGTCTGCGTCTTCGCCTACACCTTTGAGGCTAGCAAAAGCCTCATAGCCATGGGCGCCTGTTTTTAGACCGATTTCCTTCAAGCAGTCTTGCGCAAGGAAGTTAACCGACTATCGCTTCCCCTCCCCGCGCAGCTGCACCCACGGTTTGCCGATCTATACTTTTCAGTTCGCTGTCGCGGTTTCATGCAATACGTCGACACCCGTGCGCTTTGCAGTGCGCCCGTGCCAATCGCCAATCTGGTCAACCCCGGGCCAACGAACGTTGTGTGGCTGATGGGTCGTGGAGAAAATCATGAAACACACGCTTTTGTCTGGCGCCATTCTTGCGGTCGCGGCGACCGTCATGCTGCCAACGGCCTGGTCTGCGCAGCCGCAGGCGGTGGCTTCCGATGGCGCAGATCATGTGAAGGCTGGGGCGGTTGCCTCGGATGGTTCGGATCACGTCGGCGCCGGTGCAGTCGCCTCCGATGGCTCCGATCATGTCGGCGCCGGTGCAGTCGTCTCCGATGGTTCCGATCATGTCGGCGCCGGTGCAGTCGCCTCCGATGGTTCCGATCATGTCGGCGCCGGTGCAGTCGCCTCCGATGGCTCCGATCACGTCGGCGCCGGTGCAGTCGCCTCCGATGGCTCCGATCACGTCGGCGCCGGTGCAGTCGCCTCCGATGGTTCCGATCATGTCGGTGCCGGTGCAGTCGCCTCCGATGGCTCCGATCACGTCGGCGCCAATACCCTGGCCTCCGACGGGACCGACAAGGTCGGCGCCAACCGTTATGCCTATTCGCGCGTCGGCGTCGGCTCCGATCGCGTTGCCTCGGCGCTGATGACCGGCAGCTATTCGGACCAGTTCAACAGCCCGCAATAATCGGCATGAGGCGACCCGCGCGGGTCGCCTCACCCACCGCCACTAGCACATTTGTGCTAATCGACCGCCCCGCCACCCGGCGTTATATTCCCTCGCAACCCCTGATGCTCCCCCACATTGCCGCTGTGCAGTGCGCGGGATCGTTGCGCCTGGAAATCAGAACAACACCAAGGAAGAAGCACCATGAAACTGCCTGCAAACCTGTACCAAGTCGCCATCGTCGGCGCCCTGCTGATCGGCGTCAGCGGTTGCCAGACCGCCAAGCCCACCGAAGCCAGCATGAAAGAACGCGCCCAGACCGTCATCGGCAAGCCGGTGTCGAAAATCGACAACATTCGCAGCGACAGCACCCTCACCTACTACACCGCCTACACCCCGGCCGGCGAGTACAACTGCGAGTTGCCCAGCGGCGCCATTGTCGCGGTGGCGAGCATGGGCATCATGACCCCGCCGCTGTCCTGCCTGCCGAAAGGCGCCTCACCGATTCCGTTCCAGTAATTCATTTTTCCGGTAAAGGACTCCGTTCCATCATGAAAACCCTGATCGCAACGCTCACCCTCACCGCCCTCGCCCTGACGGGCTGCGCCACGCCCAAACAGTGGGAAGCCACCGGTGGCAGCAAGAATGACGGCCTCGTTCAGGTCTCCTATGAACTGGGCCAGTTTGAAAGCGGCCAGACCAACGCCGCACAAGGTCTGACCGTCGCCTCGGAACGTTGCAAGACCTGGGGCTACAAGAATGCCGAGCTGACCGGCTCGGAGAAAAACAACTGCCGCACCATGGGCCAGTACAACTGCCTGCAAACCACCATCACCCAGGACTACCTCTGCAAGCGTTGAGTCAAACTTCCTCGACCGGCTCAGTTTGCCGGTCGCGCAGGGCCCGCAAGGTCGCGCGCAGCTCGGCCGGGCGTACCGGTTTGGACAGGATGGCAATTTGGCGGTCGTGCAAGGCCGCCTGTATTTTTTCGCTGTCATGGCCGGTGATGATCATCGCCGGCACCGCAAAACCGCGTTGACGGCGCACGGCGTCGATGCATTCGATACCGTTGCTGTGCGGGCCGAGGTCATAGTCGGCGACGATAATGTCGCAGTCAGTCAGCAAATCCTGCCCCGTCAGTTCCGCCTGCACCACACAGCCCCAACGCTCAAGCAACGCCGAGGTTGCCAGCAGCACGTTGCGGTCATCCTCCACCAGGCACACCTTCAAACCGGTCAACAGGCCGACCTGCCGTACGTCATCGCGAGTAGCCAACAGCGACGGCAGCGCGGCAATGGGCAACCCGAACAAGGTCACTGCCGTTCCCCGCCCAAGCTGCGAGCGCAGCGCGACATCGACGCCGATCAACTGCCCCAGGCGCTTGACGATCGACAGCCCGAGTCCCACCCCTTCAACGTCCTTGTCACGCACCTGGCGCACCCGGTAAAACTCTTCGAAAACCTTGGGCAAATGCTCTTCGGCGATCCCGTTGCCCTGGTCATGAATCACGATCGCCAGCCCCCCTCCACGCCGACGCACGCCGATCAGCACCGGCCGATGCGCGCCGTATTTGAAGCAATTGGACAGCACGTTCTGCACCATGGTCGCGAGCAACGCCGGATCGCTTTGGACCCAGTAGGAGCAAGGTCGCAAGCGCAGTTCCACCCCCGCCCAACGCGCGGCTTCGGCATTCTGCCGGATCAGATCGGCGAGCCACTCGCCCAGATTGAACACCTGCAGCTTGGGCAGGATGCGCCCGTTGTCGAGTGTGTACAGATCGAGAATCGAGCGGAACAACTGCGAAACGTTGAGCAACGAACGGTCGATGTTGTCGACCAGTTGCCGCTCGTACGCGCCCAGCGGCGACTCGCGCAGGCACGCGGTAAACAGGCCGATGGAGTGAATCGGCTGGCGCAGATCATGACTGGCCTGAGCCAGAAACCGCGACTTTTCCAGGTTGGCCGCGACGGCCTCTTCGGAGGCCTTGCGCGTGCGCTCCAGCAGCAAATGCGCGTAGAACGGGATCACCGTGCTGGTGAGCATCAGCATCAACACCATGTACGGTTGCGCCTGCCATACCGGCGTCAGCCGATAAACCGCCAGCAGCGCCACCAGCGCCAGCCCCGTGGCAATCGCCAGATAGCGTGAGCCGTAGCGCATGCCGTTGCCCAGGTTGACCCAGATGATCACCGCGTACAGCGGCAACGCCGTTTCGCCGCCGATCACCAGGCCGAAACAGGTGCCGGTGTAATCGTGGACCATGCCGAAAATTCGCCGCGCCGGGTAATGCCCCGGCCAGCGCACAATGGCCTGGCGCAGACCGATCGACGCCAGCAGAAACAGCAAGATGTAGACCACCACCGGCAGATAGGTATCGAAGTGCTGACCCGGCAGGATGCCGAGCACGCAGATATAAACCATGGCGATGCTGGCGATGATTATGCGCAGATTGGCCTGATCCAGCTCGGTGTTTTTCTCGAACTTCATGGGCAACGTCCTTGTGCAACAGTCGTCAGATTCAGCACCCGACGGCAGGCAAACGGCGTCGGCGGTGCTAAGGTGCATGCCGTGAACAACGCCTGATCCAGGGAGGGTCACGCCATGACATGCCGAATTATCATAGCCGACGATCACCCACTGTTTCGCGAGGCGATGCGGCGCACCGTGCAGCGCCTGCTGCCCGAGGCGACGCTTGAGGAAGCCGGCGATCTCAATGCCGTGCAGGCCTTGCTGCCTGACGGTAGCGAGCCGGACACGCTGATTCTCGATCTGCGCTTCCCCGGCCTGACCTGCATCAGCCAACTCGCCGACCTGCGCCGACAGCTACCACGGAGCACGTTGATTGTGGTGTCGATGGTCGACGACGAAGCACTGATCGGTGAGGTGATGGCGGCCGGCATCGACGGTTTCATCGGCAAGAACATCGCCCCGGATGAGATCGGCGAAGCGATTCTGGCGATTCGAGAAGGTGAAGTACTGGTCAGGTTCGCCCCTTCAGGGCTGTTGCCGCTGGAGACCGGCACCGCCCTCACCCCGCGTCAGCAGGACGTGCTGCGATTGATTGCTCAAGGCAAGACCAACAAGGAAATCGCCCGGGCGCTGGATATCTCGCCGTTCACCGTGCGCATCCATGTGTCGTCGTTGTTGCGCGCGCTCAACGTGCCATCGCGGGCGGCCGCCGCGGTGAAGTATTCGGGAGGCGGCGGGACAATTTAAATGAACCCTGCGCACCTAGGCTCACCTAACTGAGAGACCATCAGGAGGTAGCCCATGCAAATTGAACCCGTCTGGATCGTACTCGCCGTCGTTCTTGTAATCATTGAATTGTGGGCGATCAACAGGGTGCGCAAGAGCGCAGGCAAAGGCAGCAACAAAGGCGTGTGGATCATCGCCATCGTCTTCCTGCCATTGTTTGGCCTGATTGCCTGGGCACTGGCCGGCCCGAAGCACGTTACTCAGGACTGAAAGGTTGTTTCGTCGCAATGCCCTGCGCGGTCAACAGTGGGAGCGAGCCTGCTCGCGATGGCTGACCGCCGGGCAAAACAGGTTACGGATCCACCTGCGCCATCAACTCCGGCACCGATTCCGGCCGCTTGGCATAACGCTGCGCCAGCACCGCGCAGACCATCAGTTGAATCTGATGGAACAGCATCAGCGGCAGAATCAACACACCGATGGTGCTGCCGGCAAACAGCACCTGCGCCATCGGCACCCCGGTGGCCAGACTCTTCTTCGAACCGCAGAACAGAATGGTGATGCGGTCTTCCTGGCTGAAGCCGAACGCCTTGCCCAGCAGGGTCGAGGCCAACAGCACCAGCGCCAGCAGAATGCAGCAGACCACCACCAGCCCCAACAGATCGACCACCGGAATCTGATGCCAGATGCCCTCGTTGACCGCCTCGCTGAAAGCGCCGTAGACCACCAGCAGAATCGAACCCTGATCGACGAATTTCAGCCAGCTCTTGTTGCGCCCCACCCATGCGCCAATCCAGCGGCGAGCGATCTGCCCGGCAATGAATGGCAGGAGTAATTGCACGCTGATCTTCAGGATCGCATCCAGCGTCGAGCCGCCATCACCGTGCACGTTGAGCAACAGCGTCACCAGCAACGGCGTGAGGAAAATCCCGAACAGGCTCGACGCCGCCGCACTGCAGATCGCCGCCGGGATATTGCCCCGGGCCAGCGAGGTGAAGGCAATCGCCGACTGCACGGTGGCGGGCAACGCGCAGAGGTAGAGCATGCCCATGTACAGCTTGTCGCCGATCAGCGGTGACAGCAGCGGTTTCAACGCCAGCCCGAGGATCGGAAACAGCACGAAGGTCAGGCCGAACACCAACAGATGCAGGCGCCAGTGGCCGGCGCCGGCGATGATCGATTCACGCGACAGTTTCGCGCCGTGCAGGAAGAACAGCAGCGCGATGGCGATGTTGGTCAGCCAGCCGAACCCCACCGCGACCTGACCGCTGGCCGGCAGAAAACTGGCCAGCAGCACGACGCCGATCAGGGTCAGGGTGAAGTTGTCGGGCAGGAATCTTGGGCGGGTCATGGGTTTGCTCATCCGGGGGTTGCCAGTACGTGATTGCGACTCTAACGTGACCGTGAATTACCGACTAACGCCGAAGAGCCATTAGATGCCGCCTAAAGGACACCAGAAAAGCTTCCGGCGCAGCATTCCCGGGCTACCCAGCCTGCCGCGTCCACTGTACGGGCGCACCGAATCGCTGCCCAATCGCGCACTGACCCGGCGTCACAGTCATCCGTGGGTGCAATTGTCCTACGCGATTCAGGGTGTGCTCGAAGTGCAGACCAGCGCCGGGCGTTTCGTCGCGCCACCGGAGCGCGCGGTATGGATTCCGGCAGGCGTGCCGCACCGCGTGTTCAGCTCGCCGCACACGGAAATGCGCAGCCTGTACATCGATTGCAGCGTGGCCGGTTGGGCGCTTGAGCGCTGTCATGTGCTGGGCGTCAGCGACCTGTTGCGCGAGCTGATACGCGCGTTCAGTCTGGTGCCGGTGGAGTACGACGAGACTGGCGCACATGGCCGGCTGGCCCAGGTGATCCTCGATCAACTGGCCGAGGCACCGCAGATCGATCTGATGCTGCCGCTGCCGCAGGACAGCCGTCTGCGCCAGATCTATCAAAGCCTGGAGCAACATCCGGAACAGCAGACCACACTGCAGCATTGGAGCGAAAAGTTCGGCGTCACCGAAAAAACCCTCAGCCGGCTGTTTTTACGCGACACCGGCCTGACCTTCCGCGCCTGGCGCCAGCGCTTGCGTCTGCTGGGTGCGCTGACTCCGCTGGAACGCGGCGAACGTGTCACCGACGTGGCTCTGGCCTGCGGTTATGACTCGACGTCGGCGTTCATCGCGGCCTTCCGACAGCAGTTTGGCGAGACGCCGGGCGAGTTTTTTCGCTGATTTTTGTCGATATTTATCGAATTAGCACATGCCATTCGGCAAAGTTCAGGGTAGAGTTTCGCCCATACGTAATTCTTCACACGTTTCGACGATAACCATAATGACCCACCCCTTTAGCGAACCTGTCGGCGGTAACAGCATGATCGAAGTCACTGAAGTCTCCATTGCTCAATTACGCGCGGCGCTCGACGCCGGCCAGACCACCGCGGTTGAACTGGTGCAGGCCTATCTGGCCCGAATCGACGCCTACGACGGCCCGAACACCGCCACCGCTTTGAATGCTGTAGTGGTGCGCAACCCCGAGGCACTGGCCGAAGCCCAGGCCTCTGACGCGCGCCGGGCCAAGGGCGAAACCCTCGGCCCGCTCGATGGCATCCCCTACACCGCCAAGGACAGCTATCTGGTCAAGGGTCTTACCGCCGCCTCCGGCAGCCCGGCCTTCGCCGAACTGGTGGCGCATCGCGACGCGTTCACCATCGAACGCCTGCGCGCCGCCGGGGCCATCTGCCTGGGCAAGACCAACATGCCGCCGATGGCCAATGGCGGCATGCAGCGTGGCGTCTATGGCCGAGCGGAGAACCCGTACAACGCTGCTTATCTGACTGCGCCGTTTGCTTCCGGCTCGTCCAACGGTGCCGGCACCGCCACCGCCGCGAGTTTCTCGGCGTTCGGCCTGGCGGAAGAGACCTGGTCGAGCGGTCGCGGCCCGGCGTCGAACAACGGCTTGTGCGCCTATACGCCGTCGCGCGGGGTGATTTCGGTACGCGGCAACTGGCCGTTGACGCCAACCATGGACGTGGTCGTGCCGTACGCGCGGACCATGGCCGACCTGCTCGAAGTGCTCGACGTGGTGGTCGCTGAAGACCCCGACACCCGTGGCGATTTGTGGCGCTTGCAGCCGTGGGTGCCGATCCCGAGCGTCGCCTCGGTGCGCCCGGCCTCCTACGCCGAACTGGCCGTGAAGCCCGCTGCACTGGCGGGCAAACGCCTCGGCGTGCCAAAGATGTACATCAACGCCGACCCTGAAGCCGGCACCAGTGAAGCGCCGGGCATCGGCGGTCCGACCGGGCAACGCATCAACACCCGCACTTCGGTGATCGTCCTGTGGAAACAGGCTCGCGCCGCTCTGGAAGCGGCCGGCGCCGAAGTCATCGAAGTGGATTTCCCGCTGGTCTCCAACTGCGAAGGCGACCGCCCTGGCGCACCGACCGTGTTCAATCGCGGCATCGTTTCCAAGGAGTTCCTGCATCACGAACTGTGGGACCTGTCGGCCTGGGCTTTCGACGATTTCCTGCGCGCCAACGGCGATCCTAAGCTCAACCGCCTGGCCGATGTCGACGGGCCGAAGATCTTCCCGCACGACCCGGGCACCCTGCCTAACCGTGAGGGTGATCTGGCCGCCGGCATGGACGAATACGTGCGCATGGCCGAGCGCGGCATCACCCCGTGGAACCAGATCCCGACCCTGCCGGACGGCCTGCGCGGCCTGGAAAAGACCCGCAAGCTCGATCTGGAAGACTGGATGGACATGCTGAAACTCGACGCGGTGCTGTTCCCGACCAACGCCGACGTTGGCCCGGCAGATGCCGATATCAATCCGGAATCGGCGGACATCGCCTGGAGCAACGGCATCTGGGTCGCCAACGGCAACCTGGCGATCCGTCACCTCGGCGTACCGACCGTCACCGTGCCGATGGGGATCATGGCCGACATCGGCATGCCAGTCGGCCTGACATTCGCCGGTCGCGCCTACGATGACTCGAACCTGCTGCGTCTGGCCTCGGCATTTGAAGCCACCGGCTCGAAGCGTCAGGTACCACCGCGCACGCCGGCGCTGACTGCCGGCAAGTAACAATGCAGGAAGGGATTGGGACCGCAACGGTCTCAATCCCTTTTGTCCTGTAACGCCCTTCCCCCCTGCGCTCACCTCCAACACTTCGTTATTCCCGAACTGATGCTCAGGAATAAGCGATTTTTCTTCCGCATAAACTCCCCGCTAGCATGGCCTCGTCTACTCCCATACCCGCTCGGACAAGGAGAACGCCATGTCGCCCCTGAATATCGGCGAACCGTGGATGTGGGGCGCCTTCATCGTCTTCGTCCTCGCCATGCTTGCACTGGATTTGTTCGTATTCGGCGGACGCAAGGCGCATCGGGTGTCGGTGCGGGAAGCGTCGTGTTGGGTGATCGCCTGGTGTGCCTTGGCGATGGCGTTCGCGGGATTGCTCTGGTGGTATCTGAATGGCGAGTTCGGCGCCGAGATCGCTCAGCGCAAGTCCCTGGAGTTTCTCACCGGTTATCTGATCGAACAGTCGCTGTCGATCGACAACATGTTCGTCTTCGTGATGATCTTCAGCTACTTCGCGGTGCCACCGGAACTGCAACGCCGGGTGCTGCTGTACGGCGTGCTCGGGGCGATCGCGATGCGTGCGGCGATGATCTTCGCCGGCGTGTGGCTGGTGTCGCAGTTCGAATGGCTGCTGTATGCCTTCGGGGTGTTCCTGATCATCACCGGGATCAAGATGCTGATGTTCGCCGAGCAGCAACCGGACCTCGACAACAATCCACTGCTGCGCTGGGTGCGCGGGCATTTACGGATTACCAAGGGCTTTCATGACGAACGCTTTTTCGTCCTGCAGAACGGCGTGCGCTGGGCGACACCGATGTTTCTGGTGCTGGTGCTGATCGAGGCCAGCGACTTGATGTTCGCGGTCGACAGCATCCCGGCGATCTTCGCTGTCACCACCGACCCGTTCATTGTCTTCACCTCGAACATCTTCGCGATCATGGGCCTGCGGGCGCTGTACTTCCTGCTGGCGGACATGGCCGAGCGCTTTCATCTGCTCAAGTACGGACTGGCGATCGTGCTGGTGTTCATCGGCGGCAAGATGACGCTGATGCCGTGGTTTCACATGCCGGTCGAGTGGTCCCTGGCGGTGGTGGGTGGGGTGATTCTGGGGTCAGTGGTGTTGAGTCTGATCGTCACCAAGGATGCACAACGCAGAACTGAATGACGCCACACAAAACCTGTAGGAGTGAGCCTGCTCGCGATAGCGGTGTGTCATCCAATAAAGATGTCGACTGATCCGGCGCCTTCGCGAGCAAGCCCGCTCCTACAGGGGATATTTGGTGGATGGAGGATCCGGGGAGGGCCGAGATTCAGGGTGGGAGTGGGCTTGCTCACGAAGGGGCCGGCACATCCTGCATCGATGTTGGCTGACACAACGCATCGCGAGCAGGCTCACTCCTACAAGGGGATATTTGGTGGATGGAGGATCCGGGGAGGGCCGAGATTCAGGGTGGGAGTGGGCTTGCTCACGAAGGGGCCGGCACATCCTGCATCGATGCTGGCTGACACAACGCATCGCGAGCAGGCTCACTCCTACAAGGGGATATTTGGTGGATGGAGGATCCGGGGCTGGCCGAGATTCAGGGTGGGAGTGGGCTTGCTCACGAAGGGGCCGGCACATCCTGCATCGATGCTGGCTGACACAACGCATCGCGAGCAGGCTCACTCCTACAAGGGATAGTCGGTGGATGGAGGATCCGGGGCTGGCCGAGATTCAGGGTGGGAGTGGGCTTGCTCACGAAGGGGCCGGCACATCCTGCATCGATGCTGGCTGACACAACGCATCGCGAGCAGGCTCACTCCTACAAGGGAATATTTGGTGGATGGAGGATCCGGGGCTGGCCGAGATTCAGGGTGGGAGTGGGCTTGCTCACGAAGGGGCCGGCACATCCTGCATCGATGTTGGCTGACACAACGCATCGCGAGCAGGCTCACTCCTACAAGGGGATATTTGGTGGATGGAGGATCCGGGGCTGGCCGAGATTCAGGGTGGGAGTGGGCTTGCTCACGAAGGGGCCGGCACATCCTGCATCGATGCTGGCTGACACAATGCATCGCGAGCAGGCTCACTCCTGCAGGGGACTGCGGCGTTACTTGTCGGATTTGATGCTGGTCCACACCCGGGTCCGTACACGCTCCAGTTTCTGCGGCAACGGCTGCACCACGTACAGGGTTTTCAACGCTTCGCTAGTCGGCGTCAGGTTCGGGTTGCCGGTGATGTCCTTGTTCACCAGCGGCATCGAATCCTTGTTCACGTTCGGGTAGCCAAGGAAGTCACTGATCGGCGCAATCACTTTCGGCTCGAGCAGCGTGTTGAGGAATTCATGCGCCTCTTCGACATTCTTCGCGCTCTTCGGAATCGCGAAGGTGTCGAACCAGATTGGCGCGCCCTCCTTCGGCAGACGCCAGTCGACCACCACACCGTTGCCTGCTTCTTTGGCGCGGTTGCCGAACTGGTAGAAGCTGCCGGAGTAACCGATGGCCACGCAGATGTCGCCGTTGGCGATGTCGGTCATGTACTTGGCCGAGTTGAAGTAGGTCACGTAAGGGCGAATTTCCAGCATCAGGTCCTTGGCTTTTCCATAGTCGGCGGGGTTCTGGCTGTTCGGGTCGAGGCCCAGGTAATGCAGGGCCAGCGGCAGAATCTCCGACGGCGAATCGAGCATCGCCACGCCGCAGGATTTGAGTTTCTCCATATTCTCGGGCTTGAACACCAGGTCCCAACTGTCCACCGGCGCATTGTCGCCCAGTGCAGCCTTGACCTTGGCCGGGTTGAAGCCGATCAGCACGGTGCCGTACATGTAAGGCACGCCATACTGGTTACCGGGGTCGTTGGCATCCAGCAGCTTGAGCAGCGCCGGATCCTGGTGGCTCCAGTTCGGCAGTTTCGACTTGTCGAGTTTCTGGAACACGCCGGCCTTGATCTGGGTGTCGATGAACTGATTCGACGGCACCACCAGATCGTAGCCGGAGTTGCCGGTAAGCAACTTGGCTTCCAGCGATTCGTTGGTGTCGAAGGTGTCCCAGGTCACTTTGATGCCGGTCTTCGCGGCGAAATCCTTGGGCACCGACGGCAGGATGTAATCCGCCCAGTTGTACACCCGCAGTTCGCGCTGTTCGGCATGCACCGCGCTGGCCAGCAGCGTCAGCCCACACACGGTGGCACCCAGAATGCGTTTGATCGTGACCATGGTTGTTTCCCCGGATTGCGACGTGAGATCGATGATTTTTATGTTCTGTACACGGCAGCGGCTGTATAGGTAGCCAAGGGCAAGGAAGGTCCAGCGTTTCGTTGTAGCGTTGATTCTTGCCGACCGCGGGGTCACGGCACAGTGGGTGATGGGCCAAAAGAGGATTGAAATGGCCAATTTGCATGACCGCCGCAATACGGAGGCTGGGCGAAAGTCACTTGTGGTGAGGGGATTTATCCCCGATGGGTTGCGAAGCGGCCCCCTTTCTATCTAAAGGGCAACCGCACTCGCTGATTTCACGACTGCTTCGCAGCCGAGCGGGGATAACCCCCCTCGCCACAATGCTTCTGCGCCTGCTCACGTGTGGCGAGGCAGTAATACAACGG
Source organism: Pseudomonas sp. P8_229 (assembly GCF_034008635.1). Lineage (NCBI taxonomy): Bacteria > Pseudomonadati > Pseudomonadota > Gammaproteobacteria > Pseudomonadales > Pseudomonadaceae > Pseudomonas > Pseudomonas sp. P8_229. Next base: position 5,559,142 of record NZ_CP125378.1, on the reverse strand, counting down.
CACCGTCACCACCAGGCCGAACAGCCACGACAGGTCAGCCCCGTCCACCAGGTTGGCGTACGGCCCGACGTACAGCGAGGTATTGGCGAACGGCAACTGGACGATGATGCCGATGAAGTAGGCAATGATCGCGTGCAGGTTGAAGCGCCCGTAAATCCCGCCGTCAGCACGGAAGATCGACGCGATGTCGTATGAGCCGCGCTTGATCAGGTAGAAGTCGATCAGGTTTATCGACGCCCACGGCACCAGTACCAGCAGCAACGCCAGAATCAGCCCGATGAACTGCGAAATGAAATCTGCCGAGGCACCGAGCGCCACCACGCAGCAGCCCGCCAGCACCACGCTCGACAGCAGCACGCGCACCTTGATGCTTGGCGTCCACTGGCTGGCAAAGGTCTGGATCGAGGTGATGATCGACAGCACCGCGCCATACAGATTCAGCGCGTTATGGCTGATGATGTTGAGCAAGAACAGCACCATCAGAATCGGCCCCAGCCACCCGGTGGACTGCTTGACCGCCGCCATCGCTTCGGTGCCTTCGGGCGTTGCCAGCACCGCCACCGCGCCGAAACTGAACGACAGAATCGTGCCCAGTGTTGCGCCCAGATACGTGGCCCAGAACGGTTTGGCGATACCGATGTCCGCCGGCAGGTAACGCGAATAGTCGGACACGTACGGCGAGAAGCTGATCTGCCAGATGATCCCCAGCGACACCGTCGCCAGCCAGCCCGACAGGTTGAAGCTACCGCGCGTCAGGAAATCCGCCGGCAAGTCATGGGCAAAGATGTAGATGAAACCGGCGAGCAGCGCGCTGCCCATCACCCAGGTACCGATGCGATTGAGCGTATGGATGAAGTTGTAGCCGATCACGCCAATCGCCGTGGCCGCCAGCGCGCCGATCAGAATGCTCAGCGGCGCCGGTACCGACGGCGCAATGCCGACAATCGACTTACCGGCGAGGACGATGTTGGAAATGAAGAAGCCGATGTAGATCAGCGCCGCAAAGAACACGATCAACAGCGCGCCGTATCGGCCGAACTGACCGCGACTCTGAACCATTTGCGGAATGCCCATGCGCGGGCCTTGCGCCGACGCCAGAGCGATTACCACCCCGCCGATCAGGTGCCCCAGCGCAATCGCCAGCAGCCCCCAACGCAAATCGAGATGGAACACCTGAACCACCATGGCGCCGGTGACGATGGGCAGTGGCGCGATGTTGGTGCTGAACCACAAGGTGAAAAGGTCGCGGGCCTTCCCGTGGCGTTCCGCGAGTGGGACGTAGTCGACCGTGTGATTCTCGATCAACGGATCTTGCCGGGACATCTGGGACATATGCATGAACTCGAGTTTGTCTGTTCTTATCCTTGTATGAAGCCAAACCGGGGGAACTCTGGGCCGCCCCTCAGATGCAGACCATATTATGGTATTCCAAATATTTCACAAGACTGATCCGTAGTTTACGGCGCTAGCTGATCCGCCATCCTCCCTGATTCTGCCGCCTGCAGGCCAGCCACAAGCCCAATAAACGCTGAGTTTCCGACGAAAGCACCACGTTTATCGGTTCAGCCTAAAAGCCCTTGCAAAGAAAAAATACTGGTATACCATCAGACCAACAAACACATAAAAACAGCGTCACTACACCCGAGGACCGTCCAATGATCGATGCTGCCATCTACAAACAAGTCATGGGCTCGTTTCCGTCCGGCGTCACTGTCATCACCACGCTGGACGATGACGGCCAGATCGTCGGCCTCACCGCCAGCGCCTTCAGTTCACTGTCGATGGACCCGGCCCTGGTGCTGTTCTGCCCCAACTACAGCTCCGACTCCTACCCTGTGCTGATCAAGAACAAGCGCTTCGCGATCCACGTCCTGTCCGGCGGCCAGCAAAGCGAAGCCTATGCCTTCGCCCGTAAAGGCAAGGACAAGGCACAAGGCATCGAGTGGACGTTGAGCGCGCTGGGCAACCCGATCCTGGCCAATGCGACGGCTATCATCGAGTGTGAGTTGTGGCGCGAATACGAAGGTGGTGACCACGCGATCATGGTCGGCGCGGTGAAGAACCTGATCGTGCCCGAGCAGCACAGCGGACCGCTGGTGTACTGCCACGGCAAGATGGGCGCCCTGCCGGTTCTGGCCTGAGCAAAATTTCAGCCCCACAAAAATCCACTGTGGGAGGGGGCTTGCTCCCGAAGGCGATGTGTCAGCCACCAGAGATGTCGATTGATCCACCGCTTTCGGGAGCAAGCCCGCTCCCACACAGCTTTGTAGCCTCAACAATAAAAGATCCGAGGAAGCGTCATGAAATTTTCCCTGTTCATCCACATGGAACGCTGGGACGAAAGCGTCAGCCACCGCCAACTGTTCGAAGACCTGACCGAACTGACCCTGATGGCCGAGGCCGGCGGTTTCAGCACCGTGTGGATCGGCGAACACCACGCCATGGAATACACCATCTCGCCAAGCCCGATCCCATTGCTCGCCTACCTCGCGGCCAAAACCACCACCATTCACCTCGGCGCCGGCACCATCATCGCGCCGTTCTGGCACCCGCTGCGGGTCGCTGGTGAATGCGCGCTGCTCGACGTCATCAGCAACGGCCGTATGGAAGTCGGCCTGGCACGCGGCGCCTATCAGGTCGAATTCGATCGCATGGCCGGCGGCATGCCCGCCTCCAGCGGCGGCCAGGCCCTGCGCGAGATGGTTCCGGTGGTCCGCGCCCTGTGGCAAGGCGATTACGCCCACGACGGCGACATCTGGAAATTCCCCACCTCGACCAGCGTGCCGAAGCCGATCCAGAAGCCCAGCCCGCCGATGTGGATCGCCGCCCGCGACCCCGACTCGCACAACTTCGCCGTGGCCAACGGCTGCAACGTGATGGTCACGCCATTGATGAAAGGCGACGAAGAAGTCGTCGACCTGAAGAACAAGTTCCAGACCGCACTCGACAACAACCCCGACGTACCGCGCCCGCAATTGATGGTGCTGCGCCACACCCACGTGCACACAGCTGATGACCCGGATGGCTGGAAAATCGGCGCCAAGGCGATCTCACGGTTCTATCGCACCTTCGATGCGTGGTTCGGCAACAAGCAAACCCCGGTCAACGGCTTCCTCGCCCCAAGTCCGGAAGAGAAGTTTTCCGGTCGCCCGGAGTTTGAGCTGGAGAGTTTGCACAAGACCGCAATGATCGGTACGCCGGAGGAGATCATTCCGCGCATCAAGTACTACCAGGAACTGGGGGTGGATGAGTTCAGTTTCTGGTGTGATAACAGCTTGCCGCATGACGAGAAGAAGAAATCGCTGGCGTTGTTTATCAGGGATGTGGTGCCGGCGTTTCGCTAAGAACTCTGCTGGTTGAAACCGAGCAGGCAAATGCCCCGACAATGTTTCGGGGCATTTGCGTTCAAACCTTTGATCAGTGCGCAACGCCCAGTTGCGTCGCCACCTCTTGCGGTGCCAGCAGGCGGCCATCGGCCGAACGTAATTCCAGCTTCCTGATCGGCTGACGCTGCTGCGCATCGACCATCACCGAGCCCGGCTCCCCCGGCGCGTACATGTGCTCCCCGCCCCACTGCGACAGCGCAACAATCACCGTTTGCAGGGCCTTGCCGCGTTCGGTCAGCACGTATTCCTTGTAGGCACCGCCATCGGCGGCCGGCACCGTTTGCAGGATCTCCTGCTCCACCAGGCTCTTGAGCCGGGCACTGAGCATGTTCTTGGCGATATCCAGATTCTTCTGAAAATCGCTGAAGCGGCGGATGCCCTCCAGCGCATCGCGGATGATCAGCAGCGACCACCAGTCACCGATCAGGTCCAGCGTGCGGGCGACCGGGCAAGCGTTGCCGTGCAGGCTTTTGCGCTTCACAGGGTGTTTCTCCTTCGATCCTGATGTGTGGTTGCATCTTACAACTGTGCTCGTGAAAAAGAACCACGCCGACAGCGCAGCACCTGCATACAAGTGGCGGCGTTCGATTGCGCGGATAGTCGATCCTGCTTTCAAAGACCTTCCCGAACGCCCACTCAAGCAAGGAGTTTCCATGAGCACATTCACTACCGATGACGGCACCGAGATCTATTTCAAGGACTGGGGCAGCGGCAAGCCCGTGCTGTTCAGCCATGGCTGGCCGCTGGATGCCGACATGTGGGAATACCAGATGGAGTACCTGAGCAGTCGCGGCTACCGCACGATTGCCTTTGACCGCCGTGGTTTCGGCCGCTCCGATCAACCGTGGAACGGCTACGACTACGACACTTTTGCCGATGACATCGCGCAACTGATCCAGCATCTCGACCTGCGCGACGTAACCCTGGTCGGCTTCTCCATGGGCGGCGGTGACGTCAGCCGCTACATCGCCCGCCACGGCAGCGAGCGCGTTGCCGGGCTGGTCCTGCTGGGCGCGGTGACGCCACTGTTCGGCAAGAAAGCCGACTACCCGCAAGGCGTCGACACGGCGGTGTTCGACGGGATCAAGGCCGGCCTGCTCAAGGATCGCGCGCAGTTCATCGCGGATTTCGCCGCGCCGTTCTACGGCACCAATCAGGGCCAGAACGTCTCCGACGGCGTACTGACGCAAACCCTGAACGTCGCCCTGCTGGCCTCGCTGAAAGGCACCGTGGATTGCGTCACAGCGTTCTCCGAAACCGACTTCCGTCCGGACATGGCGAAGATCGACGTACCAACCCTGGTGATCCATGGCGACGGCGATCAGATCGTGCCGTTGGCAACCACCGGCAAGCAGGCCGCCGCGCTGATCAAAGGTGCCGAGCTGAAAGTCTACGCCGGCGCGCCTCATGGCTTTGCGGTGACGCACGCTCAGGCGCTGAATGAGGATCTGTTGGCCTTCCTGAACCGCTGAGAGTCGTCGGCGTGACAATTTTCCACGAGCACTTGGCCGCCTGACTCAACCTGCCACCCACGCCGCCAGTGCCAACGCGTTACCCAGCGCGGCGCCACTGGCGGTGTTGTCAAAGATGCACCAGGTCGCGGCACCTTCTGCTGCCGCGACTTTCAACTGCTGTGCCAACGCTTGCAGATAACGTTCGTCGTAGGTGCTGTGGTAAATGCGTGGTGAGCCGTGCAGCCGCCAATAGCGTATACCCGGCCACCCCTGCACTGAGCCATCGGTACTGATCCGCGAGGGATCGACCACCACTTGGGCGATCCGATACGCCCGCAACATCGGCTCCGCCGCCACCCACGATTCATGCCGTGGTTCAAGCACCACGTCACCGTCGAATCGCTGTCGTAACGCCACGAAAAACCCTTCGGCATTTGCCGGCTCGAATGCCAGCGAAGGCGCCAGTTGCACCAGTAAACATCCCAGCCGATCCGCCAGGCCGCCGCACTGTTCGAGAAACTCATCCAGCGCCTGATCACAGTGTTGCAGGCGCAATTGATGGGTGATCCGCTTCGGCACCTTCACCGAAAAACGAAAACCCTGCGGCACCGAACCCGCCCAGCGCTCATAGGTCTGACGACGATGCGGGCGATAGAACGAGCTATTGATTTGCGCCGCATTCAGCCGCAACGCATAGCGCTGCAGGTGAGTGCCGTGCTGCGCAAACTCAGGCCAATACTCGCGCCCGAGGCTCCAGCCCGCGCAGCCGATGAAAATCGTTGGTGCAGTCAATCGCTCTCCCTCATCGCTATTTCTTGTGCGGCAGCACCGCGCCCAGCACTTGCTTGGCAGCCTGCACGATGATGCCCGCCTCGTCCGGGTCACCCTTGAGCAACGTTGTGGCAAATTTCTTCGCCTGTTCGAGTTTGATGTGCGGCGGCAACGGCGGCACGTTGGGGTCGGTCTTGAACTCGATCAGCACCGGCACGTCCGAGGCCAGCGCCTGTTCCCAGGCGGCAGCGAGGTCCTCTTCGCGGTCGACGAAAATCCCTTTGAGGCCGATGGAAATGGCGAACAAGTGATACGGCACGTCGGGGATGCTTTGCGAGGCTTCAAACTTCGGATCGCCCTCCATCACCCGCTGCTCCCACGTGACCTGATTCAGGTCTTCGTTGTTGAACACCGCGCAGATCCACTTCGGGCTGTCCCACTGGCGCCAGTATTTGGCGACAGTGATCAGCTCGGCCATGTTGTTCATCTGCATCGCGCCGTCACCCACCAGCGCAATCACCGCACGCTCGGGGTGGACGAACTTGGCGGCAATCGCGTACGGCACGGCAGCGCCCATCGAGGCCAGGCCACCGGACAGCGAACATTGCATGCCCCGGCGAATCTTCAGGTCACGGGCGTACCAGTTGGCGCAGGAACCCGAGTCGCTGGTGATGATCGCCTGCTCCGGCAGACGCGGCGAAAGCTCATACACCACCCGCTGCGGATTGATCGGGTCGGCTTTGGCCATGGCGCGTTTTTCCAGGGTTTTCTCCCAGCTGCCGCGCCAGCTTTCGACCTTTTTGCGCCACTTGCGCGAAGTTTTCTGTTCGAGCAACGGCAACAGCGCCGCGAGAGTTTCAGCCGAGTCGCCGACCAGATTGACCTCCATTGGATAACGCAGGCTGAGCATGTCCGGCTGCAGGTCGATCTGCACGCCGCGCGCCTGGCCTTCCTTGGGCAGAAACTCGGCATACGGGAAGCCCGAGCCAATCATCAGCAAGGTGTCGCACTCGCTCATCAACTTGTAGCTCGGCTCGGTGCCCAGCAGACCGATGCTGCCGGTGACCCACGGCAAGTCGTCGGGCAGGGCGGCTTTGCCGAGCAATGCCTTGGCGACCCCGGCGCCGAGCTTTTCGGCGACAGCGATCACCTCATCCGTCGCCTGCAATGCACCGGCGCCCACCAGAATCGCGACTTTTTCGCCACTGTTCAGAACGTCGGCGGCACGTTGCAGATCAGCCTCATAGGGCAGCACTTTCGGCTTGGTATAACCGACGCCAGAATGCGCCGTGCCGTGCGCCCGCGCCGGTGGCTCGTACGCAAGATCCTGCAGGTCATTGGGCAGGATGATCGCCGTTACCCGCCGCTCGCCCACCGCCGTGCGCACGGCGCGGTCGAGCAGATGGCGCACTTGCGACGGCGCCGATGCCTGCTGCACAAAAGCCCCCGCCACATCCTTGAACATCGAGACCAGGTCGAGCTCCTGCTGGTAATGGCTGCCGAGTGCGGTGCGCGCCTGTTGACCAACAATCGCCAGCACCGGTTGGTGATCCATGCGGGCGTCGTACAGCCCGGTAATCAAGTGCGTAGCGCCGGGGCCTGAAGTGGCAATGCACACACCTAATTCGCCAGTGAACTTGGCGTGGGCCGAAGCCATGAACGCGGCCATTTCTTCGTGCCGGGCCTGAACGAATTCGATCTTGCCATTGGCTCGGGCGAGCGCGCCGAACACGCCATTGATGCCATCTCCCGGATAACCAAAAATCCGCGTGACGCCCCATTGGCTGAGCCGCTCAACCAGAAAATCTCCCACTGTCGTCGTCATCTCGTTCCTCGCCTGTCACCGATGCATGAAGCCTGCCCGGCGAGGTATCCGCCGGGCGGTACAAGGGTCTGGACAGTCGAGGCGCGCGCGAAGTTTCGATTGTTTTTGCGCTAGCCAGTGACGGCGGGCGCTGTCTGCGGCCAATCGGCCTCGTCGATCTGTTCAAGGCTGAGGTGCGCCGTCTCCTTGAGGAGCAACGAGCACAGCGCCACGATGCCCAGGGCAATCGCGCCGTAAACCGCCACCCCGAACGCGTTGTGGTTGTTGGCGATCAGAATCGCTGTGGCCGCACTGGATGCCGTCCCGCCGCCCAGCGCCGCGCCGATCTGATAGGCCGCCGACATTCCCGAATAACGCATGTGCCGTGGAAACTGTTCGGCCAGGAACGCCGGAATCGGTCCTTGCGTCGCCCCCATGAATGCACCGATGGCGATGTACGCGGCGGTAGACATCAATAGGCTCTTGAGGCCGACCAACGGGAAGAACGCGAAGAAGCCGAGGGCCATGATCACCGCGCCGAGGACCATCACCTTACGGCGGCCGATCCGGTCGGACAGCAAGGCAAACAACGGTGCGGTGATGACGATGGCGATCGACAGCGACAAGTCGAAAATCAGCGCGTCGGTGCTGCCATAACCCAGTTGCGTGGCGTACGACAGAAAGAACGTGCTGCCGATGTAGGCGATGGTCACGTAGCCAAAGGCAATGCCGGTACACAGCAGCATGGCTCTGGGCCGTGCGCGCAGCGCTTCGAGCAACGGCATGCGCACGTGCGCCTGCGGTTCGGCGGGTTGTTCGAGCGGTTTGTGCAAGCGCGCATACAGACCGATCAGCACCAGCACACCACCGAGCCAGAACGGAATGCGCCAGGCGAATCCGGCCAGGTCATCGTGCGACGCGACGCTGACGATGGCGAACACCCCGGCACCGAGAATCCCGCCGATACCGATGCCCATGCTGGTGAAACTGCCCCACAGGCCACGCCGTCCGGGCGGCGCCGACTCGATGCCGAACAACGCCGCGCCGCCCCACTCGCCACCGGCGGCAAAGCCCTGCACCAACCTGAGCAGCACCAGCAACACCGGCGCGCCCGCACCGAGGGTGGCATAGCCCGGCAGGCACCCGATCAGCAGCGTGCTCAGGCCCATCAACAGCAGCGTGATCACCAGCATTTTCTGCCGGCCGAGTTTGTCGCCGTAATGCCCGAACACCATGCCGCCCAGCGGCCTGGCGAAGAAGCCCGCACCGAAAGCCCCGAACGCCACCAGGGTCGCGGTCAGCGGGTCCATCTGCGGGAAGAACACCCTGGGAAACACCAGCGCAGCGGCGGTGCCGTAAATCACAAAGTCATAAAACTCCAGGGCGGTGCCCATGCCGGAGACAAAAAACGTCCTCAGCGCAGACGGGGAACCGCTCTTGCGATCAATCTCGGTAGCCATGGGCAATGCTCGTTTTGTTTTTATTGGAAGCAGCGACTCAGAAACGCAGATAGCCGTTTCGGGCCAGTTGTTTGGGGTTGCCGGCGGCGTATTCGAGCACGCTGTTTTCAGTGTCGATACCAATCGTCAGCAGGGTTTCCCAGCGCTCGGTCGCTGGCATGCTCAGATCCGGGTGGAAGCAGATCGGCGCATCTTCGCCCGCCTCGCCACACATGGCGTCTGCCCGACGGCTCAGCTTGCCGCTGGCCATGTTGCGCAACGCGGCGTTGACGTGGTCAAAACGCGCGTAAGTCGTCGAGGCGTCAGGCGTGCGCTCGCCAAGGCTCAGTTCGAGGTCGAGAAAGTGGTTGGTGTGGGTGATCCAGCCCCCGGCATCAGGTCGCACCACAGCGGTGAAGGCTGGTGACATTTCAATGCTCACCGCACGAGGGCTGGAGTCATCACGGGAGAACACGGTCAGCACCGTGGAGGCGCTCACCCGCGCCGAACGCGCCAGAGCAATCGCTTCATCAATACAGGTGGCTTCTTCGAGAATGCGCCGGGCAATCGCATGCACCGGTACTCCGGCAGACCCGTTGTCGCTGGCATGGTGCAGGATATTGAAGTGCAGCCCCAGCCCCGCACTGTTCACTCCGATCTTGCCAAGCATGCCGAATTCGGTGAACAGCTTGACCGTCATGCCCCCGGCCGTGGTCAGTTGCAGAATCAGCCCGTTGGGCACCAGCGAATCGTGCCAGTCCCAGGTCTGGATGGTGCGTGGCGGCAGTGCGCCGTTAGGGGCGAAAACGGCGGTCGAACACTCGCCTTCGGTGGACGCCGGCATCACTGCGAGAATCTCGGTGCGGGCATTCAGGCTGGCGAGCTGCCAAAGCGGCACGCCAGCACCTTCAGCGGTGGCGACGATCTCTTCGGCGAGGCTCGGGCACCAGCCTTGCAGGGCTTGCAGACTGGCTTCGCCGATGGCCTGCACCTGCGCCCGGGGAACACCGACCTGATTGAAGAAATCCAGATAGAGCTCCACCGTCTGACGGATCTGCGCGGCCCAGGTGGCGCCAATCTGGTGCCCGCGAATCTGCGGGTTGCGGGTGTCGGTGACGAAGCAATGAACATTCACGAAAGGCTTTCCTTGTTTACGTTACAGAGAGATGCCGTCAGGGTTTGCGGCGATAAATTTCGCGACCGGCAAACCAGGTGTTGAGCACTTGGGTGTCGCGCAGGGCCTGCGGCTCGACGCTGAACACGTCGCGGTCGAGCACGATCATGTCGGCCTGCTTGCCGGGCTTGAGCGAACCGATCTGGTCTTCCAGGCGCAGCACCTTGGCCGCGTTGAGGGTGTAGGCCTGGAACATGGTCTGGCGGTCGATGTCTTCGGCGGCGTTGAGCACGCCTTTCGGGCCTTTGCGGCTGACGGCCTGATAGATCGCTTTCCAAGGCTCGGGGGTGGTGATCGGCCAGTCACTGGCGCCGGCGATAGTCGCGCCGTTCTTCAGCAGCGAGCGCGCCGGGTAGGTGTACATGAAGGCCATCGCGCTGACGTAAGGCTTGACCAGATCCATGCTCGACTCATCGGCAGCGGCCCAGAACATCTGCATTGAGGCGATGACATTCAGCGCCTTGAAGCGGGCGAATTCCTTGGGGTTGACCATTTGCAAATGGGTGATCGAATGCGCGATGCCACTCTGGCGATCCTTGCGCGCCTGCTCGATGCCGTTGAGCGACTCACGCACCGCGCGGTCGCCAATAGCGTGGATGTGCACCAGCCAGCCGCGCGCATCGGCGGCGCTGACCAGTTCGCCGAAATGCGCGGGGTCGATCAGCAGCTCGCCGGTCTTTTTCGAGTTGCGGTACGGCTCGAGCATCGCCGCACTTTGCGCCGGCACTTCGGCCACACCGTCGGCGAAGATCTTGATCCCCGGCAAAGTCAGATTGCTGACACCGAGGAACTGTTGACGGACCTTGTCCAGCTCATCAAGGTCGGCCGGCGTGGCCTTGGAATCGGCCATCAGCAGCGCCGCAACGTGGGCGGTGAGCTCGCCGTTTTCCGAGAGTTGCTTGTAGGTCGGCAACACCCCGAGTGAGCTGTTGGTGACGTCACTGCCGGGGACTTCGTTGGCAATCGGGTCCATCCACCCGGTGATTCCCAGACGCTTGTAATAGCTCAGCGCCGCGCGCCCGCCGGCCAGCAACGCCTCAGCCGTCGGCGGCGGTAGCAAGGCCTGCACCGGGTACAGACCGGCATCGACGAGGAAGCCATCCGGGGTGCCGTCGGGGTGATGGCCGATGGTCGCCTGCTCTTCACCTTTGAGGGCCTTGACCTTTTCAGGCGTGACGCCGGCACGTTCGAGCATGGCCCGATTGGCCCAGCCGGTGTGCAGATCCCAGCCCAGCAGCAGGATCGGCTGGTTCGCCCATTCGCCCTGATTGAAGCGCTGTTCGAGGGCGGCGACGTCACTCCAGTAGGTCGACGGCAACCCGCCGACACTGAGGAATTCCCCGCGTTGCGCCTTGCCGTCCTGGCGCCACTGGCGCAGGCGTTGTTCCAGTTGTTCCAGTTGTTCGAGCGGCAACAACTGCCCATCGAGGTTGGCCTGCAACAACTGCAGCCCGCCCTTGATCGTGTGGGAATGCGAGTCGATGAAGCCCGGCATCAGCACTTTGCCGTGCAGGTCGATCACCTGCGTGGCTGCCGTTTTCAGGCGCAACACCTGCGCATCCGTACCCACGGCGAGGATCTTGCCGTTCTCCACCGCGACCGCTTGCTGCAAGGCCTGGCCGGGTTCGGCGGTGTAGACCTTGGCGTTGTGCAGGATCAGATCGGCTGACGCCAGACTTTCCAATGAGGCACAGGCCAGTGCCGATGACACCATCAGGGTCAGTAGCTGCTTCATGAGGTTTCTCGTTATTTTTGTTAGGCTGCGAACAAGCCTATCCAAGCCCTGGCGATAACTGAATGCCACCTCGCGCACAACTTCTGTGCCCAGCAGGAATAGATCAATGGACAAGATGAGCGCCCTGACCATGTTCGTCGCCACCGCCGAACACGGTAATTTCAGCCGCGCCGCCGAGGTGCTCGGCAAGACCCCGTCCGCCCTGACCAAAGCCGTGGCACAGCTGGAAGAGGAACTCGGCACACGGCTGTTCGACCGGACTACCCGGCGCATGGCACTGACCGAGGCCGGGCGGATTTATCTGGACGGTGCGCGACAGGCGCTGATGCAACTGCAACTGGCCTGCGAAGGCGTCGAGCAGCTCAAGCACGCATTGAGCGGCGGCTTGCGCATCACCGCCCCGCCCTCCTTCGCCCCGGCGTTTCTCAACGAGGTCTGCTGCCGTTTTCTCGACGCCCATCCGCAGGTGCATCTGGAGGTCGACTTGAGTGACAGCTATGACGACCCGGTGGATGGCGGTTACGATCTGGCGCTGCGCGATGGCCCGATCGATCTGCCGGGCGTCATCGCCCAGCCCATCGTCGAGAATCAGGTGGTGCTGTGCGCCAGCCCGGCGTATCTGGCGCGCAAGGGCCAAGAGGTGTCACTGGACAACTATCAGCAGCACGACTGGCTGATTTTCCGCCATCCGCTGCTCAACCGGCATTTCTGGTGGGTCAAGCAAGGGGACCGGCGGGTTCGTTTGACCCAGCCGAATCCGCGCGTGGCCAGCGACAATTACGACTTCCTGCTGGCCTGCCTGCTGAAGGGCCAGGGCCTGCAGTTTCTGCCGCAATGGAGCGCCGCGCCGTATCTGGCTCGCGGGGAACTGGTGGAAGTGATGCCCGAATACTGGCGCGAGCCAAGCGCGTTCGGCCCATGGATTTACGTGCTGTACCTGGCCCACCGCCGCAGCACGCGCAAGGTTAAAGTGTTTATCGAATTTCTGAAGGCGCACTGGCGCCCACTGTCGCAAGGGACGAATGAAAATGGAGCTACCACAGACATGGCGCAGCCGCTTCGCTGACAGCGCCTGCGAACAGCAGACCATCGGCGAATCCCGCGCGGACGTGTTCCGCCTCACACCCGCTGGCTCGGCGCCGCTGTTCGTCAAATCGGAACCGCGCATCACCTTCGCCGAACTGCCCGGCGAAGTGCAGCGTCTGCGCTGGCTGGCGGAGCAGGATCTGCCGGTAGCAAGAGTACTCGACAGCACCGAAGAGCATGACCGTTACTGGCTGCTGATGAGCGCGGTACCGGGGCGCGACCTCGCCAGCAGCGAGCACCTCACCCCGCAGCAAATCGTCACGCTGGCAGCGAATGCCTTGCGCACCTTGCACGCGCTCGACATCACCCAATGCCCGTTCGACCATCGCCTCGATCCGAAAATCGCTCTGGCGCGAGAGCACCTGCTGGCCGGCCTGATCGATGAAGAAGATTTCGACGATTCGCGCCTCGGCCACAGCGCCGAAGCGGTGTTCCAGCAGATGCTCGCTGCACGCCCGGCCAGCGAAGACCTGGTGGTGACCCACGGCGATGCGTGCCTGCCCAACCTGCTCGCCGACCACGGCCGCTTCAGCGGTTTCGTCGATTGCGGGCGGTTGGGGGTTGCCGACCGCTTTCAGGATCTGGCACTGGCGGCCCACAGCATCACCGACAACCTGGGCGAACAGTGGGTGCCGGCATTTTTCGAGGCTTATGGGGTCCAGCCGGATCCGCAAAAAATCGACTTCTATCAGTTGCTGGACGAGTTTTTCTGAGGTGTGAAATCAACGATGCGGGTGCACCGTCATCGATACAAGCTTGATCACGATCGGCCGCACCACGAGGATGCACAGAAACGCCACCGGCATCGCCAGTTTGTAGGCGTGCAGCGCATTACCCAGGTAGTCGTTATCAATGCCGGAGTTGGCGGCGGTGATCACCAGCGACATCAGGAACGCCATGATCGTCGCCATGTACAGCGCAAACACATACGGCGTCGCCCGCGGTGACAGCTTGCGACGCGAGGGATACAAGGCTTCGGTGGCTGCTCTTTGATTCATATGGCTTTCCAGACATTGACAGGGAGTCGGCACCTTAGCAAAGCCCCCTGCCCCCAACTAGACGGCCCGCCACAGGTACTTTATAAAGCACAACTTACGAATCGAACCTACTCGGCGGGACACGGATGAATCTGTTGGCGGCGATTGCCAGCTTTATCAAAGTGGTCGAAATCGGCTCCATCGTCGGCGCCGCCAAGACCCTGGGCGTCAGTGCGGCAGCGGTGAGCCAGACCCTCAGTCGCCTCGAAACGCACCTCGGCGTACGCCTGCTGCAACGCACCACCCGCCGCATGGCCCTGACCGAAAACGGCGCGCTGTATTACGAAAAGGTCAGGCGCATCGCGGCGGATCTGGAGTCGGCGCAGAGCTCGATCATCAGTGATCAAGGCGAACTGCAAGGCCGCTTGAGCATCGCCTCGACCTCCGCGTTCGGCCGCCATGTGCTGGCACCGCTGATCGCCGGTTTCGCCGCACTGCACCCGCGCCTGCTGCTGGAGCTGTCGACCACCAATGGCAAGATCAGCCATATCCAGGACAACATCGACCTGAGCCTGCGGATCAAGCCGCAACTGGAAGACGGCATCGTTGCACGCAGGATCGTGTCCCTGCCCTTCGTCTTCTGCGCCGCCCCTGCCTACCTTGAGCGCGCCGGCGTGCCGCAAGCCCCGCAAGACCTGCAGCACCACGCCTGCCTGGCGTTCCGCTACCCACTGGATGGGCGCTTTCTGCGCTGGGGTTTTATCCGCGACGGCCAGCACTACGACACCCCGATCAACGCCACCGCCATCAGCGACGACATCGACGCCCTGGCACAAATGGCCGTCAACGGCGCGGGCGTCACGCGCCTGGCCGAATTCGTCGCCGCCCCCTATCTCGAAAGCGGTCAGCTGCTGCCGCTGTTCGAGCAATACCAGGCCGAACACCAGGTTTACGGCGAACCGATGGAAATCTATGCCTGCGTGCAGGAACGTGCGGCGCTGACGCCGAAGGTTCGAGCGTTCATGGAATATTTGACGGAACATTTGAAGACGCGCTGGCCGATGGAAAATGCTTTGGCCACCTCGTTTCACACACCTGATGAAAAGGATTTGCAGTGAACACGCCACGTTATGCAAAAGGCTCAGGGCAGCCCCCCGTACATCTGGCGTCGATCAACTCGACCGACTCGATGACGGGCCATCTGCTGTTTGCCGGTGTTGCAGCCGGAGAACGCAAGATAACCTTCACGTCCCACGCCGAGCTCGTACGCCTGCTCAACGAGCTGATGCTTGCGCGTGTACCTTTCGCGGCCGGGGGCATGTGCCCCGGCCCGGCGGATGAAGCGAGCGTGCTGATCGCCGACGCGGAGCTTGCAGGCCCCTACCTCGAGCTATCCTGGACTGGCCCGCAGCAATGGGTGGTACGCCAGATCACAGACACCTGCGGTCAATGGCAGCTGGCACCTGACATCAGTGAGATCGCCAACACATCATTCGATCCGGACTCGCTCAAAAGCGCTTCCCAGACCTTGCGAGGCAGTTGCCTTTGCCGTGCAGTCAAATACCAGATCAACTCAAAACCAAAAGCGGTTACTCACTGCCATTGCAGTCAGTGCCGCAAAAGCCATGGTGCAGCATTTGCCAGCTATGGCAGCGTACTGCGCAAAGATCTTGAATTGCTGCGGGGCACCGACGACATCAAGTCCTATCCATCCTCTGAAGCAGTGCTGCGCCAATTTTGCACTCACTGCGGCGCTTCGTTGTTTTGGTCACGCAGCCAAGGCGAGTTCTCGGACTGGATCTCAATAGCGCTGGGAACACTGGACACGGCTTTCATCCCTGACAAACAGCAGCATGTCGAGGTGACATCCAAAGCTTCGTGGTATGAAATTCAAGATCACTGGCCACATCGCGAGCGTTGAACCGTCGGTCACAGGCCGATTTTCCCCGGCACTGACGGTACATAGCGGCGACTGATGGCGGCGTTAAACAGACTCGGGTGAGCAAACCATAATTCCATCCCCAAGTTGCCGAACGCACGCGCTCATCTGCTGCGTTACCCATTCGCGAAACAGCATGGCATTGGCGCTCTGCTCAAATGGTCGCGGTGACAACAGGCAATAGCTCGAACCGTCGCGCACAAAACCGAATGGCGCGATCAACTGGTCGGACTTGAGTTCGTCCTGCACCATCAGAAACGACACCATGCCGATCCCCAGCCCCGCCAACGCTGCCTGAATGCACAGGTAGAAATGCTCGTAGTCGACCCGACTGACATCCGTCGCGGTCATGTCAGCCAGTCGAAGCCAGTTGTCCCACGCCTGAGGTCGCGTCTTGCTGCGCAGCAAGCAGGCACCGCGCAAATGATCGCTTGCGGGACGACTGGACGGGACGCAGACCGGGCCGATCCACTCCTCGCAAATCGTCACGCCATGCACGGTTGCATCCCAATGGAAATCGTCACGACGGATCGCCAGATCCACCCCCGAACGGGCGAAATCAATCGGCCCGCCAGCGGTCAGCAATTGCACTTGCAGATGCGGGTGCGCATTGTGGAAATCGGGCAGGCGCGGGATTAGCCACTTCATGGCGATGGTCGGCTCGCAGGACACCACCAGCACGTCATCGTGGACTTCACGCTGCAAGCGATAAATCGTGCTCTGCAGTTGCTCGAACATCGGCGCAGTGACATTGAACAGCAAGCGTCCCGCGTGATTGAGAAAGATCGCCCGATTGCGTCGCTCGAACAATTCAACGCCGATCGCCTCCTCCAGCAAGCGCACCTGCCGGCTGACCGCGCCGTGAGTGACGTGCAGCAACTCCGCGGCCTTGACGAAGCTCTGGGTCTGGGCAGCGGTGTTAAAGAAGCGCAAAGCAGCCAACGGAGGCAGGTTCATATAGACGATGATTTCTCACAGATTTTCGCGACTATAAATCGTTTTTTTTGCCAATGACAATTGTCCATCATGGCGCCGTTCGCAGCCTGCGACGCCAGTTACGTATTCGCAACGGTTCCCTGCAGAAACCGCTGGTGAATTCAGTATCTGTGAATTCAAGTAGCGCAAATGGATATCCAGGCGCGAAGGAGCGGATTGATGAATGAGTTGTTTCTGGTAATCGCCATTACCATCCTGGCGGTGATCAGCCCCGGCCCGGACTTTGCCATGGTGACCCGCAACAGCTATGCCTTTGGACGGCGCAGCGGTTTACTGGCCGCGCTGGGTATTGCCTGCGGCGTTCAGGTGCATGTGTTTTATACGGTGTTCGGCGTGGCGCTGATCATCACGCAATCACCCATGCTGTTCATGGCGATGAAACTGTTGGGCGGTGGGTATCTTGTGTATCTGGGCATCAAATCCTTCACCCATAAATCCGTGCTGACATTGGCTGAGGCCAGCACCTCGGCACCGGGTGCATGGCAGCTGTTCGGCTCCGGTTTCCTGACCAACGCGTTGAATCCGAAAACCATGTTGTTCGTGGTGGCTGCGTACAGCCAGGTGGTGCAGGCCGGCAGTTCCCTGACAGCAAACCTCGCCTATGGCCTGTTCATGTCGCTCACCCATTGGGCGTGGTTCAGCCTGGTCGCGTTGTTTTTTTCTACGCAACGCTTGCGCCGGCGCATGCTGGAAAAACAGCAGGTCATTGACAAGGTAATTGGTGCGGCGCTGATTGGCCTGGCGGCCTGCTTGATGATTCCGGGGGTTGCGCAGACTTGAGCCAGAGCGTTTATGCTGTCGCGTCTGATACCCGTCAGGTCATTCTCGGCACAATCACGATGAGGCCCATTTCATGAGTAAAGCGCCCTACGTACCGCCCAAAGTCTGGAAACACGAAGCCCCGTCCGGCGGCCAGTTCGCCAGCATCAACCGCCCGATTGCCGGGCCGACGCATGACAAGACGCTGCCGGTTGGCAAACATCCGCTGCAACTGTATTCACTGGCGACGCCCAACGGCGTGAAGGTGACCATCCTGCTGGAAGAGTTGCTCGCACTGGGGCACACCGGTGCCGAATACGATGCGTGGCTGATTCGCATCAACGAAGGCGATCAGTTCTCCAGCGACTTTGTCGAGATCAACCCGAACTCGAAGATTCCGGCACTGCTCGACCGCAGCGCGCAGCCGCCGATTCGGGTGTTCGAATCCGGTTCGATCCTGCTGTATCTGGCAGAAAAATTCGGCGCCTTTCTGCCGAAAGATCCGGCAGGCCGCACCGAAACCCTGAACTGGCTGTTCTGGCAGATGGGCGCGGCGCCTTATCTGGGCGGCGGCTTCGGGCACTTCTACGCGTATGCGCCGGAGAAGCTCGAATACCCGATCAACCGCTTCACCATGGAAGCCAAGCGACAGCTCGACGTGCTCGACCGCCGCCTCGGCGAGAGCCGCTATCTGGCCGGCGACAGCTACACCATCGCCGACATCGCGGTCTGGCCGTGGTACGGCCAACTGGTGCGCAACAACGTGTATTCGGCTGCCGAGTTTCTAGCGGCTCAGGAGTACACCCACGTGCAACGCTGGGCAGAAGAAATCGCCAATCGGCCGGCGGTCAAGCGTGGACAACGCGTCAATCGCACCTGGGGTGACGAGGCGAGCCAGGTCGCGGAACGGCATCAGGCCAGCGACCTGGATTGATTCCAGGGTTTAAACGGTTTGCCGGCGCATGGTCAAAATTGCCGCACCAAAACCGATGAACGTAGTGCCCACTACCCGGCTGACCCAACGCGACAACGCGGGCCGGGTCAGCACGCCTTTGGCCCGGGAGGCCAGCGCGGCATACAGGCTCAGCGAGGTCACCGACAACGCCATGAAGATCGACGTCAGGATCAGGAACTGCGGCAACAACGTCGCGCCCTGATCGATGAACTGCGGGAACAGCGCGGTGAAAAACATCGTCGCCTTGGGGTTGGTCACCGCCGTGAGGAACGCCGACTTGTAGAGTTTCATACGGGTCGGCCTGCTCTTGCTCACGTCATCGGCAATGCCGTCGGGCAACATCGGGCCCTTCTTGAACAACTGTTTGAGCCCGAGATAGAACAGATAGCCGGCACCGAGAATTTTCACCGTGTTGAACAACCACTCGGAACTCGCCAGCAACGCGCCCAACCCCAGCATCGCCGCCGCCGACAGGCAGAACAGGCCACTGGCATTGCCCAGCGACGACCAGATCGCACTGCGCTGCCCGTGCGCCAGACTGTTATTGATCGCCATCAGCGTCGCAGGTCCGGGACTGGCGATGGCAATCGCCGCGACGAGGGTGAAGGCCAGAATCGAGTGAGAATCCATTTTCAATGCTCGTTGGTTATGAGGTGAGGCATGTTACCGCAGCTGCACCTCGCTGCGCCCGCGCGTTGTTTTTAGTTGCGGCACGTGCAGGCGATACGCGAAGCGTCTGGTATGCGTGGCGTACGCTAGCCGCGCACGATGTTGTAGGTCGACTGTACCAGGCCCGAAGGAAAACTGCGGCTGGAGACCAGTTCCAATGCAATGTCCTGCGCAAGCTCCCCGAACAACGACCTTCCCGAGCCGATCAGCACAGGGACCGTGGTGATCACCATATCCGCGACCAGGCCGTCGCGCAGGAAGGATTGCACCATCTGCCCGCCGTCGACATACACCCGCGCGACGCCTTGGCTCGCCAGTTCCGCCATCAGCTCTGCGGGTGCGCGATTGGAAAAGCGCAGTTTACCCTGCAACGCCTCGGGCACCGGCGTATTCACCAACTGTTCGGACAGCACCACCACGGGCCGATCGTAGAACCATGTGTCGAAGGTCATCACCTTCTCATAGGTACCCCGCCCCATCACGATCACATCCTTGTCGGCAATGAAGGTCGAATAGCCATGATCCTCTGTCTGATCATCACGCTGCAAAAGCCAGTCGATCCCGCCATCCGGGCGCGAAATGAAGCCATCCAGACTGACGGCAATGAACACGTGGGCAGTGGCCATCAGGGCCTCCTTATTCAAGGGACGGTGCTCCAGTTATCCTCAACTGAATGTCGAAAGCAACCTGAGTGCGACTCCAGAACACGTTGCCGGCAATATATGATGAGCGCTGTTGATCGCTGGCCATTATCCGCAAAGGAACCCGCAATGCCCCCTGGAAAACGTGAACTGGCGCGGATCGAGCGGCGCTTGATTGCCACGCTCACTGACGCATGTGAAACCGCAAAAGGTGAAATCAAAGGCTTCACCTGGCTGACCCACACCGCTGACCTGAACGCTTTGCCGGAAACCCTGACAGTCATCTGGGTGTTCGAAACCGAAGCAGACAAAACGCTCGCCCTGACGCAAGCCAAAACACGCATCTTCGAACTGACGGCCACCGCACTGAGGGAAGCCGACATCGACCTGCGCCCTTCAGACCGCTGTGTGCGTTTCGACTCCGAGCAAGAGTGCCTGCGCACGCACGGGGGCAACTGGCGTGAGCGTCTGGCGCAAAACACGCGGGGGCAACGGTGATGGAGCTGTAAGCACCCGGCTTTCGATCAGGTTCGCTATCATCCTTCGCAGCTGGCTTTCTCCTTCAGGGACAGTGAAACCATGGAACAGTCCAAACCAGATCCAGGTTCCGATTGGGTAGTGCGCAGCACTCAGCCGGGGCGGATAGAACGCATCGAGGCCTGGTTTGGCGGCCATGGCTACCAGCCACATCGGCACGACACTTATTCGATCGGCCGCACACTCTCCGGCGTGCAGAGCTTTCACTACAAGGGCACCCTGCGCCACGGTTTGCCGGGAAACACCTTGCTGCTGCATCCGGATGAACTGCACGACGGCATGGCCGGGACCGAAGCAGGTTTCCACTATCGCATGGCCTATATCGACCCGGCCCTGATTCAGCAGGTTTTGAAGGGTGAGCCGTTACCCTTCATCGCCGGCGGCCTCTCCAGCGATCCGCGTCTGTATCGGGCCAGCGAAGCGTTCGTGCAGGCGATGGATCACGCACTCGATCCGCTGGAAGAACAGGACGCCCTGTTTGATCTGGCAATGGCCCTGCGCGCGGTGGCGGGCAAACCTCGTGGACGCAAACTGCTCGATTACCCGGCGGCCGAGCGCGCCAGAGAATTCATCATGGCCCACCTGCACCAGAGCGTGACGCTGGAGATGCTGGAGCACGCCAGCGGCCGTGAAAAGTGGAGCCTCTCCCGGGACTTCAGAGTGCTGTTCGGCACCAGCCCCTATCGCTTCGTGACCCTGCGCCGCCTGGATGTATTGCGCACGCTGGTGCTTGACCGATTCTCGCTGGTGGATGCCGCGCTGGCGGCGGGTTTTCACGACCAAAGTCACATGACCCGACACTTCACCCGCACGTATGGTGTATCTCCGTCGCGTTGGCTGGAGCGCGTGCGGACACAGGGTCAACTTGCAGGATCGTACAAGCATTGCCAATCGCCCCTTCGCTAGGCTGACGACTCCCGTTTGAGAGAGGATCTGTCATGCCACACACCCGCAAAGAACCGAGTCTGCACGCCATCAATCTGGCGCAAAAAGCCGCACTGATCGACCAGCAATGGAGCCCGCGAGTGGTCGCCGAAATGAATGACTACCAGTTCAAGGTGGTTCGCATCGAAGGTGAGTTCATCTGGCACTCCCACCCGGAAACCGATGAAGCCTTTATCGTGATCGAAGGCACGCTGCGGATCGATCTGCCCCATGGCAGCGTCTACATCGAGCCGGGTGAGTTGTACGTCGTGCCGCGCGGAATCGAACATCGGACGGCAGCAGAGGGAGAAGCGCGACTGATGATGATCGAGCCTCGGGGTGTGCGTAACACCGGGCACGAAGGTGGGGAGCGCACGGCGGACAACGACGTCTGGATCTGAGCACAGGGCGCCGTGAAATCGTGGTTTGACGGCGCCATTTGTTGAGTGTCTAGCCCTTGGTTTGCCGCTGATACTGCGCAACCAACTGGTCGAGAAACTCGAAGAGTTTCAGGTTCATCGCCTCATAGACGTTGTTGCGAAGCGCCGCCGGTTGCTGAACGAAACGCTGATCCAGCGCGGCTGCCAACTCTTCACCGGACGCGGCAATCAAGCGCTCCACGACATCCGCAGTGAATTCCATGTGGCACTGAAAGCCGTAGACCAGATCGCTGTACTCGACAATCTGACGCGGACAGCCCTCACTGACCGCGAGGACCTTCGCGTCCGCCGTCAGCCCCGGCATATCGTTGTGCCAATGCCCCACCTCAAGCACATCGCCGAAGTGCGCAACCTTGGCGCTGCCCTTCCCCGCTGCCGTCAACCTGATCGGAAAATTGCCGATCTCCTTTTCCGGACTGTGACCATGCGCAGCACCCAGCGCCTCACCGACCAATTGCGCCCCCAGGCACACCCCCACCACTGCCTTGTTCGCCTTGATCGCTCTAACGATCAAATCGCACTCGGCGGCCGCGTTGAAATGCGGACATTCCTCCAGGGTCGTCGCCGGCGATTGCGGGCCGCCCAACACCACCAGCAAGTCGATGTTCTCCACGCTCGCAGGCAACGCATCAAAGGCATGGACGCGTGAATAACCCGCCTCATGGCCACGCTGCCGAACCCAGGTCTCGTAGGCGCCGGGCGATTCGAATGCTTCGTGGACCACAAAATGAACGTTCATTGAAAATCCTTGAAATGCGGGATGAATGCCACGCGAAAGACTGTATGACACACAGCGTCATAGACAAGTGTGATTTTTGTACTGGTGAGGGAATATTCAGAATGCCCGTCTTTCAGCCATAACCTGACGTCTACTGGCTAAAGCACTTACCAATTCCCGTTTCTGGACATGTGAGGACAACTACCGGCCAGAAGCGGACTTTTTCACCTCGATGCTTAAGTTCAAAGCACGCTTGCCAGATAATCGGATCGCGGCTTTCTGCCGTCGTCGACCTCGCTTCAATCAGGCAGGGCTGCCTTTTGTCCACGAGGCCGGATCGCATCAAAATTTGTGATCACGGATCGTCAATCGAACCTTACCAAGTTCTTAAAGATCAGTTGCCCCCAGCTGTCTCCGCGCGCCTGCACTAGCAGCCCACCCTCCGAAAGCCCGCCAAGTTTGATCGGCGAGAAACCGAGATTTTCAGCAAGCGTACCGACTTCCGTTGCGGCGTCGTCGTCATCGCTCGCCAGGAACACGACTCTCCTGCCGCCCTGTATGGCCGGATTCTGGTCAAGCACGCCGGCGACCAAATGGTTGAAGCCCTTGACCAGTCTTGCACCCGTGAAGGCCTGCGCAATGACTTTGGAAGAAGGCTGCCCTCCCAGTTGCTCAGGAGGCACGCCGTAGGCATTAGTCACATCGATAATGGTCTTGCCCTTCCAGGTCGGCAGCGCTTTCGCGACCTCTCGGTGAGACTCAAAACGGACAGCCAGAAAGACGATGTCCGCCTTGAGGGCTTGCGCCAGTGTTGCTGGCACGATCGCTGGTCCGATCGCGGCTGCAGTGGAGGCAAAGCTTTGCGGATCGCGAGTGGTTGCAACGGATACTTCGATGCCGCTTCGGGCAAACGCCTTGGCCAGGGCCTGGCCGAGCTTGCCGAAACCGATAATTGCGTAGTTCATATATTCTCCTTGGGTTTACTACGCCCGGCGGGCTCCGAATATCGATCGAGTGACCGGCGGGGCGTAGCGAATCAGATTTGCGCCAGGCCGCCGTCGACGGCGACCTCACTGGCGGTCATGAAGCTGCTGTCCTGCGACGCGAGAAACGCGGCCGCCGCGCCGATCTCCGCCGGATCGGCCATGCGCTGGAGTGGATTCATCGAAGCGAAGACCTTCATGCCTTCCTCGCCCAGCGCGGCCTTGGCGAGTTCGGTCGCGGTCGGCCCGGGCGACAGCACGTTGACCCGGATACCCGTGCCCTTCAGATCCTCCGCCCAGGTCCGCGCAAGATTGCGCACTGCCGCTTTGCTCGCGCTGTAGACACTGAAAGCGGGGGCGCCCGTAGTGCCGGCGCTCGATCCGGTCAGGATGATCGAACCGCCCTGGCCCATCAGCGGCAGCGCCTTCTGGACCGTGAAGATCAGGCCCTTCACGTTGGTGTCGAAGGTTTCGTCAATGTGCTCGGCGGTGAGTTTGCCGAGCGCAAGCGGGCTCCCCGCCCCGGCATTGGCGAAGACGATGTCGAGGGTTCCGCGCTCGGCCTTCACCGCCGCGTACAGTCGGTCGAGGTCGGCCCGATCGGAGACCGAGCCCTTTACCGCGCGGGCATTCGGTCCGAGCTCGGCCACGGCGACATCGAGCGCTTCCTGGCGGCGGCCGAAGATGAACACGAAGGCTCCCTCCTCGATGAAGCGTTTTGCTGCGGCGAGGCCTATGCCGGTGGCACCGCCGGTGATCACCGCGGTCTTTCCATTCAGTCTGGTCATGCGTGCATCCTTCGTTGGCGTTGTACCCAAGCAGGAAATTGCTTGCTTGAGAACGAGGATGCAGCTCAGGTAACCTAAGGACAAGTATGCACCTTTAGGTAAGTATCAAAATATGACGACGACTTCTGAAATCTGCGACACCGGTTGCGGGCTCAACGCCACGCTGCGCATCATTTCGGGCAAGTGGAAACCGCTGGTCTTGTTTTTCCTGCGCAGCGGCCCGAAACGCTATGGCGAGCTCAAGCGTTTGATCCCGGGCGTCAGCGACAAGGTGCTGATCCAGCAACTGAAGGATCTGGAAGCCGATCATGTGCTGGCGCGGACCGACTACAAGGAAGTGCCGCCGCGCGTGGACTACGCGCTGACCCCACTCGGTCGCAGCCTGGCTGAAGCGATCGTGCCACTGTGCACCTGGGGCACCGAAAACGCGGCACAAATGGCAAGAATCTTCGCTGAGCGCGACACTTTGGCCTAGCAGTATTACGAAACCGCGCATCACACTCCGAGCCTCGCTTTCGATAAGAAACGGGCCGCCGCGGATAATGACCATCAGTTAAGCGAACTCAATGCTCAAAGCAACGAAGATCAATTGTGGGAGCGGGCTTGCTCGCGAAGACTGACTCGCAGACAACACACACTCTGCTGGCATAAAAAACCCGCCACTCCGATCAACCGGGGCGGCGGGTTTTGTCGTTTCAGACCTCGATCAAACCGTATCCACCTTCAACGACTGATCACCCAGCAGTTCGGCAGCTTTCAGATCGACCATTCGTCTTAAGCGTTTGCGCACCTGTCAGATCTGACAGGTGCGCGCTCGCCCGAAAAGCGCTCTGATAGTGCCTGTAAATCCTACGGCACAGGAGCCTGGATCATGACCGCGTCATCGTCGTCCGACAACACTGTCCTCGTGTTCTATCCACCACGCATCACTGGACAAACCTACCCGGTGGTCGGCGCGATGGTCGGCGTTCCTCTGGTTGCGGTTGACCTGGTCACCGACGGTGGGGGGGCTTACGTAGAGGTCGACCCGCCGCTGTCCGGAATGATGGAACCGGGCGATCTCATGCGCTTATGGTCTGACGGTGACCTGACGATGCTCGACAGCCAGACCATCGTTAATCCCGATGTGACGACCACTCTGCGTCTGCCCAAAGGGCGTTTGCACCCGGACCGCGTCAACCTGCTGTACGTCGACGTCACCCGCGGCAGTGGCAACATCGGTAAATCCGATACGATGAGCGTCCTTTACAACAGAGTCCGCCCCGGTCTGAAAGACCGCCTGACCAATCCTGGCGGCCACTCCGAGCTCAAACTTCTGTTGCCTGATATTTTCAAGAATATGCTGGACCCAAGCTTTGTCAGCGCGCAGGTCTGCGTGGCCTATCCCTATTGCCGGGCTTACGACCGCATCAGTCTCAAATGCAACGGCGAGATCATGTACGCCGACGTCGATAAGGATCTGGCGCCCCAACCGCCAAACCCCGGCAACGAAGAGCCGATCACCATTTGTTTCACCGTCGACCGCGCCTTTCTCGACAAGGCGAAACGACTGGACGGGAAGCTGCACTTTTCCTTCACGGTCACCGACCAGATCGGCAATGGCCCGGACCCGGATGCACCCTGGTCCCCCGTAGCAACCGTGGAAGAAGACCTGGATGGCAAGCGCCTGCCGATGCCGATCCTGCTGGAGCGGATGGAGGATTATCCCGGTGACGACAACAGCATCA
This sequence comes from Pseudomonas sp. P8_229, assembly GCF_034008635.1. Taxonomy (NCBI): domain Bacteria; kingdom Pseudomonadati; phylum Pseudomonadota; class Gammaproteobacteria; order Pseudomonadales; family Pseudomonadaceae; genus Pseudomonas; species Pseudomonas sp. P8_229. The sequence goes on along the minus strand of NZ_CP125378.1, from coordinate 5,533,240 downwards.
TCGAGCTGGAAAAACTGGCCGGTAATCCGCTGCTGGTGGTCATCCTCACGGCGGACAAGCGCTTTGTAGCAGGCTATGACATCGAGGCCGTCTACACCGCAAGAGTGACCGGGCGGCCGGACGTGGTGGTGGTGGTTGTCAGCGGCAAAGTCGAAAACGATCAGTTCGGGCAGAAGAAACCCTGCATCCTCAACGTGCCTTTCGACAACGTGATTGCCGACAGCGCCGTGACCGTCACCTATGAACTGCGCCAACCTGACGGCACAGTGGTGGCGACCTCCATCCCGGCGAACGCGCAAGTCGTCGGGGCAGACACGATTGATTTGCCACCACCTTCTCTGGTGTCGCCGGCGGTGAGTCCGATTGATATTCCGGCTTATCTCGAAGGTGTAACCATGCGCATCGAGTACCTGGGTGCATTGTCCGGCGACCGGGCACGGTTGGTGGAGGTCAATCCGCCGGCCGGGGCGCCGCAGTTTCCGTTAGTGGCGTTCAACGTGAATAAGCGGGTGAATACCCTTCTGACTCCCGAGTTCCTGACAGCACGGCAAGGCAAGGACATCGAGTTTCGCTGGAACCTGAATCGTGATGGTGGGCAGGCCGGGAGGTCGCCAATCTTGAAGTTGAGCATCTTGCCAATAGCAGAAGCCCCGACCATCTCTTCGATCAAAGGCTCGCCCAGTGGCGTGGAAATTCCGCATGGCGGCACCACCGTCGAGACAGCGGTCACCCTGACCGGTACGGCGACCGCGGGCCTGGAGGTAGAGATTTTTAACCGAGGCTTCTCATTGGCTACACGCCCAGTCGACACCAGTGGCGTTTGGACGTTCGAGAACAAGGGCATGAGCGTAGCGGCGCATAGCTTCACCGCCAAAGCACTGTACGGCGCGGGTCAGGTATCGGATGCATGGACTCTGACAGTGACCGCCTCAGACGCCCCTACCATCACCAAAGCCGAGGACTCCAAGGGCGCCCTGATCCCGCACGGCGGCACCACCGTCGACACCACGGTCAAGCTCACCGGCACGGCCAGCAAAGGGCAAAAGGTGCAGATCAAGGACGGTGCAACGGTCAAGGACGAAGCCACCGCCGATGCCACCACCGGCGAATGGACGCTGACCATGACCGGACTGGGCGCGGTGGCACACAGTTTCACTGCCACCGCCCTGTACGGCGCAGGTCAGGTGTCGGCTGCACGCACGCTGACAGTGACCGCCTCAGACGCCCCTACCATCACCAAAGCCGAGGACTCCAAGGGCGCCCTGATCCCGCAAGGCGACACCACCGTAGACACCACGGTCAAACTCACCGGCACGGCCAGCAAAGGGCAAAAGGTGCAGATCAAGGACGGTGCAACGGTCAAGGACGAAGCCACCGCCGATGCCACCACCGGCGAATGGACGCTGACCATGACCGGACTGGGCGCGGTGGCACACAGTTTCACTGCCACCGCCCTGTACGGCGCAGGTCAGGTGTCGGCTGCACGCACGCTGACAGTGACCGCCTCAGACGCCCCTACCATCACCAAAGCCGAGGACTCCAAGGGCGCCCTGATCCCGCACGGCGGCACCACCGTCGACACCACGGTCAAGCTCACCGGCACGGCCAGCAAAGGGCAAAAGGTGCAGATCAAGGATGGTGCAACGGTCAAGGACGAAGCCACCGCCGATGCCACCACCGGCGAATGGACGCTGACCATGACCGGACTGGGCGCGGTGGCACACAGTTTCACTGCCACCGCCCTGTACGGCGCAGGTCAGGTGTCGGCTGCACGCACGCTGACAGTGACCGCCTCAGACGCCCCTACCATCACCAAAGCCGAGGACTCCAAGGGCGCCCTGATCCCGCAAGGCGACACCACCGTAGACACCACGGTCAAACTCACCGGCACGGCCAGCAAAGGGCAAAAGGTGCAGATCAAGGACGGTGCAACGGTCAAGGACGAAGCCACCGCCGATGCCACCACCGGCGAATGGACGCTGACCATGACCGGACTGGGCGCGGTGGCACACAGTTTCACTGCCACCGCCCTGTACGGCGCAGGTCAGGTGTCGGCTGCACGCACGCTGACAGTGACCGCCTCAGACGCCCCTACCATCACCAAAGCCGAGGACTCCAAGGGCGCCCTGATCCCGCAAGGCGACACCACCGTAGACACCACGGTCAAACTCACCGGCACGGCCAGCAAAGGGCAAAAGGTGCAGATCAAGGACGGTGCAACGGTCAAGGACGAAGCCACCGCCGATGCCACCACCGGCGAATGGACGCTGACCATGACCGGACTGGGCGCGGTGGCACACAGTTTCACTGCCACCGCCCTGTACGGCGCAGGTCAGGTGTCGGCTGCACGCACGCTGACAGTGACCGCCTCAGACGCCCCTACCATCACCAAAGCCGAGGACTCCAAGGGCGCCCTGATCCCGCAAGGCGGCACCACCGTAGACACCACGGTCAAACTCACCGGCACGGCCAGCAAAGGGCAAAAGGTGCAGATCAAGGACGGTGCAACGGTCAAGGACGAAGCCACCGCCGATGCCACCACCGGCGAATGGACGCTGACCATGACCGGACTGGGCGCGGTGGCACACAGTTTCACTGCCACCGCCCTGTACGGCGCAGGTCAGGTGTCGGCTGCACGCACGCTGACAGTGACCGCCTCAGACGCCCCTACCATCACCAAAGCCGAGGACTCCAAGGGCGCCCTGATCCCGCACGGCGGCACCACCGTCGACACCACGGTCAAGCTCACCGGCACGGCCAGCAAAGGGCAAAAGGTGCAGATCAAGGACGGTGCAACGGTCAAGGACGAAGCCACCGCCGATGCCACCACCGGCGAATGGACGCTGACCATGACCGGACTGGGCGCGGTGGCACACAGTTTCACTGCCACCGCCCTGTACGGCGCAGGTCAGGTGTCGGCTGCACGCACGCTGACAGTGACCGCCTCAGACGCCCCTACCATCACCAAAGCCGAGGACTCCAAGGGCGCCCTGATCCCGCACGGCGGCACCACCGTCGACACCACGGTCAAGCTCACCGGCACGGCCAGCAAAGGGCAAAAGGTGCAGATCAAGGACGACGCAACGGTCAAGGACGAAGCCACCGCCGATGCCATCACCGGCGAATGGACGCTGACCATGACCGGACTGGGCGCGGTGGCACACAGTTTCACTGCCACCGCCGTGTATAACCCAAGCCTAATCTCCGTCCCCTATACCCTGACGGTCGCCAACGCGGCCACTCCCGTCATCACCTCGGTCAAGGACGCCTACGGTAACGAAGTCGCCAACGGAACTACCATCGTCAACGATTTTGTCGACCTCACCGGCACGGCTACGGCCGGTTTTGAGGTCGAGATCTTCGATGGCGCCACATCCAAAGGCCGACGCACGGCCAACGTCAGCGGTGTCTGGATCCACAGGGTTCAGGGCATGGGTGTCGGGGAGCATAGCCTGACCGCCAAAGCCCTGTATGGCAGCAATCCGGTATCGGCGGCCAGGACCTTTAAAGTGGCCATAGCGGTGACGCCTGCGATCACCTCGGTCAAAGACGCCTACGGCAACGAAGTCGCCAACGGCACCACCATCGTCAACGACGCCGTCGACCTCACCGGCACAGCGACCGCGGGTCTTGAGGTCGAGATCTTTGACGGCGCCACGTCCAAAGGTCGTCGTCCTGTCAACGCCAGTGGCGTCTGGACCCACAGGGTTCAGGGCATGAGTGTCGGGGAGCATAGCCTGACCGCCAAAGCCCTGTATGGCAGCAATCCGGTGTCGGCGGCCAGGACCTTTAAAGTGGCCATAGCAGTGACGCCTGCGATCACCACGGTGAAAGACTCCAAAGGTAACGACATTCCCAACAACGGCACCACCATCGACACCACTGTCATTTTGACCGGCACGGCAACCGCGAACCTGGAAGTCGAAATCTTTGATGGCGCCACCTCCAAAGGCCGCCGTCCTGTCGACGCCAGTGGTGTCTGGACCCATACGCTGGGGAACCTGGACGATGGGACGCACACCCTGACCGCCAAAGCCCTGTATGGTTCGGAGCAGTCATCCGCGCCACGCATCGTGAAGGTGGAGACGGCGCCCGAGTTGATCATCGACCCGACGCCTATGGTGCTGGATGGTCTCAAATTGATTCAGGACTATGGCTGGCCAACGAAGGAGGTGGAAGGGAACGTTGAAACTCGAGTGCCCATCAGTGGTGCGGCCCCGTATACCTACACCTCGGCCGATCCGAGTATTGCCAGTGTGGATGCGAACGGGAAGGTAGCCGGGCTCAAAAGGGGGACCGCACGAGTGACCGTGGTGGACCGATATAACAGGACCGCATCATACGCGGTGACTGTGTCCAATGTGTACCGGATAAAGAGGACTTGGGGGGAAATGCGTCTGGACAGCGCAGCAGCATGGGTCGGCAACCAGCCGCATGTAGCCCGCGAGCTCGCCGCCCAATGTGTATTAACATTCCCGGATAACTTCGGCGCGATCGAGGGGATTCTCGCACCGTTCTACCCCCCCACCTATGGAAACGACGGAAACACACTGATTGAGGGGACGTACACCCCCGAAGCCCGCCAGTGGTCTCCATACAACTTGCACTACACCGCGATGTATTCCACAACCACGAGCGGGATCCAAGTCCCCTCGGAACCCCTACGCGAGGCACCGTGGTGGGTGATGGGAGGGTTCGCCATCACCCCTGAAGTGTGAGGAATGAGCACTGATACGAAAAAACGGTAATCCACGACAGGCACCGCCCTTTAACCCGGTGGTGCTGGTCGCTTGCTCCTAAAGCTGGCGTTTTTTCGATAGGCCGACGTTAACACAGGAGACTATTGGACGGGGTAACGCTTTCCCAGGAAGGTGAAGCCCCGCTCGATAGGTCCGAGTACGGTTTTGTCCGGATGTTTCTGCAGGTCGAGCGCCTCAAACAGGCGATTGACCACGCAGATGCCCTGACGCAGCTTGTTGCGTGTTGCTGCCAGCACCAATACGTCATCCATATAACGCAAATAGAACAGGTCCGGCCGGGTCAAGGCCACGTCCAAACGGTACAGATAAAATCCACCCAGTAGAGGGCTGAGCGAACACGCCAGCGGGAGACCCCGGGTGTGCTCCCAAAACAAGCCTCCGCGCTCTGCGGTGCGTGTCAGGTATTGGATCAGCACGCCGCCCCCTTCGCGAGCAAGCCCGCTCCCACAGAGGATCTGCGCTTAACTGATCGGTATTAGCCGCCACTGATGGGCTTTTCTTTGTGGCCTTGTCCGGGCCTGAAGTGATTGGCAGCGTTCTCGCGGATACGACAGTCATCGTGGATGGTTGTATTCAGTGGCGGTGCACCCGTCGCATCGCAGGCAAGGTGTCGGGATACAGCGGGTCCGTCATGCCGAGGCTGCGTTGACGGCGCGCGGCTGCATGAAGATCCATCTGCAAATCGTCAGCACCAATGAAAGTGTCAAAGCCTTTTATGAAGCACTGGGCTATTCGACCGAACCGCGCATCAGCATCGGCAAGAAAATCGAGTCAAATATCGTGATGCCTGAAGAGCAGCGCTGAGTCGTAGCGCGCCACTCCGGGCTTTATGACAGATAAATGACAGAAATTACGCCCGATTGATCCACAAACGCGACACCTGCGTTGAGCCCGGATCCCGGCTGAGATAGAACACTCTGGCAGCATTGGCCGCAGTGGCTCAATCCGCGTTTTAAGGGCTCGAACGTGAAAATAAAAACAAACCAGATCTCCCCCCTGTTCCTCTCTCTACTGATGCTGCATGGCGCTCCCACCTTTGCCGAAGAAGCCGCCAGCCCGCCATCAAACCTTCTGACCGCCGCCGTCGCCTGGAAGCAGACCGCCGCCGAGTTCGAGGCGCTTTATTACCAAGGTTTCAACGTCGCCCGAATGCAACTGGACCGAGCGCTGCAGGCGCACAAGCCGGGCGATCGGCCATTGGCGATCATCAGCGATGTCGATGACACCGTGCTGAGCAGCAACAGCTATTGGGGCTACATGATCAATGCCGACAAGGAGTTTTTCGACGACGCAGCATGGGATCAGTGGGTGGCCGACAATGGCCCGGTTGCCACGCCCGGCGCGGTGGATTTCCTGAGCTATGCGCAATCGAAAGGTGTTGAGATTTTCTACGTCACCAGCCGTGACCAGGGCGAAAAAACCTACGAGTACGCCTTGGCGAATCTGCGCAAAAACAATCTGCCGGTGGCCGACGAGAAACACCTGACGGTTTACCGCGACAGTTCCAACAAGGAGCCGCGTCAACAGGAGATCGCCAAGGATTACGACGTGGTGGTGATGCTGGGAGACAACCTCAACGACTTCAAGCGCAAGTACTACGTCGCTGACGTCAAACAGCGCACCCGCCTGATGACCGAAGACAAGGAGCAGTTCGGGCGCAAGTTCATCATCTTTCCCAACCCTACCGACGGGCACTGGCTCAAGGCAATTTTTGGCGACTCGGAGCCACCGGCCACCGCGCAGAATCGGGCGAAGTTCAAGGCGGCAGCGGGTTCTACCGCCTGGCAGCCCAAGCAATGACAGAGCTGACTTGAAGTCAGTCAATCCATGCCGGTCAACACCGCGCTGTCCCGCCACAGTTGCTGCGCAACGTCATCACGGCGGGCCAGTTCAGAGGGTTCTGGCCAGGTCAGTTGACCTCTGCACGTCGCCGGCCACGGTGCGGCCCTGCCCGCCTGCGCTGTCGCGGTGACTCACGGCACCTTCGAGGACGTAACTGACGATCTCCATGCTGTCGTGCCCATGCAGGGGGAACCCGGTGCCCGGGGCAATCTCGTCGTCGTTCCAGACCACCAATGCACCCAGCGGACGGTGCGCAGGATTGCCTTTGGCGGTGACGTTGAAATGATGCCGCGCCTTGAGCCAGCCAAAATCACCGCCGCCAAGATCGGCCTTCAATCGATGTTCTAACATTGTCGTTCCTGAAAAAGGGCTTCAACCGCAAACACGGTGCTGTTCATTTGAAAACCGGCACAGAGGTCGATTGCTGGGGCTGCTTCAGGTACTCGCGCAATCGAGCACCAATCTCGGCAATATTTGCTTCCCCTGCGCGCAGCGCCTGGCGGTTGGTGTGTACCGAGTAATTTCCCAGCGCCAACTCGTAGGGATGAGGCTGCGCCGAGCCAATCACGAACACTGCATCCTGTTGCATCGCCTGCAGGGTGACCGCCTGGCTACCAGGTTCGAAGACCACCATTTCGCCCGCCATCACCACGTTCGGGGCACAAAGTGCGCCGCGACTGACGCTCAACCACAACGACTCATGCCCCCGCGGCGGGACGTAACGCCAGGACTCGCCGGCTCGCAGCGTGACCAGCAAGTAATTCATGCCAGCGGGCGCGCGAACCGGACTTTGCACCCCCTGGTAAGAGCCCAGAATCACCCGTGCCGGCCCCGCTTCGGGCATCGCACTCGACTCCAGGTATTGGCTGTCGACACTGGCGTTCTCCAGCTCTGGCGGCAGGGCAATCCACAGCTGAAACCCCTGAATCCGCTTCGACGTGCCGACTGACATTTCCTTGCCGTGCCAGACGCCACCGCCCGCGCGCATCCATTCGACACCGCCGTAATCGATCATGCCCTTGCCCGACCCGGCATCCTCGAAACGCAAATTGCCTTCGGTGATCAGGGTGATGGTGGCAATGCCCGAGTGCGGGTGCATGGGCATGCCGTTGATGAACGAACTCTCGCCTTCAAACAGATCAAGGAACACGAATGGCTTGACCCGGTGTCCCAGATCACCGGGGCTCATCAGCCGGACGATCGCACCGTGCCCGCTGCCGGTGGTGCGATAGCTGATGGCGCGGTGAGAGACGGAGTCGTGTGCAGTGTCAGGAGGTGCAGCGGTGTGCAGTGATTGCGCAGGGATCATGATGATTGCTCACGGAAAGTGGGAGCCTCTCGGCCCGATAGCGCAACAATAGAGCCAGATCGATTACTTTATTAGCCGATATAATTGGATTGCACTCGTCCATCAGCATCAGGAATCTTCGCCATGCTCGACCTCAATGACATCGCCATGTTTGTGCAGGTGGTCCGCAGCGGCAGCTTTGCCGAGGCGGCGCGGCGCCGGGGCATGCCGTCCAACACCGTGAGTCGGCGCATCCAGCAGCTTGAGGAACAACTCGGCACGCGGCTGCTGCAACGCTCTACCCGCAAACTCACCCTCACCAGCGCCGGTCAGGACTTTCATGAGCGTTGCGTCAGCGCGGTGGACGGCTTGCTCGAGGCGGGACAGGAATTGATGTCAGGCAGCAACGAGCCCAGTGGCCTGGTGCGGGTAGCGGCGCCTGCGGATTTCTTCGATTTTTTCCAGATGGAATGGGTCAGCGAATTTCTCGCCGCGCACCCGCGAGTGCGCCTGGACTTTGTGCTCAGTGATACGAAGGCCGACCTGATCACCGAGCAGATCGACGTCGCCTTTCGTGGTGGCCCCTTGCGCGACTCAGGCTATGTCGGCCGGCAGATCGTCGACCCGGGCAATGTCGGGATGGTCGCCAGCCCCGCCTACATTGCCGCGCGTGGTGCACCGCGGACCTTGCAGGATCTGGCCAGCCACGATTGCGTGGTCTCCGCGCAGCCAGGCGGCCACGCCGTCTGGCGGTTGGTCGGTCCCCACGGCGCAGAAGACGTACAAGTGGCCGGGCGCTTCAGCGGCAATACTGCCCAGGCGCTGCGCAAAGCCGCGCTGGCCGGCCTCGGCATCGCCCTGCTCCCACCGGTGATGGCCGCACTTGAAGTCGAGGCCGGTACGCTGGTGCCAGTGCTGCCCCAATACCGACCTGAAAACTTTGGCCTGAACGTGCTGTACCCGAGCCGTCGGCAATTGCCGCTTGCCGTGTCGGCGTTCATCGGACTGGTGATCCAGAAGATGAACGCGACGGACACGGCACCGGAGTGATGATTGCTCTGATATCCAGGGGATCAGATGATTCGCGCACGACGGCGTAACCATACAGCCTGCCAGTGCCCCGAACCCAAAGTGATCGCCACCAGCAGCAACAAGATCAACCCCCACTGCGCAGGGCCTGGGTATTGGCCGAGGATGACCATCGAACTGAAGATGCCGAACACCGGAATCAACAGCGACAACGGTGCCACACGCGAGATCGGGTATTCACGCAACAGCAGGTTCCAGCCCCAATAACTGAAATGTGTCGCGGCGTAGACCTGAAACGCGATAGAACTCAGGGTCAGCGCATTGAGCTGAGAAGGCAGCGCGCTGAACGGCGCCGAGCCATGCAACAGCCACGTCAACAGCATCAGCGGGATGGGCGGAAACAGGCTGGCCCACACCACGAATGCGAAGATCTCACGCACCTGCGACACTTTGATGATGACGTTGCCAACACTCCAGGCCATCGCGCTGATGACGACGAGGACCAACCCTGCCCTCGATGCATCACCGGGACTGCACAGTACGATGCCCTGCAACCCTGCGAATGCCAACAGCGCGCCAAGCCATTGTGCGCGCCCCAGATGCTCGCCAAAAAAAATCACCCCCCAACCCAAGGTGAAAAATGCGCTGCACTGGATCAGTAGCGATGCCGTGCCGGGCGGCACTCCCCATGCGATTCCCTGATTGATCAACGCCCACATCGCTACGCCAAAGATCAGCCCGTAAGCCGCCAGCCACCGAAAGGCCACCCGTGGGCGCTCCACGAAAAATACCCAAGGCAGCGAAGCCAGCGTGAAACGCAATGCTGTCAGCAACAGTGGATCGATACCCGCCAGGCCGAGCTTGGTCACGGGGAAATTCAATCCCCAGACCGCTGTTACCAGAATAGCGAGTACAAGGTGCTTCTTTTGCATGGTCAATCGTTCCCGACGCCGAGCGGAAATGCTCGTACGGGGAGCAATATGCAAGCAATTGCGCTGGCCTGCTTTCAGTCACAGGCCAATTTTCATTAGAATCGGGCCATGCAAGAAATTACCCGCCATCCTTACCAGAACACGCCACGCGATGCCGTCGTGACCACCGTTGATTACGCGGACGGCACGCTGTTCCCGCTGCACGATCATCAGCGTGGCCAGTTCGCGTATGCCGCCAGTGGGGTGATCACCGTGTTCACCGATGACGGCAACTGGGTGGTTCCGCCCCAACGCGGTATCTGGGTCCCCGCGCAACTCCCCCACTCCATGCAAATGCGTGGCCCGGTCACCCTGCACAACACCTATATCCGCAAACAGGCGGCGCAACGACTTGCGCTACCGGAGCAATGTCAGGTGCTCGACGTGTCGCCATTGTTGCGGCAGTTGCTGTTGAAAGCCATTGATGTACCTGCGCGCTATGCAAGCCAGGGACGTGACGGTCATTTGATGAGTTTGCTGTTGCACGAGATTGCCGCGATGCCCGCGCTGTCGCTCAATGCGCCGCTACCGGCGGAGCCACGTCTGGCGTTGGTGTGTCGCAAGTTTCTGAGTCAGCCTTCGCTGGAAGTGAGTATCGACGACATGGCCCAACGTGCAGGAATGAGCCGGCGTACCTTTACCCGACATTTTCGATTGCACACCGGGATCAGCTATATCGAGTGGCGACAACAGGCCTGTCTGCTCGCTGCAGTTGTCCTGCTGGGCAAGGGTCAGTCGGTCACCGAGGTCGCCATGACGTTGGGGTATAGCAGCTCAAGTGCATTTGCGACCGTGTTCAAGCAGTTGTTGGGGGAAGTACCGAGTCGGTACCTGGTCGAGCAACTGGTTTAGGGCGCAGCGGGTGCTTTGTCCGCCATATACATTTTTGCTGCAGACAGATATGGCTCCATCATTTCATCGGCTGTTCACCCTTTGAAGTCGCAATGAATCTGCATGCTTTCTGTTGGGTTTTTATGGATCACGAAACCGCACTGTTCCAAGACACTTTTGACGTTTTCAACAACAGAGAGGTGTTCCGCCGCCCTCTTGTGTTGAAGACTTGGTGAGGTAAAAACCCCCAGCGGTAGAAAGCGCAGTCTCTTCCCGTTCAAGATGATTGAAATATCGACATGGGTCCCATCCACATCATGCCCATTAGAGCCAAATATTTCGTTTATTTCATCTTTACGACCTGGGTAACAGGCACAAAACAACTTGATGCCCAGCCATCTTGATAGATCCCTGAAAGCACCAAGATGACTGCTTTTACTTTCATATCCACGGACGAGTAATAGCTGGATTGTCGGAGGAAGCCTTGACTGGGCCTCCATCAGCTTATCGAATACATTGTTTTCGATTAACACTTCAGAGGACGGCCAGCGAGGTTTGACCTGCAAGCCTTTGTTCTCTCCCTTAAGCAGGGTCAACATATCGATCGATCTCTTTCTATTCAACTGCTTGATTTCTTTGAAACTTAACATGCCGATGCGCGGACTGTCTTGTGTGCACAATTCAGCATCTGCAAGGTCGCTGAAACACCTGTTGAGCGACTGCGGATCGAGCGTCCACTTTGTGCTTGGCCCGCCGTTGGAATATCCCCCCAACCCTGAGACAAAGACCACCAACCTGAGAAACTTCCCTGCAATCAAGGAGCGGTGCACCCCATGGACGAAACCATCACTTACCGAATCGCGACGGTCGATGACGCCTTGAGCATGTGTGCGTTGGGCCAATTGCTCAACGAGGTGCACCACGCTGCCCGTCCCGATATCTATGCACCTGCCACCGAGCTGTTTTCTCGCGATCGCCCTCACTGGTCAGGTCTCTTTGAGAAGCCGGGACATGTTGTTTTCATCGCCAGCGCCGGCGATCAAGCAGTGGCGTTCATCACTGCCAGCCTGTCCGCAAGTTCAGGGCCGTTGATGCAGCCGCAGAATGTTGTGCGCATCGGCTCGGTGTGTGTCGCCGAACAGTTTTCGGGCAAAGGCATAGGGCGCGGGCTGATGGATCTCGTGAAAAACTGGGCGATCGAACAGGATGCCCAGGATCTGCGTTTGACTGTCTGGCCATTCAATACGCGCGCCGCGCGGATGTATGCGGAGTTCGGATTTGAACCCCGCGCCGTTGAAATGGGCATGCGTTTGTAGCGGTTCTCTACCGCGCAGAACCAAATCTCAGCCCAGTCGCATCGACAGCTCGATGTCATCGGCAAACGGCACCGACAGGTAACCGTTCTGCGGCGCACGCACGTAAGCCAGATAATCCGGGCAATAGTTGGTGTTATCCGCCACCACCAATGCGCCCGGTTTCAGGTGTTTTTCCACCAGGTGCAACACCTCGCCATACAACGCCTTGGCGCCATCGAGCAGGAGCAGGTCGACTGACGGCGGCAGGTCGCTGGCGAGCGTCACGAGTGCATCGCCTTCGCGGATCTGCACCAGATCACTGACGCCGCCCTCGATGAAGTGATGACGCGCCAGGGCGATTTTTGCCGGTTCGAATTCACTGCCGATCAGCACGCCGCCACCGTTGTCACGCAGCGCGGCCGCCAGGTGCAGAGTGGACAAGCCGAACGAGGTACCGAACTCGACAATCGCCTTGGCCCTGGCATTGCGCGCCAGCATGTACAACAGCTTGCCGGTGTCGCGGGAGACTGGCAGCCACAGGTCCTTGAGCATTGCATAGAGTTTCAGGTACTCGGTCTTGCTGTGCATCAGGCGTTCACGTTCCGCGCCAGACACCGTTTCCAGCAGCGGGCTGGTGGCGGCGCTGGCTTGGCTGTATAGGCGTTCGATCAGGCTGGCCAATGGCTCAGAAGTCAGGGTTGTCATGATTGCTTTCCGTCAATGGGCGATTAAGATGCGAGTAATTCGTCGCATTTAAATGATGCGAGTGATTCACCCGATCCGCTATTCGCGTTTTCCCCGAGGCCCGAGCCGCCCATGAACAATCGCCAAACCGCCCGTATTTCCTCGCGCAAACAGCCGCAGCAGGCACGCTCGACTGATCTGGTCGCGGCGATTCTGCAGGCGGCTGTTCAGGTTTTGACCGAGCATGGCGCCACCCGATTTACCACCGCACGGGTCGCGGAAAAGGCTGGCGTAAGCATCGGTTCGCTGTATCAGTACTTCCCCAACAAAGCGGCGATTCTGTTCCGTTTGCAGAGTGATGAATGGCTGCACACCACGCAGATGCTGCAACGCATTCTGCAAAACCGCGAACAACCGCCACTGGTGCGCCTGCGCACCTTGGTGCAGGCGTTCATCCGTTCGGAGTGCGAAGAGGCGCAGATGCGTGGTGCGCTGAACGATGCCGCGCCGCTGTATCGCGACGCCCCCGAGGCGCACGAAGTACGCGCGGCAGGACGGCAGATTTTCACCGCATTCATGCTGCAATTGCTGCCAAATGCCAGTGAGCCAACTCGCACGGCGGCGTGCGAGCTGATCCTGACCACGCTCAGTTCGGTGGGCAAGGATTTTTCCGCCAGCCCTCGCGCCGATCTGGAAATCACCGCATTCGCCGACGAGCTGGCGGACATGTTCAGCGCTTACGTGGTGGCGCTGAATCAGCCTTCAGGGTAAATCGGCCGGACGCGTCCGGTTGCGAGTGAACTGCTGTTCCGTGACAAGCGTGCCCCACTGGCTGCCCTGCTCTTCCCTGGTTAGCTCGAAGCCGGACGCTTCATACAGTCGGCGCGCGGCGTCGAGGCCCTTGAAAGTCCAGAGCGCAATGGAGTCAAAGCCCTGCTGATCACAAAACGCTACGGCCGCGTTCAGCAGTTGCCGGCCGACACCGCTTCCGCGACAGCCATCGTCGAGGATGAACCAACGCAAATGCGCTTGCTGGTTGCCGAGGTCCTGCCCGTCGATCGCGATCGAACCGACGATGCGCTCGTTGAGGGTCGCCACCCAAATCTGGTTGCACGGCTGATCAAGGCGCCCGACAAACTCTGCCACGCCACCGGCGACACGGCTTTCGAAGACCGCGCCGAAACCGGCATGCCGCGAGTAGTAATCGGCATGCATTTGCGCCACGCGGCCAATCAGGCCCGGACGGTAGCCGGTGCTGATGGGCAGGTTCGGTGTGAGTATTTGATCGCTGCCCAGGCGAATGGTCTTGAGGGCGTGGGCGTAGGTCGTGAGGCCTTGCGCCACGCTCTGTTGCTGCGAGGGATTGAGCGCCTGCAACGCCTTGCTGACCTGCGCCTGCCCAAAGGCGTGGATAGCGGCGGCGGTCTGCCGGCCTCGCGGCGTCAGCTGCAAGCGCTTGACGCGAGCGTCCGCGGCGGCACGTTCCTCGATCTCGCCGGCCTTGATCAGTTTGCCGACCATGCGGCTGACACTGGACTTTTCCAGCCCCAGGCTTTGCGCCAACTGCGCAGCGCTCACACCGTCCCCTGCCTCGATTTCCAGCAACGCGTGGACACCCGAGGCGGAGTAGTCGGTCGCTGCCAGCGTGGCGCGCATGAAGCCCAGTTCCCGCACCATGGTGCGCGACGCCGTGCGAATGTCTTCAATCAAGGCTGGGGCAATCGTCATGACCGACCACCTCTGAAAATTAGTTGTGCGATACAACCATATTCCAATAGCGCTGCGCAACGGGCCGACTACGCTGGGTAACAGCGAAGCGTATCCGGTCGACAAACCTGGCAGCAGGTTTCACCATGGCCCCTTTCCCTGAAATGACAGCGAGGCGTTGTAATGAGCCAATCCACCATTCGCGCGTTGATCCTTGATGACTACGCCGACAACTCCTTTCGCGAAGCACAGATCGAACGCCCGGTACCGCAAGCCAATGAGGTGCTGGTACGCATCGTCGCCAGTGGCGTGAACCCCATCGACTATAAAATCCGCACCGGCAATGCGCCGTACGCGATGCCGGAGCTGCCAGCGATTCTCGGAACTGACATGGCCGGCGTGATTGAAGCCGTTGGCGCCAACGTCAGCCATCTGTCGGTGGGCGACGAAGTGTTCGGCTTGGTCGGTGGTGTACGCGGTTTGCCGGGGTCGCTGGCCGAGTACCTGGCGGTGGATGCTGATCTGGTGGCGCTCAAGCCGAAGAATCTCGGGTTTCGTGAGGCGGCGGCAGTGCCGCTGGTGTTCCTGACGGCGTGGGAAGGTCTGGTCGACCGCGCGCACGTCCATACCGGTCAGAAGGTGCTGGTGCATGGCGGCGCGGGCGGTGTCGGGCACATGGCGGTGCAAATTGCCGTGGCCCTGGGCGCTGATGTGTTCGCCACGGTGTCGCCGGGCAAGCGCGCGATTGTCGAAGGCTATGGCGCCACCGCCATCGACTATAAAAGCGTGCCGGTCGAGCAGTACGTGAGCCAGTTCACCGATGGCGAGGGTTTCGACGTGATCTACGACACCGTCGGCGGCAAGAGCCTGGATGATTCGTTCGCGGCGATCCGGCTCTACGGTCACGTCAGCAGTTGCGCGGCGTTCGGCACCCACAATTTGGCCACCGGTTCGCTGCGCAGTGCGACGCTGTCGGGGATTTTCGTGTTGCTGCCGCTGCTCACCGGCGTCGGGCGCAAGCACCACGCGGAAATTCTCGGCTACGCCACGCGATTGATCGAAGAAGGCAAGGTCAAGCCGTTGATGCATGCCGAACGCTTCAGCCTCAGCCAGGCGCGACAGGCGCACGACGCGGTGCAACAGGGCACGGCGCTTGGCAAGGTGGTGATCGACGTCGCCTGAGACAGAAATACAGGCAAAAAAAGCCCCGCAACCGAATGAGGTGCGGGGCAAAGGATTGGTTGGTTGCGGCCAACCAAAGGAGCTCGGTTAAAACAGTTCGCAGCCTGGGTCACAAGCGTGGGTCAGATGCAATCCTGGGCGGCGCGTTCAAAGCTTGATGGCAGAAAGTTGGAGGCCAGCAAATGGCGCTCGTAGATGAACACTTTGCCGCCGCTGCCGGCCTTGTAGGCTTCCAGCACGTTGTCGGCGGAGACCTTGCTCGGCACCACGATCCGGTAGCTGCGCTGGGTCTGCGAGACAGTCGGGTTCAGCGCACTGAGCTGCAGCTTCGGCACCACACAATCGGCGTACTGCGCCGGGGTCTTGCTGGTCTGCAAGGTCAGCGTCGGGTCGTTCGGCGCGGAGGCGCAACCGGCGAGCAGCAACGCGGCAACGGCCAGGGTCGGGGCAAATAAACAACGCATCGGTGTAGTCCTGAAAATAAAGGTTCGGTTCAACTGGCAGTGGTTCAGCGTCACGGCGCCGCCGCTGCCCTTTATGTTTTGAGTGTTCAGCTTGAAGCCACCAGCGCCTTGAGCGAGGCATCGAACTGCTTCAAGGCATTGAGTTGCAGGTCACGTTGTTTCTCGATCTGCGCGGCAATCTCATGCGCTGCCTTGTCGTGTACCCAGACCGACGGGATCTGCTTTTCGACGGAGCCTTCGGCCTTGCCGATGTACTGCAGGTCGGCGTCGTAGAAACGCGCAATGAAGTGCGCTTCGAACAGGCTGTTCTGCTGGGTCAGCAAGCGGTTGAAGGTGTCGAGTTTCACCACGATGTCCGGGTGCGCCTGAATCAGCGCATCGAGGTCGTCGTAAACGGTCACCGACATGAACTGGCGCTGCAACGAGCTGAGCAACCAGTCGATGGCCAGCTCCGGATCGGAGCTACGTACAAAGGCTGCGCGGATCTGCGAGTCCAGCGCATCCTTGGCACCGTGCAGCGCCATGTCGTGATAACGCGTCAGGTACTGCAGGTTTTCCCGGGTGTTTTCGCTGTACAACACACCCACGCTCTGCGAATGCTGCAACGTCGCGACGCTGCCGGCGATCGGTTGAAGATGACACGCACAGGCGTCGTCTGCGTAAGACGGTGCCGTGGCCACAACGCCGCCCATCAGCAGGGCGATCAGCGCCAGTCGGGTCAGTGTCTTCATCGCGCAATTTCCTTGAGCTGCGTGTTCAATGAAGGCAATTTTCCGCCTATTGCCAACAAAGCTGAACTTGCGTTTCGTGATGGTCACTATTACTTCTAGCGATAGTTGCGCACGATAAAGACAGGTACACACTCATCCACAATGCCTAAAACAACAGTGAGGAAGCCCAATTGAGAACCTTTGACCTGATCCGCGACGCGGTCTTGCCCGACTTTCGCGAGCGGGTGGCCGAATATCTGGTGCAGTACGAAAGCGTGTTGCTCGACAATGACATCACCAATGCACAGCTCAAGCGCGACACCGCCAATCAGTTGCGCGGCTATCTGCGCGGGCTGAACACCACGCGGGTATTGGGCATGGCCTACTGGGAAGAACTGGATCGGCGGGTCGTCGACACCTGGCTCGCGCCGCAGTCGTGACCGCGAACGCCCGGCTGGCCGCCCGTGATCCGTTGGCCGCCCTCTACAACCGCCGCGCCCTCGAAGTTCGCGCCCGGCGTCTGCTGCAGGACGCCTCCCCGACGCACCCCGGCGCCCTGCTGCTGATCGATATCGACAATTTCAAACGGGTCAACGACCAGAACGACCACACCGCCGGCGACCGCTTGCTGGTGGCCTTGAGCGAAATGATCCGCGCCGAATCGCCCGACGAAGCGCTGACCGGGCTCACCACTTCAGGATGACCAGACACATGCCTCGTTTCGAAACTCCCCTGCAAGACCTCGCCGCCCCAGAAGGCGTCTGCTACGGCTGCGGCGGCCGCAACCCTCACGGGTTACACGTCAAAAGTTCCTGGCACGAGGACGGCGTGCACGTCATGGCCGAACACCTGCCGGACGACAAGTACAGTGGCTGGCCGGATCTGGTGTACGGCGGTTTGCTGGCGATGCTGGTCGACTGCCATTCCAACTGGACAGCGATGGCTTACCACTACCGCCAGGAACAGCGTGCACCCGGCAGCCTGCCGCGCATCGACTGCGTGACCGGCAACCTCGGCATCAAATTCATCAAACCCACACCGATGGGCGTGCCGCTGACCTTGCGCGCCAAGGTCGAGGGCGAGGTCGGGCGCAAGACTCGGGTGATCTGCGAGGTGTACGCCGGTGATGTGCTGACGGCGATTGGCGATTCGGTGTTTGTGCGGGTCGATGCCGGGCAACTGGCGGACGCGGCGCACGGGCGTTAAATGTGTCGATGCGTCAAACTCATGTCACCGCCCGTCATCACCGACACACTATGCGGGTAAAGACTGGCCGGTGGCCGAACGAACAAGGCAATGACGTCGATCTGCCTGCACCCGTTTGCTTTCGCACATCCAATTTCATGAGACTCAAGGAAGATGCTTTCATTAACCTCAATAGACTGCCCGAAAGACCAGCAAAATCTTCGCAACGCGCTGGTTCGCCTCTACAAGCGGCTCGACGAAATAACCAAAGGCCTCAGCCCCTTTGGCAGTTTTGTCTCCAAGGATGACCTGGCAAAGAAATTCCATCTGGAAGTAAAAACCTATCCTCGGCTGAAAATGGAATTCCTGCCTGAAGATCTCGAGGCACTGGCTGGTTATGCTGGAATGGATAGAAATGATTTGTTGGCGTGCGCAACAACACCTCTCGAACGTCTGATGGTCGCAACACTATGGAAACAGAACGATCTAGGAAAAATCGGCCATATCGCTGCCGGTATTGTCGAGAGTAATGGCGTGTCTATACCTTCGCCAAAGACCCAAGCACCTGTTTTCAAGCAGTTTGGACGTCACTTGTCCCAACCTGAATCTCAACCGATAGCCGACCAACACAGTTTGCGAGCATTCAGGTATCTGATCGACCAGGATCTCAGTGACAAGCGACACAAGCAGGACAGCGTGAAGACGGAGGAAGTTGAGCGGTATGTCGAATGGGTTCAGCGCCTGATCCGCGTCGTACCTCGCGACAATCGAGCAGATCAGATGTATGAGTTCGACAGATCAATGTTCGCCCTCGGCAAAGCAACAAAGTTTTTCATTGAGGCTGCGCTCCCACCTGAAAAGAAGAATTGAAAGTCGTCCGCCAACAGCACACCTCCTGACCCTTTGCAGCACGCTTTGAGCAACTGCGGCTAGGCGCCCCCAACCTGAAATCGTCGAAGCTATTGCAGACCGCACTTCTCAGGAGTTTTCACCCAGTGTCCGAGCTGCCGACCGACTTCGCCTACACCCGACGCTTCAATGCCGTGCTCGCTTACATCGAGGCCCATCTCGAAGGCGACTTGTCAGTGAGCACGTTGAGTCAGGTGGCGAATTTTTCGGTGTTTCACTTCCATCGGCAATTCAGCGCCTTCGTCGGCGTGCCGGTGTCGCGCTACGTGCAACTGATGCGGTTGCGCCGGGCAGCGCATCGGCTGGCCGCGCAACCGGAACACTCGATACTGGACGTCGCGTCTGACGCCGGTTTCGAGAGTCCGGAAGCCTTCAGCCGAGCGTTCCGGCGCGACTTCGGCATGACGCCGAGTGCCTTCAGGAAGCAGCCGAACTGGCAGACCTGGAATGCGGTGTTCGCCATCCCTCACTTTTCCAGGAGCGTCATCATGCACACCAGAATCATCGATTTCCCAACCGTACGGGTCGCTGCGCTTGAGCACTGCGGCGCGCCGGGAGAGGTTCAACAAAGCGTCAGCCAGTTCATCCAGTGGCGCATGCACAGCGGGCAGTCGCCCGTGGCGTCGAGTCGCACCTTCGGCATTCCCTACAACAACCCTGACACTACCCCGGCGGAGGATTTTCGCTTCGCCATTTGCGGTGAGATTGACGAAGCCGTGGCGCCGAATACGTTCGGCGTAAAGGAAATCGTCATTCCCGGCGGTCGCTGTGTGGTGGTGCGGCACGTGGGTTCACCCGATCACATCGGCGAAACGATCTACCCGATCTACCGCGACTGGCTGCCCACCAGCGGCGAGGAGTTGCGCGATCATCCACTGTTTTTCCATTACTTGAGCGTGTATCCGCAGACGCCGCAGGAGCAATGGCAAACGGACGTGTACGTGCCGTTGCAATCGTAAGAGCCGCCGAGGTGTTTTTCCGCTTGTCGCAGGCAAGGTCAAGCCCTTTCCAGCAGTTGTTCCTGATTGCGCTCAAGCAAGGCATGAGCGACCCGAGCGACTGGGCACAGCTGGCGTGGAGCGTCATCGGTGATCAGGGCGAAGTGCTGCTCAAAGGTGACCAGCCGCTGCTCACGGCCCAAGAGAACCTTGCCGAACTGACCGAACAGGCCCAGGCATTTGCCGAGACATCACTGGGCATTCTCCAGGCGTTGAAAATTGCCTGATCCTTGCCTGCGCATCGACTGACGCGCAGGCACCCCCGGGCGACTGGCCGCCATCGAAAGCCGCCAGTCGTCTGCGTTAACGGCCCTGAGTGCCGTCATCCGAGTCTCCCCACCGCTTCTCTCGCCCCGCTCCCGGGCAAAAAAGCAAAATTGCCATGTGTTTCCATCGTTCCTTGTTGCGTCGCACTGTTCATTGCCCGTTCCTGTCTGGAGTTTCCTCGATGCCCGCGCCCAAATCCCTGCCCACTGCCCTGCTGGGCCTGGCCCTCGCCTGCCCGGCCATGGCCGAGGAACCCAAGCGCATGGAGTTGGACCAGGTGCTGATTTCGGCTGAAGAGCAAAGCGGCGCCGATGCCTCCATGGCCGAGGCCGAAGCACGCCTTGCGCAGGTACCCGGCGGCACCAATGTGGTCGACATGCGCCAGCCGCTGCAGGGTCGGGTGGCGAGCAATCAGGACGTGCTGGCGTATCAGCCGGGGGTCTACGCGCAGTCGGCGGGCAACGAAGGGGTGAAGGTTTCGATCCGTGGCTCGGGGATCAACCGTGCCCCGGGCGCCCACGCCTCCGGACTGTACACCCTGCTCGACGGCCTGCCGCTGACCGGCCCCGGCGGCACGCCTTACGAACTGCTCGAGCCGCTGTGGCTCGACCATGTGGAGGTGCTGCGCGGCGCCAACGGCTTCGATCGTGGCGCACTGGCGCTGGGCGGTGCCATCGATTACGTCAGCCACACCGGCTACGACGCACCGAAACTGCAGGTGCGTTATGCCACCGGCAGCCACGGCTATCAGCAGCGTCAGGTGAGTTCCGGGCAGGTGCTGGGCGACTTCGATTACTACGTGTCGCTGACCGATTCGAACGCCGACGGCTATCAGGATCACACCGCCAGCGACAGCCAGGGGGTGATTGCCAACTTCGGCTATCGCTTCAACCCGAACCTGGAAACCCGCTTCTACTTCCGCTACCGGCAGACCGACAACGACCTCGCCGGGCGCGTGACCAAACACTCGATCGAGCACGATCCACGCGCGGCCAACCCGGCCTATGTATCGCGCGATGACAGCCGCAAGCAGCCGGGCAGCACCTTCATCGGCAACAAGACCACCTACTACATCGACGACGATTCGAGCATCCAGACCGGCCTCGTTTATCACGACTACCCGATGGACCTGCGCGAAGGCCCGAACCGTCTGAAGGTGGCCTACACCGACGTCAGCGGCACCTTCGACTACAAGCGCCGCGACACCATTTTCGGCATGGAAAGCCGTAGCACCGTCGGCCTGCGCGTGACCAAACACCTGCCCAACGACGGAGCCAGCGAATTCGTGCGCATTCCCAGCGGCAACACCGCCGGCTACGCGCCGGGCACCCGCATGCGCAACTTCACCTATCAGGGTTCGGACACGGTCCTGCACGTCGGCAACGACCTGGAAATCGCCGACGACCTGTGGCTGACCACCGGTCTCGCCGCCATTTACACCCGCCGCGAAAGCGCCGTCACCTACCCGCAAAGCGGTGGCAAGACCAGCCTGAACGACTGGGATTACGCGCCGCGTCTGGGCCTGCGTTACCAGCTCACGCCGGACCTGCAACTGTTCGGCAACCTCAGCCGTTCAGTCGAAGCGCCGCATCCGTGGTCGCTGATCTACAGTTCGAACATCCGCTTCCCGGCCGGCAACGGTCCGGCGACCGGCACCCAGAGCGACCCGATCAAACTGCAAAACCAGACCGCCACCACCCTCGAACTCGGCGGCCGTGGCGACAGTGCAATCGGCCAGTGGAATCTGGCGTGGTACTACGCGCAGGTGCGCCACGAATTGCTTTCGGTGCTGCCGGACGCCAACGCCGTCACCCCCTACGAACTCAACGCCAGCCCCACCGTGCATCAGGGTGTTGAAGCCAGCCTGCAAAGCACCCTGTGGTCAGCCGCCGACGGGCGTAAATTGAGTCTGCGTCAGGCCTACACCTTCAGCGACTTCCATTACCGCGACGACCAGCGCTTCGGCGACAACCGCCTGCCCGGCCTGCCGATGCACTACTACCAGGGCGAACTGCGCCACGACTGGCCACAAGGCTTCTTTGCAGCGGTCAACACGCAACTGGTGTCCAAGGTCGCAGTGGATTACGCCAACAGCTACTACGCCGATCCCTACGCGCTGTTCGGCGCCACCGTCGGCTACAACGCGCCGAAAAACGACTGGCAGACCTGGCTGGACCTGCGCAACCTGACCAACAAGCACTACGCCGCGACGGTCACTCCGGGGTATGACGACAAGGGCCAGGATGCGGCGCGGTCTACGCCGGGTGAGGGTTTTGGGGTTTATGTCGGGGTGTCGTGGAATCTGCTCTGACCGCTTGAGCTGACCGTTTCCCCGGGCATGCAACGGGTCAAAACGGCCCCTGCGTCATCACCCGCGTTTCGATGATATTGCGCAGAGCCTCGACCCGTTTCTGATACAGATCGGTCAGACAACCGATCTTGGCGCCGCAGGCCTTGCGGCTTTTCAGGAAGGCCTGCTGCTCGCCGATCAGCGCGTCCCGCCCGCCCATCGGCAGCAGGCGTTTGTCGAGGCTGAACAGCTCGCCCATGGTTACGTCCAGATCGTTCAGCGTGCGGTTGGCACAGACCGCTTTTTCGTCGGGCGCCTTGGCCTTGGCGCAGTCGAAACTGGCGGCGACTGCCGCATCGGCGGCCAGCAGCAAACCGGCAGCGAATACCGCGCCGATCACCGATGAAATTTCTCGAACTCGCGTCATGTCGTCGTATCCAACGTTGTAGGTCAATGGAGGTATGAAAAATGAAAAGCACCGACGACAGCAAGCCTGCAACCACGCATGACGCGCCACCGCTCGACGCCTCGGGCAAACCGGTCGATGTGGTTCGCCGCGATCTGCAAGACAGCGACGATGACACCAAAGCCGTGGACGAGGCGATTACGCCAACCTCGATCCGTGCCAGGGAGCAGGAGGCCGAGGAGCTCAAGCGTAAGACCGATGCGATCGAACGCAAGGTTGCCGACGGCAATTAGTCCGTCGACCACAGGATAGCGCTGCTCGAATATGCTCGACGGATGTATTGCTTATTGCCAATGAATCCATCCGCTGTGCGCATCTCTCATTCATACAAGTAACCGTGTCCGCTCAAAGGCTTGAAGGTCTTGAGCGGATACGCCCTGCTACCCGTCAATCTCCCGCGCACGACCGTTCGGCGTTTTCTCTGGCAGGGCCGCTAAATCGGATCTAGGGTTGCGTGGCTGGCGATATGCCAGCGACCCGCGAACGTCAGACAGACGCTCGCCCGTAGCGGCACTGGAAAAGAAATCAGGGATGGTTTTTGTGCTTGCGGTTCTCCTGCGCTCTAGCCGAGTGCGCAACTGATCCCTGCGTTTCGTTGTGTTCTCTCAAGGACAGAAAGATGAACAACGTACTGGTCAATTCTCCACATCTGCCATTGCGGCAGGCCACGCGCGACGCGCCCCAAGTTCAGCCTGGCGGCTTCGGCTGAGGACTCGCGCGCCAGCGCCGGCCTGTCTGCGCCGACGCTTTGCGCACTGAAAACACCCTTTGATCAGATCCCGACGGATCAGGTTGCTCGCACGCCGAGAACAGCGCTTGCCGGTGTTCTTGCAGGCTGAGGCTGCCTGCCTGTCAGGTAAGGCGCCCCTTGTCCTCAAGGGGCGGTTTTGCAGCACGGATGAGGAAACCTCGATATGTCCCGCTCAACAGCCAACATCCCGCCTTACGGCGTCGCCATTCAAGGCGCGATCAAGCAAGGCGATGTGCAGCACATGAAGACGTTGTTGCAACAGCGCGACACCAGCAAGCCTGAAGCGCCAGACCTGAAGGACGCGTACGAAAAACTGGCGAAGGAAGTTTCCAGGCACGAAAAGTCCTGAAGCCATCAATCACATTGCAATGGAGGCAATCAACATGTCCGGTTCAACTGAAAATGTCGGCCTGTTCCCGGTGAGCTATCGCATTGGTACCGGGGCGCCCGGTGCGCAGTCGCTGGCACTGCACCTGCTGGTCTCGACGCCCAATAAGTACGTCAACGGCACCGCCGCGATCACCCAGGCAACCAATCCGCCACTCGACGTGCATTCCGACGTGTGGGGTGAATACACCTACCTCACCGTGATGTCACCCGCGACCAGCAAAATCCTGATTACCGCCCAAGGCAATCACGGCGGCCCGGGGTCCAACTCGATCAATAACTTCAATGTGCGTCTGGTGGTCGGCACCGACTGGCGCGAAGGCGTCGCCAACTATCGCTACTTCGATGGTCAACGCTGGCATGAGGTCAACAACGCCCCGGCGCATCTGCAGGAATCGCTGCCTTCACCGTACCACCCGGGCCCGGTGATCATCCCGCACTCACCGATCCTGCCGCTGTACGCCGCGCCGATTCAGAGCGCGATCGCCAGCGGTGACCTGGCGCAGATGAAGAATCTGGCCAAACTCGCCCAGCAGCAACTGGACCAGCAACCGCAACTGCAGAGCGCACTGGAAGCGGCGAAGAAAGAAGTCAGCCGGCTGCAGAGCCGCTGATTCAGGCCACTTGATCCGCCATTCACTTTAGGGAGTAGCACCATGTCGATTGGACTTTTTCACACCCGTCTCAGCATCAGCAATGCCCTGCCCGGCGCACCAGTCCTGACCCTTGATCTGCTGGTCGATACCGCGCACAAACGTGTCAGCGGGATTGCCAGTGTGTTTCAAGCCACCTGGCCGACGGTCAATTACCGGGCGCAGGTCTGGGGCAGTTTTTCCGAAACCAAGCTGACGGCCAACGTCGAGAACCACATCATCCTCACCCTCGACGGCGGCCCGAGCCGCCCGCCCAGCCAGATCGCCCAGACGTTCCACCTCAAAGGCATTCTGGGCGGCGGCTGGGACAGCGGCTTTGTCGATTATCGCTACGAAGAACAGGGCCAGTGGCACGAAGTGAAGCACGTTGCAGTGCATCAGGCGCCCAACGAGCAGCCGCATCCGGGGCCACATCCGCAGCCGCTGTACGCCGTGGCCGTGCAACAGGCGCAAACCAGTGGCGATCTGGCGCAGCTCAAAACCGTGGTGCAACAGGCCGAGCAGCAAGTGGCGCACGAGGGCGCCTTGCGCAGCGCCCTTGAGCATTTGAAAGCGGAAATCGCGCGACTGGAAGCGCGCTAACCGGCAGGTCCCGGGCGGGATCGCAACGGATCTCGCCCGGGGCTTTTTCAACTGCGGTCCACCCCTTCGTCGCGCGCACAGGACTGTGCGCAAGGATTTCCCATGTCAGACCTGCGCCCCGCTCGTTACCTCAGCGACACCGATCTCAAACGCTACGTGCCGGTGCACGTGGTCTGGGAGATCACCCTGGCCTGCGACTTGAAATGCCTGCATTGCGGCTCCCGCGCAGGGCATCGACGGCCTGACGAACTCAACACCCGCGAATGCCTGGACGTCATCGATTCGCTGGCCGCGCTCGGCACCCGCGAGATCACCCTGATCGGCGGCGAAGCCTATCTGCGCAAGGACTGGACGCAACTGATCAAGGCCATTCACGACCACGGCATGTACTGCGCGATCCAGACCGGCGGACGCAACCTGACGCCGGCGAAGATGCAGGCGGCAGTCGATGCCGGACTCGACGGCGTGGGCATTTCCCTCGACGGCCTCGCTCCGCTGCATGACGCCGTGCGCAACGTACCCGGCTCGTTCGACAAGGCCGTGGATACCCTGCGCCGGGCCAAGGCCTCGGGGCTGGCGGTGAGCGTCAACACCCAGATCGGCGCGGCGACCTTGCCGGACTTGCCGGCGCTGATGGACACCATCATCGAACTCGGCGCCACCCACTGGCAGATCCAGATCACCGTGGCCATGGGCAACGCAGTGGATCATCCGGAGTTGCTGCTGCAACCCTATCAACTGCTGGACGTGATGCCGTTGCTGGCGCGCCTGTATCGCGAAGGCGTCGACCGTGGCCTGCTGATGAACGTCGGCAACAACATCGGTTATTACGGCCCGTATGAACACCTGTGGCGCGGCTTCGGTGACGAACGTGTGCACTGGACCGGTTGCGCTGCCGGCCAGACCGTCCTGGCGCTGGAGGCCGACGGCACGGTCAAGGGCTGCCCGTCACTGGCGACCGTCGGTTTCTCCGGCGGCAACGTGCGCAACATGAGCCTGCACGACATCTGGCATTACAGCGAAGGCATGCATTTCGGCCGTTTGCGCTCGGTGGATGATATGTGGGGTTACTGCCGCGGCTGTTATTACAACGATGTCTGTCGCGGCGGTTGCACCTGGACCTCGCATTCGCTGCTCGGCAAACCCGGCAACAACCCCTACTGCCATTACCGTACGCTGGAACTGCAAAAGCGCGGGCTGCGCGAGCGCATCGTCAAGGTCGAGGAAGCCGCGCAGAAGTCATTTGCAGTCGGGCGTTTCGACCTGATCACCGAACGCATCGACACCGGCGAGAAGGTCAGCAGCGTCAGTGACAGCGGCCAGGTGGTGAAACTGGCGTGGATCAATCAAGGCCAGCAATCGCCGGAGCAAGGCCGGATCGCCCCGCAACTGAGCCTGTGTCGCAGCTGCCTGCAGTACATCTATCCGCACGAGGTGATCTGCCCGCATTGCGACGCCAATGTCGCCGCCGCCGAAGCCGAACACCAGGCCAATCGGGCGCGACAGCAGGCGATCATGAACACGCTGACCGGGCTGTTGGGCATCGCGCCCAGTCACTTGAACTGAGCGCTTGCCGCCCTTGCGGTAGATATTTTCTCTGTCTGTCCCGGGTTTTCCTGTCCGGGACAACCCTCCCCCTGCCCTGCAAGCCGCGGTTTTACTGGGCTTGTCCTTTCTGCTTCAGCAATTTGTATTCACATCCCAGCTTAATAATATTTTACCGATACCCCCCTCCTGCCTAGTCTGACCGCAAGCAAAACGGACAAGCCTGAAGCGATCCGAATCCACTTGCCTTGCCAGGAAGGATGTAGAAATGACCACTGAAATAATAAAAACAGACACGCTCGTCGTGGGGGCCGGACAGGCCGGTGTGGCAATGAGCGAACACCTGAGCAAACTCGGTGTACCGCACTTGGTGCTGGAGCGCAGCCGCATTGCCGAACGCTGGCGCACCGGGCGCTGGGACTCGTTGGTTGCCAACGGTCCGGCGTGGCACGACCGCTTTCCGGGACTGGAATTCGATGACGTCGACCCTGATGGCTTCGCCCATAAAGAACGGGTGGCGGACTACTTCGAAGCCTATGCGAAGAAATTCAATGCGCCGATCCGCACCGGCGTCGAAGTCAAAAGTGTGGTGCGTCATGTCGGCCGTCCGGGTTTCACCGTCGAGACCTCCGAAGGGGTGATCGAGGCCAGTCGCGTCGTGGCGGCAACCGGTCCGTTCCAGCGCCCGGTGATTCCGCCGATCGCGCCGCAAGACCCGCGCCTGCTGCAGATCCACTCCGCAGACTATCGCAACCCGCAGCAACTGCCCGACGGCGCGGTGCTGGTGGTCGGTGCCGGATCGTCAGGCGTGCAGATCGCCGATGAACTGCAGCGCTCCGGCAAGCAGGTGTACCTCTCGGTCGGCGCCCATGACCGTCCGCCGCGTGCCTATCGCAACCGTGATTTCTGCTGGTGGCTGGGGGTGCTCGGCGAGTGGGATCAGGCGGCGATGAAACCCGGTCGCGAACACGTGACCATCGCAGTCAGCGGTGCCCATGGCGGGCGCACCATCGACTTCCGTGGTCTGGCCCATCGCGGCATGACGCTGGTCGGCGTTACCGAGTCGTTCAACAACGGCGTGGTGACCTTCAAGCAGGACCTGGTCGACAACCTCAAGCGCGGCGATGACAACTACCTCGCCCTGCTGGATGCCGCCGATGCCTACATCGAGCGCAACGGCCTCGACCTGCCGCAAGAACCTGAAGCGCGCGAGACCTATCCGGATCCCGAGTGCGTGAAAAATCCGCTGCTTGATCTGGATCTGGCCGAAGCCGGTATCACCTCGATCATTTGGGCCACCGGATTCGCCGTGGATTATTCCTGGCTGCAGGTCGCAGCGTTTGATGACAAGGGCAAACCGGCGCACCAGCGCGGTGTGTCCAGCGAGCCGGGGGTGTATTTCCTCGGGCTGCCATGGCAGTCGCGGCGCGGCTCATCGTTCATCTGGGGCGTGTGGCACGACGCCAAACACGTGGCCGACCACATCGCCACCCAGCGCAAATACCTCGACTACAAGGATGCCGAGCAGCGTGAAGCCGCCCTGCATTCGACTAACAACACGAAAGCCGCCGACACCGTCGACGCCTGATTTTCCTCTTTCGCAGCGGTGCCCGGTGCGCCGCTGAACACCTTGTCTGGAGCTGTACATGAGCAAGCCAACCCACACCCGCATCCGTATGTTCAACACCAAGGACACCTACCCTAACCAGACCCTGGACAACGACCTGTGCCAGGCCGTGCGCGCCGGCAACACCGTGTATGTCCGTGGTCAGGTCGGTACCGATTTCGACGGCAACCTGGTGGGCCTCGGTGATCCGCGTGCACAGGCCGAACAGGCCATGCGCAACGTCAAGCAGTTGCTGGAAGAGGCCGGCAGCGACATGAGCCACATCGTCAAGACCACTACCTACCTGATTGACCCGCGCTACCGCGAACCGGTGTACCAGGAAGTCGGCAAGTGGCTCAAAGGCGTGTTCCCGATTTCCACCGGGTTGGTGGTGTCGGCACTGGGACAACCGCAGTGGCTGATGGAAATTGATGTGGTGGCGGTGATTCCCGAGTAAGTCGACAGACCGAGCCGCGGCTATCGCGAGCAGGCTCACTCCTACAGGGGAATGCATTCCAATTGTGGGAGCGGGCTTGCTCGCGAAGAGGCCCGCAAGGACAACAAATTCCTGGAACGGAGTCAAACCATGACCTTTTCAATCGCAGCCCGTTGCCCCGAAACCGGCCAGTTCGGTGTCGCCATCAGTTCCTCCAGCATCGCCGTCGGCGCGCGCTGCCCGTGGCTGCTGCCGGGTGTCGGTGCGGTGTCGAGCCAGAACATCACCCTGCCGTCCCTCGGCCCGGAAGTCCTCGCACTGATGGAACAGGGCCTGGCGCCCGACGCCGCGCTGGACAAAGTCCTGACCCGCAACGGCTACAGCCAGTACCGGCAGATCACCGCGATCAACCACCTCGGCCAGACCGCACATTTCAGCGGCGCACAAACCCTCGGCGTGCACAACGCGGTCAGCGGCGAACAATGCGTGGCTGCCGGTAACATGCTCGCCGGACGCTCGGTGATCGAGGCGATGGTCAGTGCCTTTGAAGACGGCGAAGGCCAACTGGCCGACCGCTTGCTCAAGGCGTTGCACGCCGCGCAAGCTCTGGGTGGCGAAGCGGGTCCGGTGCATTCGGCAGCCGTGGTGGTGGTTGGCGAGCAAACCTGGCCAATCGTCAATTTGCGCGTCGACTGGGCGGACGAAGACCCGATCGGCCAACTGCAAAAACTCTGGGACGCCTATCAGCCACAGCTGCAGGATTACATCGACCGCGCCCTCGACCCTGCCAAGGCGCCGGGCTATGGCGTTGCCGGTGATGATCGATGAACAGCGTCGAGCTACTCAAGACACTGGTGGGGTTCGACACCACCAGCCGTGAGTCCAACTTGCAGTTGATCGAGTTCGTGGGTGATTACCTCGCCGGATTCGACGTGCCGTGCGCGCTGATCTACAACGACGAGCGCAGCAAGGCCAATCTGTTCGCAACTATAGGCCCGGCCGATCAGCCGGGCATTGTGCTGTCCGGGCACACCGATGTGGTGCCGGTCGACGGCCAGCCGTGGACCGTCCCTCCGTTCCAGCTCAGCGAGCACGACGGCAAGCTGTTCGGGCGCGGCACGGCGGACATGAAGGGCTACATCGCCTGCGTGTTGGCCTTGGTGCCAGCGCTGGTCGCCACGGCGCTGCGCATGCCGGTGCACATCGCGCTGTCCTACGACGAAGAGGTCGGCTGCCTCGGTGTGCGCTCGCTGCTCGCCGAACTGGAGCTGCGCCCGGTCAAACCGCTGCTGTGCATCATCGGTGAACCCACCGAACTGAAACCGGTGCTCGGCCATAAAGGCAAACTGGCGATGCGCTGCGACGTGCACGGTCATCCGTGTCATTCCGCTTACGCGCCACTGGGGGTCAACGCCATCGAGTACGCCGCCGAACTGATCGGCGAGCTGGGGCGCATCGGCCAGCAACTGAAAGCGCCCGAACATCACGACCGTCGTTTCGACCCGCCCTACAGCACGGTGCAGACCGGGGTCATCAGCGGCGGCAAGGCGCTGAACATCGTCCCCGCCGACTGCCGCTTCGACTTCGAAATCCGCGCCCTGCCCTCGCAGGATCCGGTTCTCGTCGCCGAGGCGTTGAAAGCCTACGCTGAACGCGAAGTGCTGCCGCGCATGCGTGCGGTGAGTGACCAAAGTGATATCCGTTTCAGCGCCCTGTCGGCGTATCCGGGGCTGGCCACCGATGCGCAGAGTCAAGCGGCTGAGCTGATTGCGGCGTTCTGCGCTTCAAAGGAATTCGGCACGGTGGCGTTCGGCACGGAAGGCGGCCTGTTTGATGCCGTGGGCATTCCCACGGTGGTCTGCGGGCCCGGCAGCATGGATCAAGGCCACAAACCCGATGAGTTCGTCAGCCTCGACCAACTGCAGGCGTGTGATGAAATGCTGCAACGGATGCTCGCGTTCATCCGCTGTTGAAACCTGGTTCGACTGCACTCACGCGTGCAGTCGGGCCAACTCTTCCCGGCAATGATCAACAAACAACTGCACCGGTTTGGTCAGTTGCACCCGGCGCAGCCACGCCGCCGACAATCCCGAGCCGGTCACGGTTTCCGCCAGCGGCACACACACCACTTTCTGCCCGTCGTAGGTGTACTCGCCGAACGGTCGGGTCACCAGAATCGAAAAGCCGAAACCGCGCCCGACCATGCCGCGCACCATCTCGATCGACGGCGAGCTGAAGACGATGTGCGGGGTCAGTCCGCGCTCCTCGAAGATGCTCACGAAGTAGGTGCGGCTGGGTACCACGTCGAGCAGGATCATCGGTTCCAGCACCAGATCGTGCAGCGAGACTTTCGCCTGTTGCGCAAAACGATGGTCGGCTGGCAGCAAGGCGTAAGGCTGCTGCGGTGGCATCAGCGGCGTGGTGTCGATGGTGGTGTCGAGGTCGTGTTCAAAGAGCATTGCCACATCGATGCTGCCGGCAGTCAGTGCCTGCACCAGTTCCTGTTGTTCGCCATCGCGAATACGGATCTCCACCCCCGGCCAGCGCTCCTTGAAACCGGCGATCAGGCGCGGCAGGTACAGCGGCGCCACCGTTTCGAAACAGCCGATATCGATCTGCCCCGAGACCACGTCGTTGTCGGCCAGCGCGTTCTGCTCGAACTCATGCGCCACCCGCAGCAACTCCAGCGCCTTGCGATAGAAACGCGAACCGCTGGGCGTCAGTGAAACGCCCTGGGCGTGATGGCGGATGAACAGCTGCACACCGAAGCTTTCCTCCAGATGCTTGATCGCGGTCGACACCGACGGCTGGGCGATATAGAGCTTGCGCGAGGCTTCGGCGACGCTGCCGCAATCGGCGGTGGTGACGAAGTATTTGAGCTGGCGCAGGTTGTAGGCAGCCATATAAAACCTCTGCAAGTAAGACAACGCTTTTGTGGCGAGGGGACTTATCTGTGGCGAGGGGATTCATCCCCGATGGGGTGCGCAGCAGCCCCTGTTTTTAAAGTCAACAGAGGGGCCGCTTCGCGGTCCATCGGGGATGAATCCCCTCACCACAGGACTATGTAAATCCAGAAAAGAGTGAAGCCTGAACATACCGGAGCTACGCGTCACCCTGGGCATATATTTTTTAAGGTCTGAAACAACAAACTTACTAATTTATCTATCCCCGGCCTTTGCACATGATCGCTTCAACAAGAAATGCGCCGTCCGTGTCGGCGCTTACCGAAGTACGTCCACGTACTCATCCTTGCCTTGGAGTTCGTCATGTCCACCTCTGCAACAACGTCCGCCCCGCTCATTGAAAAACACACGATAGGATACGTGCCCCCCGAAGATCGCCACGGAAAGGTCAGGGATCTGTTCACGCTGTGGTTCGGCGGCAACATTGCGCCGTTGCCCATCGTCACCGGCGCGCTGGGCGTGCAGTTGTTCCACTTGAATCTGGTCTGGGGCATCGTCGCCATTCTGGTCGGCCACCTGGTCGGCGGCGTGCTGATGGCGCTGCACTCGGCGCAAGGCCCGCAGATGGGTATTCCGCAGATGATCCAGAGCCGCGCGCAGTTCGGCTCGCTCGGCGCCCTGCTGGTGGTGCTGATTGCCGGCGTCATGTACATCGGCTTCTTCGCCTCCAACATCGTGCTGGCCGGCAAGTCGCTGCATGGCGTGGTCGATAGCGTGCCGGTGCCGGTCGGCATCGTCGTCGGTGCGCTTGGATCAGGGATCATCGGCATCATCGGCTACCGCTTCATCCACGTGCTCAACCGCATCGGCACCTGGGTGCTGGGGATCGGCATCGTCGTCGGTTTCGGTTACATCTTCACCCATGTTCAAACCGATGATTTCCTCACCCGGGGCAGCTTCAACCTCTCCGGCTGGCTCGCCACCGTGTCGCTGGCCGCGCTGTGGCAGATCGCGTTTGCGCCTTACGTGTCCGACTATTCGCGTTATTTGCCGGCCGACGTCAAAGTCTCGTCGACGTTCTGGACGACGTATCTGGGTTCGGCGCTGGGCTCGAGTCTGGCGTTCATCTTCGGTGCCGTCGCCGTGCTGGCGACACCCGTGGGCATGGACACCATGGACGCGGTAAAAATGGCCACCGGCTCGATCGGTCCACTGATGCTGGTGCTGTTCCTGCTCAGCGTGATCAGCCACAACGCCCTCAATCTGTACGGCGCGGTGCTGTCGCTGATCACCCTGGTGCAGACCTTCGCCTACCGCTGGATCCCCACCGCCAAAAGCCGCGCGGTGATCTCGATCATCGTCCTGCTGGCCTGCTGCTTTGCCGCCGTCGGTGCTTCGAAGGACTTCATCGGCCACTTCGTCGACATGGTGCTGGTGCTGCTGGTAGTGCTGGTGCCGTGGACCGCGATCAACCTGATCGACTTCTACGCCATTCACAAAGGCCAGTACGACATCCAGTCGATCTTCCAGGTCGACGGCGGCATCTATGGCCGCTACAACCCGCAGGCGCTGCTGGCCTACGCGATCGGCATCGCGGTGCAGATCCCGTTCATGAACACGCCGCTGTATGTCGGCCCGATCTCGGCACACATCGACGGTGCGGATCTGTCGTGGCTGGTGGGCCTGCTGGTGACCTCGCCGCTGTACTTCTGGCTGGCCAATCGTGACAGCGCCTATCGTCGGCGGATGACTGGCGGGAAACTGCTGGGCAGTCTGTGACAGTGTCCCGATGACAAAAGAAGGCCCGCCGTGCGCGGGCCTTCTGCATTGCAGTGTGGTATTTGTTGAGGTCCGACAGGCATCCACGAGACAGGGAATCCCATGCTGCGAATACTGGGCAAGGCGTCATCGATCAACGTGCGCAAAGTGCTGTGGACCTGCGCCGAACTGCAGATCCCGTTCGCACATGAGGATTGGGGCTCGGGCTTCAAACCCACCGACACGCCCGAGTTTCTCGCCCTCAACCCTTGCGCCATGGTGCCGGTGATTCAGGATGGCGATTTCACCTTGTGGGAATCGAACACGATCATTCGTTATCTGGCGGGCGCCTATGGCGGCGCAGACCTCTACCCCGCCGAGCCGCGAGCCCGGGCGCGGGTCGATCAGTGGATCGACTGGCAGGCGTCGGAGCTGAACCGCTCGTGGTCGTATGCGTTTGTCTCACTGGTGCGCCAATCACCGGATCATCAGGACAGCGCTGCTTTGGCTAACGGCATCGCGCAATGGTCAAACACCATGGCAATCCTCGACCGGCAGTTGCAGAAGACCGGTGCCTATGTCAGCGGCGAGCAGCTCTCTCTCGCCGACATTCCCATCGGACTGTCGGTGAATCGCTGGTATGAAACGCCGCTCGCGCATCCGGACTATCCCGCTGTCAGGGCGTACTACGAGCGACTGAGTCGACGCGAAGGCTTCCGGCTCTACGGCAGAAACGGTACGCCGTGACGAAAAAAAACCTCTGATTTCCCGCTTGTGGAATCAGAGGTTTTTATCGACCTGAACAGCAGATCAGGCAGGCACGCCCAGAATGATATGCGACGCCTTGATCACCGCCGTGGCGCTGACACCCTTGGCCAGACCGAGCTCGGCAACGGCATCACGGGTGACGATCGAATAGACCTTCGAACCGCCGGCCAGCTCGATCACCACTTCAGCATTGACCGCGCCGTCAGTCACGCTCAGCACTTTGCCTTTCAGGCAGTTGCGTGCCGACAGGCGAATGTCGCTGGATTCAGTCATCAGCATCACCCACGGCGCCTTGACCAGCGCTACGGCTTCTTTGCCAACGGCAATGCCGAGATTCTTGATGCTTTCCATGGTCACGACGGCAACCAGTTGCTCGCCCCCGGCCAGAGTCAGAACCACTTCGGCGTTGACCGCACCGGCTTGAACCTGACTGACTTGACCTTTGAATACGTTGCGTGCGCTGACTTTCATGACGGGCTTCCTTTTTTTGACTTTAGAGTTAGGAAAAACGGCCTGCATCATCGGAGTAAGCGCTATGTAGAAACAACTATAGCGCTGCGCTTTGTTGTCACGCTTGAGAGCTGCCGAACAACCATAGATCAGATCAGCAGATCTTCATAAAACGCACCGAACGGCCGTTGCGGGTGGGCGATCTGGATTTCCAGAATCCACACACCGGCATGCGGCGCCTGGTCGAAATCGCCGAGATTGCCGCCCTTGTACATCGCGTGAGGAAAATCGCTGACCCGGTGGCCCTTGATGTCGAGATGCAGCACCCAGCCCATGGCACTGGCCTGATCGGTGGCATAGCGGTACAGCTCGACCCCGGACACGCCTTGACGCCAGAACGCCTCGACCCGCTCAAACAGCTCTTTGGCCGCTGCGGCACACGCGATCATTTCCGGGTCGGAACCGGTGGTGAACGTCGCGCCGGCATCACCCTCGTGCCCCTTCCAGACCACGCCCATGTCGATCAGGAAAATGTCGTTTTCACCCAGCACCGGATCGCCATCGGAGCGTTGCTTGAAGGTCTTCAAGGTGTTGGCGCCAAAACGGATCAGCAGCGGATGCCAGATGCGGTCCATGCCCAGTTCAGCGAGGATCTGCTTGCCCTGCTCCTGCGCTTCGGATTCAAGCATGCCGGGCTTGATCACCTTGGCGATGGCGTCGACGGCTTGCCAGGTCAGGTGTTGCGCGTGACGCATCGTTTCCAGCACAAACCGCTCGCCGACGGCTTCTTTACCGCTTAGGGCTGCACTCATTTCCTTGTTCCTCATGGCTACGCTGTATAGTTTTTTATATTGCGAAACGCGGATAAAGATACAACCATGACACAACGTGTCAATTACTCTTCTGCGCGCACCACCCCACGTTCTTCCAGCAAGCGCACAAACATGCTCAAGCTACGCGACACCGTGCCCCGTCGCCACACCAGCCACGTCGTCAGATAACGAAAATCCGCCGCCAGTGGCCAGACACTGACCGTAGCGCTGCCAGGCATGCTCTGCAGCATCTTGCGTGGCATCAGCGCCAGCCCGGCCCCGGCACTGACGCAAGCGAGCATGCCGTGATACGACTCCATCTCGAAGATCTTGCCCGGCACGGCAGCGTCGGTGCTGAACCATTTTTCGAAGTGGTGACGGTAGGAACAGTTGGAGCGGAACGCATAAATGTTTTCGCCATTCACATCTGCCGCGCGCTGCACCGGGGCGTGATTGAGCGGCGCGATGATGACCATTTCTTCCTCGAACGCCGGCACGCCTTCGAGGGCTGGGTGCAGCACCGGGCCATCGACGAACGCCGCTGCCAAGCGCCCGGAGAGCACGCCGTCGATCATCGTCCCGGACGGGCCGGTCGACAGGTCCAGGTCGACTTTGGGGTGCAACTGGTTGTACGCCGCCAGCAGTTCGGGAATACGCACCGCCGCCGTGCTTTCCAGCGATCCCAGAGGGAATGCGCCCTGCGGCTCTTCACCCGCCACGGTGGCCCGGGCTTCCTGCACCAGGTCGAGAATGCGCCGGGCGTATTCAAGAAAGCTCCAGCCGGCCGGCGACAAGCGCAGACGGCTTTTCTCGCGGATGAACAAATCGACGCCCAGATCCTGCTCCAGCTGTTTGATCCGCGTGGTCAGGTTCGACGGCACGCGATGGATCTGCGCCGCGGCGGCGCTGATGCTGCCGTGCTCGGCAACGGCCTTGAAGATTTCCAGCTGCACCAGATCCACAGTCATTCTCCAATCGTGAAAGAAACGATCTTTATTATTCAGTTTCCAGAAAACAAACACCACCCTACTCTAGGCCCATCCACTGAACTCGCAGGAGCCAGCCATGAGCCCGATTTCCAGCCAGACCCACGCCATCTCGATCAACCCCGCCACCGGCGAGCAGATCGGTCACTACGCCTTTGAATCCGCTGACGCTCTCGACGCCGCGCTGACCCGCGCCGCGTTCGGTTTCTCGAAGTGGAAACGCAAGCCGCTGCAAGACCGCTCCCGCGCCCTGACTGCACTGGCCGGTGCGCTGCGTGACAGCGCCGAAGCCATGGCGACCATGATTACTCTGGAAATGGGCAAACCGATCGCCCAGGCCCGTGGTGAAATCGAAAAATGCGCCAAGCTCTGCGAGTGGTACGCCGAAAATGGTCCGGCCATGCTCGACGCCGAGCCGACCCAGGTTGAAGGCGGCAAAGCACGCATCGAGTACCGTCCGCTTGGCCCGATCCTCGCGGTGATGCCGTGGAACTTTCCGATCTGGCAAGTGCTGCGCGGTGCAGTGCCGGCGCTGATTGCCGGCAACACCTACGTGCTCAAGCATGCGCCGAACGTGATGGGCAGCGCCTACCTGCTGCGTGATGCCTTCAAGCACGCCGGTTTCGCCGATGGCGTGTTTGAAGTGATCAACGTCACCCCGCAAGGCGTTTCGACCGCCATCGCTGACCCGCGCATCGCCGCCGTGACCCTGACTGGCAGCGTCCGCGCCGGCATGGCCATCGGCGCCCAAGCGGGTGCTGCGCTGAAGAAATGTGTACTGGAACTGGGTGGTTCCGACCCGTTCATTGTGCTCAACGACGCTGACCTCGATGAAGCCGTTCAAGCCGCCGTTATCGGTCGTTACCAGAACTCCGGCCAGGTGTGCGCCGCCGCCAAGCGCCTGATCATCGAAGAAGGTGTGGTCGAGGAATTCACCCGCAAATTCGTCGAGGCCACGCGCAAGCTGAAGGTCGGCGATCCACTGTCCGCTGACACCTACATCGGCCCGATGGCGCGTTTCGATCTGCGTGACGAACTCGATCAGCAAGTGCGCGACACCCTCGAAGAAGGCGCCACCCTGCTGCTCGGCGGCGGCAAGGCCCAAGGCCCGGGTAACTACTATGAGCCGACCGTGCTGGCCGACGTTACCGACCGCATGACCTCGTTCAAACAGGAACTGTTCGGCCCGGTGGCGTCGATCATCACCGCCCGCGATTGCGCCCACGCCATCGCCCTGGCCAACGACAGCGACTTCGGCCTGACCGCGACGATCTACACCGCCAACGTGCAACTGGCCCAGCAACTGACCAGCGAACTGGAAACCGGCGGCGTGTTCATCAACGGCTACTCCGCCAGCGACCCGCGCGTGAGCTTCGGCGGCGTGAAGAAAAGCGGTTTCGGCCGTGAACTGTCGCACTTCGGCGTACGCGAGTTCTGCAACGCGCAGACGGTGTGGCTGGATCGCAAATAACCCGGGACATCAGCTTCCGCAGCGCCTACAGGTTGGGAGCCTGACAACGACCTTGCGAGCGACACCGAAATCTGTGGGAGCGGGCTTGCTCGCGAATGCGGTGGATCAGTCACTTTTGCAGTGATAGACCTTCCCTCTTCGCGAGCAAGCCCGCTCCCACTGTGGTCTGGCGTCAAGCCGTTGCCTGTTGCGACTCTGTGACCGTTCGGTTCTTGCTCAACAGCGCGAGCACCACCGCCGCCGAGACCAGGGTGATCACGGTGAGGATGTGCAGCAGGTACTGAAACGCCGAAGCATAACCCTGCACCAGACGCTCATTGGCCAGCCCCGGAAGCGTGTTGATCGCATGCGCCATGTCGCCCGTGGTGACCCGGTGCGCGGTCTCGGCAATCAGCGCCGCATCGACACTGCCTGCCACTGCCCCCCTCAGATCGGTATTCAGCAGCGAAGTCAGCACTGCGGCCACAACCGCCAGCGCAATGCCCTCACCCGCCACTCGCACGGTATTGAAGATCCCCGCCGCCATCCCCGCGCGCTCTTTCGGTACGACGCTGACCGACAGACCATCCATCAACCCCCAAGGCAAACCGGTGCCAATCCCGACCAACACCATCGCAATGACCAAGGCCAATTTCGGCTCGCCGACGTCGTACAGGCTCACCCCGTGCAACCCCAATGCAGCGATCAGAAAACCAATCCCCGACAAGATCCCCGCCGAGACAAAACGGGTCATCGACGCCGCCAGCATCGGTACCACCAGCATTGGCGCCGACAGCGCCAGCAACAACAGGCCGGCGTCGATTTCGCTCAAGCCTTCCACGCCGATAAAGCGCAATGGCAACATCACCACCAGCACGATGTAGCAAAAGCAGGTGCCGATCGGCAGCATCTGTACGCCAATGAAGCGCGGAAAACGAAACAGGGTCAGATCGAGCATCGGGTGTTTGACGCGCATTTCGATCGTCACGAACAACGCCAGCAACAATGCCGAAGCACTCAGCAGACCGACCACCAGCGGACTGCCCCAACCGCTTTCCGGGGCCTGAATCACGCCGAAGGTGAACAACGCCAGCATCGCGCTGAAGGTGATCGTGCCCGGCCAATCCAGCCCCATGGCATCCGGGTTGCGGCTTTCGCGCATGCGTGGCAGGCCGAAGACCATGGCGATCACGCCGATCAGCGCGGTGAAGAGGAAAATCGCCCGCCAGTTGAGCGCCTCGATCAACGCGCCCGCCACCAACGGCCCGAATGCCAGGCCGATGCCGAATGTGGTGCCGAGCACGCTGTACGCACGGGTCCGCGCATGGCCTTCGAACTCCTGCGCCAACGACGCTGAACCGCTGGCCAACGCCGCAGCACCGGCCACGCCCTGCACCGCACGCAGCCCATCCAGCCAGTACACCGAGGGTGCCAGGCTCTGGGCAATCGATGCTGCGGTGAACAGCAACATGCCGAAGGTGAACAGGCGTTTACGCCCATAGACATCGGCCAGTGCCCCCGCCGCCATCAGCAGACTGCCGAACGACAACATAAACGCATTGGTGATCCAGGTCAGGGCAACGGGGCTGCCGCCCAGATCACGGCCAATGGCGGGCGTCGCCACCGCGCCACCGGTGAAACTCAAGGGAAGTACCAGTGCCGACAGGCAGACGGCCGCGAGAATCAGCAGCTTGTTACGCGCTCCTTGCGATTGAGCGACAGTTGTCATGAACTCATCCTTTATAAAAAATTGTCAGGCTGCGACTTTAAGGCCGTGTTACTGATGTGATAATCCCAACAATTTTTCATGACTTTGTGAAAGGCATTCACAGATGAAATCACCCTCAGCAGCAGACCTCTCCGTATTCCTCTGTACGGCACAACACTTGAGTTTCAGCAAAGCCGCCGTCGAACTTGGCCTCACACCCTCAGCCCTGAGCCATTCGGTAAAGGCACTGGAGAATCGCCTCGGGGTGCGCCTGTTCAATCGCACCACCCGCAGCGTGGCGTTGACCGAGGCCGGCGAGCGCCTGTACACGCGGTTGAAACCGGCGTTCCGCGACATCGACGACGCACTGGAAGACCTCAACCATTTTCGCGACAAACCCACGGGCAACCTGCGCATCACCTGCGGACGCCAGGCGTGCGAACTGGTATTACTGCCGATTGCCAGCGAGTTCTTGCAGGCGTATCCGGACATTCGAATGGAAGTGGTCGAAAGCGAGGCATTGCTGGATATCGTCGCCGGCGGATTTGATGCGGGCGTGCGCTTTGGCGATCGACTGGAGGCCGACATGGTATCGCTGCCGATTGGCCGGGCAATGCGTTCGGTGGTGGTCGCTTCGCCGGCATTCCTTGAACGCCATCCTGCGCCGCAAAAAACCGAAGATCTGCACGACTTGCCGTGCCTTCGCCACCGCTACCCCAGTGGCACGTTGTATCGCTGGGAGTTCGAACGTGACGGCATTGCCCGGGAAATCGAGGTCAGCGGACCACTGACCCTGGGCGACGTCAGCCTGATGGTCGGCCCCGCGCTGCAAGGCCTGGGATTGGCGTATGTGTTCGATGACATGGTCAGCGAACACTTGGCGTCGGGGCGTCTGATTCAGGTTTTGGCCGACTGGTGCCCTTACTATCCGGGGCTGCATCTGTACTACCCGAGCCGGCGCCATGTACCGGCACCGCTCAAGGCTTTTATCGACTTCGCGCGCGAGCGCAGTGGCCACTAGGGCTTACAGATATTTCAGCCAGGCGATGTCGCGACGCCGCGATTTCAGCGCGGAAAACCAGCGCACCGCCGGGTACAGCGCCAGCGCCAACAGCACCGATACCAGCCATATCGCCGCTACTGA
Source organism: Pseudomonas sp. P8_229 (assembly GCF_034008635.1). Lineage (NCBI taxonomy): Bacteria > Pseudomonadati > Pseudomonadota > Gammaproteobacteria > Pseudomonadales > Pseudomonadaceae > Pseudomonas > Pseudomonas sp. P8_229. The sequence continues at coordinate 5,492,423 of NZ_CP125378.1, read as the reverse complement.
ATCGAAGCCGAAATAGCTACCGTGGTTAAGGCCGAACAGCCCCACGATGATCAGATACAGCACCTTCAGCACATACAGGTGCAGCAGATAGAAAAACATCGGCGCCGAACCGAAAACGCACAACCAGCGAATCCAGCGACGTGCCTGCCCCCGTTCAAACACCCGCAACAGCAGCAGTCCCACACTCAACGTCAGGGTGATGAACAGCAGCGATGGTGGGTACTTGGTGATGTTGAAAAAGGACATCAGCGTTTGCACGGTCGTGTCGTGCAACGCCCAAGGCTTATCGCCGTAACCGTTGAGCAGCCGCAGCCCCACAAAACCCAGCAGACCGCCGACACCCCCCAGCAACAGACACTGCTGACGAATCCCCGCATCGGCCACGCGGGCGAACCACGGGCCCAGCGCATAACCCAAGCCGATCACACCGATCCACGGTAACAGCGGATACGAGGTGCGTAAGCGCAAGCTGTCACCGGCCTCGATCCAGCCGCGGTCATGCAGGATCGCCCACGGCACATGCAGTGCCGACTCCGGCGCGAAATGCAGCCCATCGAGCAGGTTATGCCCGGCAATGATCGCCAGGCTCAGCGTCAGCAATAGCCAGCGCGGCAGCCAGACCAGCAGCGACAACGCGATCATGCTCAGGCCAATCGCCCAGATTACCTGCAGATAGATCGCGCTCGGCGGCAACTGAAACGTCCACGCGAAGTTCACCAAGGTGAATTCCAGCACCACCAGAAACAGCCCGCGCTTGAATAGAAAGGCACTCACGTCGGTCTTGCCCGCGTACTTCTCGCCAAACAGCCACGCGGACAGCCCGGTTAGAAACACGAACACCGGCGCGCACAGATGCGCCAGCGTCCGGCTGAAAAACAACGCCGGCTCGGTGTTGGCAATGTCCATCGGGTCGCCGACCTGACGGTGCAGGAGAAACGTCTCACGCACATGGTCCAGCAGCATGAACAGGATCACCAGACCTCTTAACGCATCAATGGACAGCAGGCGACCGGTCGGCGCCGGGGGGGTGCGAGCAAACGCAATCGTCATGGACATTTCGCCATCGAAAGGATGAGCTGGAGTGGGTGCAACTGCACGCCACCCGGAAAAATTCGCGTTACTCTATAACATTATCGATCGAAGCCCAAGCCAAACGCTACTGGTTCTCAAAAATGAAGCTTGCGCCGTCATTTGCCCAATCACGTCAGGCTTCTATAGTGATCAAGCGCCCTCCGCCCTTTGCGCCTGCTGTCGAGCGTTGTCCATGACCCAGACCGAACACCTGATCATCTGCGAGCACTGCGATTGCGTGTACGAAAAAGTCGTGCTCGGCAAACACCAGAAAACCTCCTGCGTGCGTTGCGGTGGCGTGCTGCAGCGCTATAACGGCCTGACCATCGAGCAGCGCCTGGCCCTGAGCTTCACCGCAGCCATGCTGTGGCTGTTCGCCAACTTCTACCCGGTGATGAGCATCAGCATGAAGGGCCTGAAGAACAGCGCGACGCTGTGGGACTCGGTGCTGGCGTTGAGTCAGGGGCCGATCACGTTCATGGCGATGGTCGCGGCGATTTCAATCATCATCGCCCCGGCGTTTCAGCTGGTGCTGTTGATCTGGGTCCTGAGTTTCGCCCTGTCCTCGCGACGCGCGCCGGGGTTCAGGTTGTGCATGCGCTGGCTGGAAACCCTGCGTCCGTGGAGCATGCTTGAAGTGTGTCTGCTGGGGGCGATGGTGGCAGTGTTCAAACTGGCCGGGCTGCTCGACGTGCTGCCGGGCATCGGCCTGTTCGCCCTGGCCGTGTTGAGCCTGATGATGATCCGCATCGCCGGCCGCGACGTTCGTGATTTGTGGGACATTCTATGAAGCGACCACCGACCGCCAGCGAACTCAACCTGTGCCTGTGCCACAGCTGCGGACTGGCCTGCGACATGACCGACGAGCCGCACGAATGCCCGCGCTGCGAGGCACCGTTGCATCGGCGCAAGACCAACTCCCTGACCCGCACCTGGGCCTACATGTTCGCTGCGCTGGCGTTTTACGTGCCAGCCAATCTGCTGCCGGTGATGAACACCGTGATGCTCGGCAATGGCGCCGACAGCACGATCATGAGCGGCGTGCTGGAGTTCTGGGAAGGTGGTGCGTGGGACATCGCCCTGATCATCTTTATCGCCAGTATTGCGGTGCCGGGGATCAAGTTCGTCGCCCTGACGCTGCTGCTGATCACCGTGCAGCGCAACAGTGGCTGGGCGCGCCGTGAGCGCTCGAAGCTGTTCCGTTTCGTCGAGCTGATCGGCTATTGGTCGATGCTCGACGTGCTGGTGGTCGCGCTGGTCGCGGCGCTGGTGAAGTTCCAGGCGCTGGGCGATATCGAACCACGACCGGGCATTCTGTTCTTCGGCCTGGTCGTGGTGTTCACCATGCTCTCGGCGATGAGTTTCGATCCACGGTTGATCTGGGACAACGCTCCGGACGATGAACCGCTCAGCGACGTACCACCTCAAGCAACACCTGCAACGGATGGCGCAACGCCCGATCCGACTGGCGCTTGACCTGACTGCGGCACGAATAACCGGTGGCCAGCGCCTCACCACGTTCGGCCGGCGCCTCAACCTGCCTGGCCCAGGATTGCTCGTAGATCACCGCCGAGGTTTCGCGATTGCGCGCCTCGTGGCCATAAGTGCCGGACATGCCACAGCAACCGGTGGCCTGCGTCGCCAGTTTCAACCCGACCCGTTCGAACACCTGTTCCCACTGCCGCGTGGCGGCCGGTGCGTTGGTTTTTTCGGTGCAGTGCGCCAGCAGGCGGAATGGCTGGGCCGCGTCGGTACCGGTCTGCTCTGGCATCACCTTGAGCAGCCATTCCTGAACCAGCGCGACTTCCGGGCATTCCTGCAGGCCGGGTACTTTCAGGTATTCCTGGCGATAGACCAGGGTCATCGCCGGGTCCAGCCCCACCAACGGCACGCCGACATCCGCCAGCTCACGCAGTTGCTGCGCATTGCGCAACGCCGCGCGGTTGAACGCCGATAGGAAGCCCTGCACATGCAGCGGCTTGCCATTGGCACTGAACGGCGCCAGATGCACCTGATAGCCCAGCCGCGAAATCAGCTCCAGCAGATCCGCCAGCAGCGGCGCCTCGAAGTAACGGGTGAACGCGTCCTGCACCAGCACCACACTGCGCTCGCGTTGCGCCGGGGTCAGCGCCGACAGTTTGGCAACCGTCGCCGGCTGCACATTCCAGCGCCGCAACGCCGCGTGGAAATCAAAGCGACTGAGCAGCGGCACATCGACCATGCCGCCGAGGCGCTCCAGCAACTTGCGGACAACCGAGGCGCCCATCAAACCGTTGTACAGCGCCGGAATCCGCGCCATGTACGGGATGCTGTACTCCAACGACGCGATCAGATAATCCCGCGCCGGGCGCAGATAACGAGTGTGATACAGCTCGAGAAAGCGCGAACGGAACTCCGGCACATTGACCTTGACCGGGCACTGGCCCGCGCAGGATTTGCACGCCAGGCAACCGGCCATGGCGTCGTAGACCTCATGGGAAAAGTCAGCGCCCTGGCTGCGACTGTTGCGCCAGCGCATCCACAAGTTGCTGAAAAAACCCGGACGACGGATCGCATCGGACAGCACATCCACGCCCGCCTCGCCCTGCAATCGTAGCCATTCGCGGATCAGCGATGCGCGGCCCTTGGGCGATTGCGCACGCTCGCGAGTGGCCTTCCACGACGGGCACATGGCGTCATCAGGATCGAAGTTGTAGCAGGCGCCGTTGCCGTTGCAATGCAGGGCCGCGCCGTAGCTTTGCCAGACTTTCTCGTCGATCTGCCGATCCAGTTCGCCACGCAGGGTCACCTCGTCGATCTTCAACAGCGTCGCGCCGCTGTTGGCCGGGGTGGCGATCTTGCCCGGGTTGAACTGGTTGAACGGGTCGAACGCGGCTTTCAATGCTTGCAGCGCCGGGTACAGCTCGCCGAAAAACGCCGGCGCGTATTCCGAACGCAAGCCTTTGCCGTGCTCGCCCCACAACAGGCCGCCGTAGCGCTGGGTCAGCGCTGCCACGCCATCGGACACCGGGCGCACCAGCGCCGCTTGCTGCGGGTCTTTCATGTCGAGAATCGGCCGTACATGCAACACGCCGGCATCGACATGGCCGAACATGCCGTACTGCAAATCGTGGCTGTCGAGCAGCTCGCGCAGCTCGGCGATGTACTCGGCCAGGTGCTGCGGCGGCACCGCCGTGTCTTCGACAAACGGCTGCGGCCGCGCTTCACCGGCGACATTGCCGAGCAGGCCCACCGCCCGTTTGCGCATGCCATACACCTTGTTCACCGCCGCCTGCCCGACCGCCAGCGTATGGCCCAGGCGTTCAACCGTGGCGTCGCTGCTCAAGTGTTCGAGGAAGGCTAGGACCCGGCGCTGCAGATCGTCAGGATCATCACCGCAGAACTCCACCAGGTTGATCCCCAGCGTCGGCCGTTCAGCGCTTTGCGGGAAGTATTCGGCGACGCCGTGCCAGACGATGTCCTGCATCGCCAGCAACAATACTTTCGAGTCGACGGTTTCAATCGACAGCGGCTTGAGCGCCATCAGCGCCCGGGCATCACGCAATGCGTCCATGAACCCGGCGTAGCGGATGTTCACCAGCATGGTGTGTTTGGGGATCGGCAGTACGTTGAGCCTGGCCTCGACCACAAACCCCAGCGAGCCTTCGGCGCCGCACAGCACGCTGTTGAGGTTGAAGCGATTGTCGGCCTCGCGCAGGTGCGCCAGGTCGTAGCCGGTCAGGCAGCGGTTGAGATCCGGAAAGCGTTGTTTGATCAGTTCGCCCTGCTCATCGATGATCTGCCGCGCGCAACGGTAGACTTCGCCGACCCGGTCTTCGCGGGCGCACAGCGCTGCCAGATCATCTTCTGCCAGTGCGGCACCGTGCAGGCGCTCGCCGCCGTGCAGGATCATGTCGAGTTCCAGCACGTGGTCACGGGTCTTGCCGTAGGTGCAACTGCCCTGACCGCTGGCGTCGGTGTTGATCATGCCGCCGACGGTGGCACGGTTGGAGGTCGACAGCTCCGGAGCGAAGAACAGCCCGGCGGACTTCAGCGCGGCGTTGAGCTGATCCTTGACCACCCCGGCCTGCACTCGCACCCAGCGCTGCTCGACGTTGATTTCCAGAATACGGTTCATGTGCCGCGACAGGTCGACAACGATGCCATCGGTCAGCGACTGGCCGTTGGTGCCGGTGCCGCCGCCACGCGGGGTGATCACCACTTTCTGGTAAGCCGGCTCGGCGATCAGTCGAGCGACCCGCGCCACATCCTCGGCGTCCATCGGAAACACCGCCGCTTGCGGCAGGCGCTGGTAGATCGAGTTATCCGTGGCGAGTACCACGCGGCTGGCGTAATCGGCACTGATTTCACCGCGAAAACCGCTGGCTTTCAGGGCGTTGAGGAACTGCTGGTAATCGGCGGTCAATGCGGTGGCGGGCGACAGCTGGGCAATCATCGGTCAGGAAATCTCGGTCAAAATCGGGCCGTGTGGCGGTGAACAGTTGTGCGCAACGAATGATTGCGTCACGCTCCCGCCATCTCATGGTGCTTATGTTCATTGCTTGACGCCGTCGGGACAAGCGTAAAATCGACCCACAATCCATGACTAAAACGAATGAATCCGCGAACCCTCACCCCTTCCATGTCGTTGTTGCTGGCCTTCGAGGCCGCCGCACGCCATGAAAGCTACACCCGTGCCGCCCACGAACTGTCGCTGACGCAAAGCGCGGTCAGCCGTCAGGTGCAGATTCTGGAAAAGATGCTCGGCATGCGCCTGTTCAGCCGCGAAGGCCGGCAAGTGGTGCTGACCGATGTCGGGCGCATGTATCAGCGCGAACTGGCCGAAGCCCTCGGGCAGATCCGCAGCGCGACCTTGCAGGCCATGGCGTTTGGTTCGGGCATTCACAGCCTGCGCCTGGCGACGCTGCCAACGTTTGGCTCGAAATGGCTACTGCCACGGCTCAAGGATTTCTACACCGCACACCCGGGAATGACCGTGCACTTGCATTCGCGGATCGAAGCGATCGACTTCGACACCAGCGAGATCGACGCGGCGATCTGTGTGGGTGGTGGTGAATGGCCGGGGCTGAGCGCCCTGCCGCTGCACACCGAAGAACTGGTGGTGATCGCCAGTGCGCAGTTGTCGGCAGCCGAACGTCTGGACGCTGAACAGCAGATTGCCGGACAACTGCTGCTCAATGTCAGCAGCAATGCCCAGGCCTGGGCTGAATGGTTCACTCATCACGGCCTGCCGCACCGCAGCATGCGCATCGGGCCGAGCTTTGAAATGACCTCGCACTTGATTCAGGCGGTTCGGGCCAATATCGGCGTGGGGCTGGTACCGCGGATTCTGGTTGAGGATGAATTGCTAAACGGCGAGCTGCTGCAACTGGGGAAACCGATCACCAGTCGGCGCAGCTATTACCTGGTGTATCCGCCGCGTAATGAGGCGTTGCCGTCGCTGAAGGCGTTTCGGGATTGGTTGGTGGACACGCTGTGATCGGTGCCCCCGCACATGCAAAACATAACGAAACGCCGCTCGATGAGCGGCGTTCAGTCAATCCCTGTACTGGCGCTTTAGCGGAGGCGGCGCACTCGGCCCTTTAACGAGGGGCTTGGCTAGCAGTTTGCCGTCCGGGCCATAAAAGAGGCGTCTGACGCTGGGCGGCATGGGAGTAGGCTCTTTTGCGCTCATGTTGAAACCTCTTCGATAGAACTGAATTCGACCCACTGAACTTTCGAGGAATCTATCACTAATAGTTCGGCGCCAAAAGGCAGCGCCACGCCATCCTCCCCCAGCCAGCCTGGATTGAGCATGATGAACTGTCCCTCCAGAGGTCCGGAAGGCCACTCGACGGGCCAGCCAAACAATCGCCTTTCATCCGTCAAATGCAGAGTTACCAGCCGATTGTGGCGGACAAATGTGCTGTACCACTCGCTGGGATAAGAGTTTTTATTCGTTGCAGTTCTACTTCGTAACCATTTGTGCGGTACGCCAGCCGCTAAACCTGTGCATCCTGCAAAATCAGATCCGCGCCCTTGTCCGCCACCATCGGCACCGCCGCATGGCAGCATCCAGATGACGGGGGCTACAGACTGAGCAACCCCCGCAAAACGCAAAAAAAAGCAGAAACCGTTGCTCCGGTTTCTGCTTTTTTGTAGCTGGCTTTGGTCACTGAAGCCGTGCGTTACAGGCAGTCACGCACCGATTTGCGCAACGACCCGGACTTGGCCCACGGCGGTCCCTGATACAGGGAGACACGGCTGCCGTCCTTGTATTTGATGACGTCGAGAATCTCGTCAGCAGTGACGATGCTCGGTGCAGTGATGCGATAGCCGTTGGAAATCGAAGTCTGCGTGGTCTTCGGAATGTCCTGCTGCCACAACGGCAACAAGCACGCGGCATAGTCTTTAGGCGCCTTGGTGCTGGTCTTGCTGAGATTCGGTTCACCCGGTACCAGCGACGCCGGCAATGAGCAACCTGCCAGCAATGCCAACGCCAAACTCCCGATCCATATCCGCATGGTGTTTCCCTGATCTGAAAAAAAGCGAATGTACCGTGTAACTGGGTGCACATCCATCGTGGCACCGCGTCAACGGGGCATTTGGACAAATATTTACATCCATTCAGCCCAGTGGCAGACGAGCTGTGCATCATCGACCCAAAATGCGGCTACTCTTTTCTACCGAGAATGTTCCGGAGGTGATCATGCGGCTCAATGAATACGAACACGAACTTCAGCGCGACCTGCAGGCTGTTGCATCGGATCTGAGATGGTCAGCGGTCGACCTCAAACGCATTGCCGAACAACTGCGCAAGAGCGGCAATGAAGCGGATGCCCAAGCCGTGCTCAGGTCCTGCGAGGTGCTGCAAAGCGATGAAGAGCGGCTGCAGCTATATGCCAAAGAAGTGAAGACGCGCTCCATCAGTCGAACCAAAGTTCACTGACAACACCCGCCCCTCAACAAAAGCCCCGGCAATCACCGGGGCTCTTTCGTTACATTGACTTCAACTTGCGGTGTGACTTCGCGCCCGCGCCGAGCGTTGTTTGTAACCCGGCAACGCGGCGGCGTAAGCCAGCGCCTCTTCTCTGCTACCAAACGACGCAAGCCGGTCGCCCTGGGTACAAACCCGCCATGGGCCATTGTTTACGCTGAGTACGTCGTAGCCGTTCATGTGCATCTTGTTCAGTACAGGAATGCTCATGGGCACCTCCTTTTCTGCCAGCGATGGATTCAGCCTTACCTTTTTACCTTACACCCTGCTGCCAGCGGTGTGCCGACCGGGTGTCGCGAGAGCGATGCGCCAAGGTGCTGGCACTTTCTGTTCGATCCGACGCTCAAAACCCCGACGGAACCTTTAATCCGTGGGCCGGCTCGAATATTGCAGTTTTATTTCATTTTTGTGACATGCCGCAAAAAGGTAACAGATGAAAGTACGCGCCACCGTCATTTGCGAGCAGGATCGACACGTTCTCCTGGTGCGAAAACCCAGATGCCGCTGGACATTGCCCGGCGGCAAGGTCGAGCCCGGAGAAACCAAAGTCGGGGCGGCAACGCGCGAGCTGCAGGAAGAAACCGCACTGGCTGCCGAGCAGATGTTGTACTTGATGGAGTTGCAGAGCGGCAGCACCCAGCATCATGTCTACGAGGCCTCGGTGCCGGACCTTGAGCAATTGCGCCCGCAAAACGAGATCACCGAATGCATCTGGCATCCGCTGGATGCCGTGCAGAATCTGCCCACCAGCGACGCAACGCTGCGCATCGTGCAGGCATTTCAGCGGCGTTTGTGAGGTTTCAACCGGCGAACGCTCGGCGTCCGGCGCTCATTTCCGTGCGCAATTCGCCGATGAAGTTGGAAATATCGCGGATCGTCACCAGGTGTTCCGGCGACACACCATTGAGCAACAACTCGACCCGTCCGGAGTCTGGTTCGTAAACCTTGATCCGCAACAGTCCTTGCTCCACTTGGGTGCATTCGCACTCAAGTGGCGGAAAGCCGGATTCGACTATCCGGCAAATGTCGGCAATGGCTAGCATGGGCGCACGCCTCGCAGGCGATGAGTCGGTCGACCCGTTGAGCATAGATGAGCCTGCGCCGACCTGCTGTCCCGGCAACTGCCAACCCGATCACACTTCTGACGCAGTCTCAGTGCGCGTCATGGTCCCAGACCCAGTTCCACATTCCCGGTAGCTGCACCGGCTCCGAACTTTGCTGAACCGTGCGTGCCAGCGCTGCCTTCTCCAGCGCCGCGTGATCATCGTAAAACGGTTTGTCCGCCAGCCTCACGCCAGTGGCTGCGGCACTGTCGAGGAGGATTTGCAGGTATTCGCGGGTATGTCGCGCGGTATAGCGGTTGAGGTCATGAAAGGTCACCACCACCGGAATCACCCCGTCCACGGTGGGAAATTCGCCGAGGGCAATCCGTTCGCGGACTTCCGATAGCTGCCGCAGCATGTTCGCCCGCCGCCTGGGGCTGGCGTTGAAGCCCCAGATCTTGCCGTCGTTGGCGCTCAGATCGGTCAATAACACGTGCAGACCGTGCTGCTGATAGGCGGCGAACGTGCGTTTGTCGTAATTCCAGAACGGCGGCCGCAGCAGGACCGGTGCAGCCCCGGTGATCGCGGCGATATCCGCCGTGCCGTTGGTCAATGACTGCTCCAGTTCCTGTGGGTCGAGCAAGCGATGATTGGTGTGCCAATGGGTGGCGGTGTGGAACCCCAGGATGTGTCCTTCGGCGTGCTCGCGACGCATGATGCCGCGCCCGATCTCACTGTTGCCGGCCCGGGGCGCACGGGTCTGGACGAAGAACACCGCCTTGATGTCCGGTTGCACCGGGTTGGTCTTGAGGCTGTCGAGCACCGTCGCCGACGGGTTCCAGAAGCTCGAAGCGCTCGGGCCGTCATCAAACGTCAGCAGAAACCGCACCGGGGCCTGGGCCTTGAGGCGGGTTGCGGTTTGCGCGGTCATCTCGATGGGCGCCGCAATGCAGCCGGCCAGCCCAAGCGCGATGGCCGCTGCACAGAGAAGGTTGAACGCGTATTTCATGTTTTGCCTTGCACCTGACCATTGCGGTCCTGTTGTCGTCTGGCAAAACTCCCTCGCCCTGATCCATCCCTGCGCCCGACTTCGCGAGCCAGGTTTGGATAGGGTACACAGGGTTTGGTTCCGGCGCTCGCTCAGTCAGCCAGTGCCTGTTGAAACGAGGTATCGATGATCCCGGCAGTGGCCAGCGGCGACGGCAATGCCTTGACCTTGAACAGGAAATCCGCAGTGCTTTGCAGGTCGGCTGCGGCCTGTTGATCCACCGGGCCGATCGTCATGTGCGCCTGACGCAACCAGTGCCGCGACACCTGCTGATCGAGGTTGGCCTTCTTCGCCCACACGTCAGCGTACTCGTCGGTATGGCTGTCGACCCAGACCCGAGCCTGCTTCAAACGCCGGAGAAAATCGGCGATTGCTTCGCGTTTGCTGTCGATTGACGGCGCCGACGCCGCAATGGCGCTGAGGCCCGGCATCAGGTTTTTCGCGGTGAGGATCGGCCGCGCGCCAGAAAATACGATTTGTTGGGAGATGTACGGTTCCCACACCGGGAACGCGTCGATGCTGCCCTGTGGCAACGCAGCCGCCGCATCGATCGGCATCAACTTGACGAAGTCGACGTAATTTTCCGGCAGACCGCCCTGCTCCAGCGCCCGCAAGGTCAATTGTTGGCTCCAGGCCCCGGGCCAGTAAGCGACCTTCTTGTCCTTCAGATCGGCGATGGTTTTCACCGGTGAATCTTTCGGCACCAGCAGCGCGATGGTGTCCGGGTTCTGCCGCGACACACCGATCAATTTCACCGGTGCCTGTTTGGCGGCGAGAAACAGGAAACCGGAATCCCCGAGAAAGCCCAGATCCAGCGACCCGGTCTGCAACGCCTCGGCCAATGGTGCCGCAGCCTGGAAATGCTTCCAGTCGACGCGGTAAGGCGCGTCTTTCAATACACCGGAGGCTTCTATCGAGGCGCGGATGTTGTAGTAGTTCTGATCACCGACGTGCAGAACCAAGGGCTCAGCGGCGTAGGAAAATGGTGCGGCGAACAGTCCAGCAATCAATGTGGTGCGGAGGAATCGGAAGCGCTTCATGGCGGGTCCTGCAATGGGATTTTGCATAGACCATAACGCTCTTGATTGAGCACTTTTAAATTCGATTAATGCATAAGCTCAGCACCCTGAATACTCACTGTTCGCTGCGCAACAGTGCCTTGGCACACTGTTGTTCCGGCAACAGTTTCACACCGTGAAATCTGCTCCAACTCCCGTAAACACGGGCTTCGGCGCACATGGCACAGAGCCTGCAATATTCCATTCATGCAGGAAGCATTCGATAAAAATATCTTTTTTGACATAAAAACAGTGCCTTTGCCGGAGCGCCCCATGACATCGTTCTTACCGCTTTCCCGACTCAAAACGCTGCTGGTCGCCAGCGCCATGGCACTGAGCCTGCAACCGCTGGCCCACGCTGCAGAAACCGCGCCCGCCGAGGTTCATCTGGATTACGCCTACTACTCACCCGTGAGCCTGGTGCTCAAGCATTTCGGCTTCCTCGAAAAAGCCCTGCCGCAGACCACAGTCAGTTGGGTGCTCAGCCAGGGCAGTAACCGTTCGCTGGAATATCTGAACAGCGGCGGCGTCGATTTCGCCTCCAGCGCCAGCCTCGCCGCCGTGCTGAGCCGCGCCAACGGCAGCCCGATCAAATCGGTCTATGTCTACAGCCGCGCCGAATGGACCGCATTGGTGGTGCGCAAGGATTCGCCGTACCAGAGTGTCGCCGACCTCAAGGGCAAGAAAATCGCCGCCACCAAAGGCACCGATCCTTATCTGTTCACCCTGCGCAGCCTGCAACAGGCCGGGCTGAAAAAAGACGACGTGGAACTGGTCCACCTGCAACACCCGGACGGCCGCACCGCGCTGGAAAAGGGTGACGTCGATGCATGGGCCGGCCTTGACCCGCACATGGCCGCCAGCCAGGTGCAGGCCGGTTCGCGCCTGCTGTACCGCAACCCGGCGTTCAACAGTTATGGCGTGGTCAGCGTCACCGAGCAGTACGCCAAGGAACATCCGCAGACCATCGACACCGTGATCAAAGCCTACGAGCAGGCGCGGGAATGGGCGTTGAAAAACCCCGACGAGTTCGCCGCCCTGCTCGCCAAAGAGTCCGGCCTGCCGCTGGACGTGGCCAAACTGCAGCTGTCGCGCACTGACCTGAGCAACCCGCAGCTGACCGCCAACGACGTGCAGGCATCCAAGGCGGCGGCGCCGATTCTGGTCTCCGAGGAATTGGTACGGCGTGGAGTGAATGTCGATCAAGTCATCGATCAGTTGCTCGACAGTGGCGTGCAGCAAGCCGTCGCCCGCCAGTAATCGAACAGACTTCCCGCGACCCCGTGCCCGACGCGGATTCGCGGTGAGCGGAGCCCACGTATGACCACTCGCAGTAACGAACTGCCCGCGCCTCGGAGCTTGTCGAGGCCGCGCCCTATCCCCTTCAACCCAACGTGGCGACGGCGCTTGAAAGGTCTGGCCCTGCCGCTGCTGATCGTGGTCGCACTCGAGTTCATCGTGCGCATCGGCTGGCTGCCGTCCTACCAGATGCCCGCCCCCAGCGAGATCGCCCTGACCCTCACCGACCTCGCCGAAGGGGCCTTGTGGAAACACATCGGCGCCAGCCTGATTCGCGTATTGCTCGGGTTTGCGATTGGCGCCAGCCTGGCGCTGGTGTTTGCCGCCTGGGTCGGCCTGAGCCGCGAGGCCGAGGCGTATCTGGAACCGACGTTCGCCGCCCTGCGCTCGATTCCGAGTCTGGCCTGGGTGCCGCTGTTGCTGCTGTGGCTGGGCATCGATGAAACGTCGAAAATCGTGCTGATCGCCATCGGTGCGTTCTTTCCGGTGTACGTCAACGTGGTCGCGGCAATTCGCAACATCGATCGCAAACTGGTGGAGGTCGGGCACATCTATGGCTTCAGCCGCTGGCAATTGGTTCGGCGGATTCTGTTGCCCGCCGCCCTCCCCGGCCTGTTCACCGGGTTGCGCAGCGGCATGAGCCTGGCATGGATGTTTCTGGTGGCCGCCGAGCTGATCGCTGCGACCAAGGGCCTGGGTTATCTGCTCAGCGACGGACGTGAAACTTCGCGGCCGGACATCGTGCTGGCGGCAATCATCGTGCTCGCCCTGCTCGGCAAACTCAGCGACGGATTGCTTGCGCTGCTGGAGCGCCGCTGGCTGGCCTGGCGCGACACGTTCACCGGCCAAGAGGCGAAGGCGTGATCCTCAATCCTCCCGCGTCAAAACCTCCAGCAACTCGATCTCGAACAGCAGATTCGAATTCGGCGGGATCTTGCCCATTGTCCGCTCGCCATAACCCAGATGCGCCGGCACCAGCAGCTTGCGCTTGCCGCCCACCTGCATGCCCATGAGTCCCTGATCGCAAGTATTTTGTAAGTAACACAGATTCTCAGCCCTCCCCTAGCGATTCCTGCTCAAGGAAGCGCTCCCGGCCCAGTGGGGTGAGATCTGCATATTGAAGACCGTAAGAACCACGAGCGGGGCGAACAAGTCCAACTCTTGCAAGGTGGTCTAAGGCATTCTGTGTGACTCCGACTACCAGCCCTGCTCCATCGTCAACCTAGCCAGTAGCCACCATTCAAAGCCCCGCACCAAGCGTTTATCCTTCGCGTCTCAGCAACGACACGGAACTGTCAGTATGGTTTTTTGGGATTTGTCCTACAGTCATGCGTGCGTTTCCCGCTAACGTCGATGCGGTCCCAGCTATGGCCGGAATTCCCCAAGGACGAACAAGGAAGCTCATGTGAGCGGATACGTACCAAACCCGCCGAAGGGCTATCGCAATAGCGGCGTTGAGCCTGTCGATATCCACGCCCAGCGTTGGGCTGAATACAAAGACCTCCCCTCCAAAGAAGACGCCAAACCAGACAGCTTGGGCTGCGTGTTCGCCAAGAGCTGCGATCTTCCAGACGGTGTGATCGACCACAAGCAACCAGCCGGGTTTATCCCCGTTGAAACGATCGGTAATTTTGGCGAGCTTGCCATTCTCGGCGGAAGTGAGACAGACGCACAGGGAAACATTCCCCTAAAGAAAATCAGTGGTAATGCGCTACCCACTGCACTGGGAACGCTCCTGTTGGGCGCAGGTGCTGCAACTGCTGGCGTGTCATGTGGTGGCCTGTGTACTGCCGGGGCTGCTGTTGCTGGTGGTAGTGCTACAACGGGTGTAGGTGCTGCCACCGGGGCTACTACTGGCGCACTTACGACAGGTGTAGTCGCCGGGTTCTTCGGAGGAATAGTCGCAATGCTGTGGCCTTCCAGTTTGGGCGATGGCAGCCTGTACACAGAAGAACAGCTTCAATCCCTCAAACAAGGACGCACCCGTGTGCGATTGCATGTCGAGCAGCAGGCCGATGGCACCTTAAAAGGATACGGGTACAACACACAGAGCCGCACTGACTGGGAGATGATTCCGGTGGTGCAATTCGTTGAGCAAGCCTCTCAGCAGGTGGCAGACTTTGGCGATGGTGTAACCCTGATATGGACGCCAGCCGTTGACCCGTCCAGCACATCAGGAATCCCACCGTTAGAGGGTGCACCTCAAGTCCCGCAGATCTGGGTTTATCCGCCGTCCGAAAAAGCGGATAGCATCATCGTCAACCCGATCTACCCGCCCGAATACAAAGACTTCATTCTGGTATTCCCTGCTGACTCGGGAGTGCAGCCGCTTTACATCGTGATGAACGTCCGTCGAAAGCCAGGCACTGTTACAGGCCAAGGGCAGGACGTAGTAGGAATCTGGCTTGCAGGCACTGGTGTGGGGCTTGGCGTGCCTGTTCCCTCACAGATCGCAGACCAACTGAGGGGACGGGAATTCAAGGACTTCGACACTTTCCGACAAACCTTCTGGGAGTTTGTAGCCAAAGACCCAGAGCTAAGTCAGCAATTCAACGAACGTAATCTCAAAGGCATGCTAAATGGTCTGGCACCTGTTACACCGAGGGCCGGACATGCAGGAAAGCGAATCGCATTCGAGCTGCACCACATCGAACTAATCAAGGATGGTGGTGCGGTATACGATACCGACAACATCAATGTCGTCACCCCAAGACGCCATATCGACATTCACCGAGGAGTTGAGTAATGGAATTGAAGAGCCAGTTGGCTGACTACACCGAACAGGAATTCAAGTCGTTGATTCAGGCGATTGAAGACGCCAAGACCGAGGATGAACGGGGTGAGCTTGTCGATCACTTCAACAAGATTGTTCCCCATCCATCAGGAAGCGACTTGCTGTTCTACCCAGAGGCTGGCGAGGATGATTCAGCAGATGGCGTGACGCGCACTGTAGACAACTATTGCCATGCTAATGGACTGCCGGGCTTCAAGAGTTGACATGTAAAAACCGCTCAAACACGAACGTGATTCGTTAGGCGGGCCTCAACCTCATCACTTGCCATGATGGTTTTCAAGCCATGACGCTCGACCTCTCGCCAGAACAATACAACAGCGTGTACCAACGAGCGGAGCAGCTCAACCGGGAGCTGGATGTCGGATACTGGAAGTTTACCGAAATAGTCTTCGAGTAAAGGCCCGGGCACAGCCCAAAGGTCTTTCTGCGTCTCCCGCAATGTTCTAGCTGCACTCCCCTCGCCGTGTTGACAGACATTACCTGAAAGCATGAGTAGACCAAGCTTGTCGCTGCACAGGGGGGGGCATCCTTTGGATTGCATGACGGCGATATCTCGGATTGTTTGCAGATCCCTATGGATCGCGGAAAGGACAAACAACAAGCCAGAACCCAGGCAGCCAACCGCGAAGCCGATTAAGGCGCCCAAATATTCAAGGTTACCCTTCATGAGGAAATACCCTACGGCTGTTGCAACAAGGATTCCAATCCACGCAAAGAAAAATCGACTACCGTAATCACAATATCCTTCATTGCCGTCACTCCTGTTGTAATGGATGGAAGCATCGTGCCGTACGCTACCGCTGAGTCCAATCAAGCTCCTATCCCACCGCCCTCAATCCTCCCGCGTCAAAACCTCCAGCAACTCGATCTCGAACAGCAGATTCGAATTCGGCGGGATCTTGCCCATTGTCCGCTCGCCATAACCCAGATGCGCCGGCACCAGCAGCTTGCGCTTGCCGCCCACCTGCATGCCCATGAGTCCCTGATCCCAGCCCTTGATCACCCGGCCGGTGCCAATCACGCACTGAAAGGGTTTGCCACGGCTGTGGGAAGAATCGAACTCGCTGCCGTCTTCCAGCCAACCGGTGTAATGGGTGGTGATCAGCGCGCCTTTGACGGCGGCCTTGCCCTCGCCCACCTGGAGATCAATTACCTGCAGTTCATCATTCATGACATTCACTCTATTGTTCAGCTGGCGGCCGTTTTCCCAGAATTGGCGATGATTGGCAACCCGCAAACGCAGATCAACGCTGTATCCGAAGTGAGTGACGAAGCATTAACATAGCCAACCGCCATTACTTCACGGATCCTCTCGTCATGCTGGCAAAGCCCCAATGATTCAACTCTGGGTCAGCCTTGCCATTGGCATTGTCATGCTTGCCGTGATTGTCGTACTGGTTTTGCGCGAACGCGATTTGCGCCGTCAGTTGGCTGAATTCCGAGAACTGCTGACCCGCGCCGCTGAAGGCAGAAGCATCCATCAGGACAACGACGCCGAGCGTTTCAAACGCAGTCAGTACTTTGCGCGGATTGGCACCTGGGATTGGGAAGTCGACACCGATCGGCTGTACTGGTCAGACGCGATCTACGGCATGTTCGGGTTCAAGATCGGCGAGATCACGCCGTCCTATGCGCTGTTCTGTTCCTGCGTGCATCCAGACGACCGCCTACGTGTGCGCGAAGGTGAACTGCGTTGCCTGGAGACCGGCGAAAACCATGATGAGGAATACCGCGTGGTCTGGCCCGACGGCACGATTCGCTGGCTGCGCGAGACCGGCAACGTGGTGCGCAACGACCACGACGCAGTCATCAAAATGATGGGGGTAGTGCGCGACATCACCGAAGAAAAAGCCTCGGCCAGTTATCTCCAACACCTCGCCCACTACGACCCGCTGACCGGTTTACCCAATCGCCTGGTGCTGGAAGAACGCTTGTCCGAAGCACTGGATCAGGCGCGACAAACCAATACCCGAGTGGCGCTGGTGTTCGTCGACCTCAACGGCTTCAAAAACATCAACGACCACTACGGCCACGCCACCGGCGATCGTGTGCTGATCACCACCGCCACCCGCCTCAAACGCATCCTGCGCGCCACCGACACCGTCGCGCGCATCGGCGGCGATGAGTTCGTGGTGATCCTGCAAGGCCTGGCACCGAGCCTCAACCTGCAGGACGAAGCCCGCAGCATTTGCCAGAAAATCTTCATCGAACTGTCCCCGCCCATCAGCATCGGCAACGACCTGCGCCACATCGGCACCAGCCTTGGGGTGGCGGTGTTTCCCGATCATGCACCGACCATGGATCGGCTACTGCACATTGCCGATCTGGCGATGTATGAGGCCAAGCGCAGTGGGAATAATCAGTATCGGTTGGGGGGTGAGAGCCCTGCACGGCTGCATGCGCAGGGCCTTTGAGTTCGGGGATTAACGCTCGACAGGTTGCATCTCGACGATGGTGCCGTTGGTGATCATGACCATCACGTACTTGTCGTTGATTTGCACCCACTGCGCCTGTTCGACCGGTGCCTTCAAGCCTTTCTGTTTCCAGTTTTTCAAGGCTTTTTCGCTGCGCTGATAAATGTCTGGAGCACGGTCGTTGACCTTCAATTCGCGGTCGCTGGTCGGGGACTGGACGGCAGGTTCGCTTGAGGTTTGCGCCGCTTGAACAAGTGGGCTGATCCCGGCAATGCCGGCAACGAGGGCCAGGCTGGCGATTAGGGTTTTGCTGTTCATCGGTGAACCTCCTTCAGAGATGTGATACCTGAACTCCGACTGCGGAGTCGCGGAATCATTCCTTGTTTTTTGCCTGGGCTGGCCGGGGGATTGTAGTGGGCAGACAGGCCGCCTTCGCAAGCAGGCTCGCTCCCACAGGATCCGGGCTCAACCGTGTGCTTTTGCGCTAAGATGCCGCGCCTCATTCCACCGTGTGAACAAGGACATCACCGTGAACAGCACCCTCGTTATCGTTTTGGTCGTTGTCGGGCTTCTCGCCCTCTATGCCATCAAGCTCTTCAATGCCCTCGTCGCTCGACGCAACCAGATCAAAAATGCCTTCGCGCAACTCGAAGTACAACTCAAACGTCGCTACGACCTGATTCCCAATCTGGTGAGCACCGCCAAAGGTTACATGGCCCATGAGCGGGAAACCCTGGAAGCCGTGATTGCCGCACGCAACAGTGCAGTGGCGGGTCTTCAGGCGGCCCAGGCGCAGCCGGGCAATGCGCAGAACATTGCCCAACTCGGTCAGGCTGACAGCGCTTTGAGCAGTGCAATGGGCAGACTGAATGTCACTGTCGAGGCCTATCCGGATCTCAAGGCCTCGCAAAACATGCAGCAGCTGAGTGAAGAACTGAGCAGCACCGAGAACAAAGTCAGTTTCTCTCGCCAGGCCTACAACGATGCGGTGATGGCCTACAACACCCTCAAGCAGAGTTTCCCGGCAGCGTTGTTCGCGCCTTTGTTCGGCCACGGCGCTGACGCATCCCCGCTGACGTTTGCGGATAGTGCGGCCATTCAGGAAGCACCAAAGGTTTCGTTCTGACTCCCTGCCAACGGATGGCGACATGAATTTTTTTGAACAACAGCGCCAAGCGAAGCGCCGCACCGTGCTGCTTATCTTTTTGATGATCTTTGCCGTAGTCAGTCTGATCGCGGTCTCTTGCGTGCTGATGACAATTCCAGTCGAGGATGGCGACGGCAAAGTCCTGATGGATCTGGAACTGGACTGGCTGTTGGTCGCAACCGTTTCGGGAGTGATCGTCAGCATCGTACTGCTGGGCAGTCTGTCGAAATATGCAGAGCTGTCCGACGGCGGGAAAGTGATCGCACGACGCCTCGACGGTCGCCTGATCAATCACAGCGCGCAGACGCTGGAAGAACAGCGACTGCTTAACGTGGTGGAAGAAATGGCCATCGCCTCAGGCACCGCCGTCCCCTCGGTGTATTTGCTGCCGGACTTGGGCATCAACGCCTTCGCTGCCGGACTTACACCCCAGGACGCCGTCATCGGCGTAACCCAGGGTGCAATCAATCTGCTGACCCGTGAAGAGTTGCAAGGGGTGATCGCTCATGAGTTCAGCCACATCTATAACGGTGACATGCGCCTGAATACCCGACTGGTGGCCATCGTCCACGGGATTCTGGTACTCGGGCTGACGGGCAGCGTGATCTTGCGCGGCACCGAAGGTGTCCGTAAAACCCCGGCAAGTCGCAACCAGCTTGTCGGTGTGACGGTACTGATCGGTTTTGTTCTGTGCATTGCAGGTTTTGCAGGGACGTATTTCGGCAACTTGATCAAGGCCGCGATCGGCCGGCAACGGGAGTTTCTGGCTGATGCCACAGCGGTGCAATACACCCGCAACCCACAGAGCATTGCCGGAGCCCTGAAGAAAATCGGCGGCTATGAGTTGGGCGCCACCCTCAACGCCGCCCACGCCGAAGAATACAGTCATCTGTATTTCGGTTCGGGCACCTCAAGTTTCGACCTGATGGCTTCCCACCCGGACTTGAGTGAGCGCATTCGCCGGGTCGATGCACAATGGGATGGCACCTTCATCAAAATCGCGGCACCGAAAGTCGAGCCGCAGGCCCCCGCTGTGCTGCCCGTACCCGACGCCTTCAGCGGCGTGCCGGCCGCAGCCATGGCAGTGTTATATGACCTGAATGCAGTTCAGGCATCCGTTGCGGCCATCGGCGCTCCGCAGACCGAACACTTGATCGAAGCGCGGCGGGTGCTGGCAGACATTCCGCTGCCACTTAAAGCCGCCGCCCGCAATGTCGAAGGCGCCGAGGCCATCGTGTATGGCCTGCTGCTGTCACGCTCGGCTTCGCTGTTGGGTATCCAACTGGATGCACTGCAGTCGAACACCGACAGTTCGGTGTACGAGTCCTTGAAACTGTTGAGTGAACCGCTGTCGCAGCTCAATCCCGGCCTACGCCTGCCATTGCTTGATCTGGCGATTCCAAGTTTGCGCCAGCTCGACAAAAAAACCTTTGCCAAGGTCAAGCGCAACCTGAACCTGTTGATCGAGGCGGACAACGAAACCGAGCTGTTGGAGTGGACGCTGCTGCGCATCGTCGAGCGTAATGTGGAAGGTGCACCACCCGTTCAGTTCAAATTCGGCCTGTTCCAGTGCGCCGAACAACTGCTGGTTCTTTTGAACGCTCTGGCCCGCGCGGGTCAGCACAGTCAGCCCGTAGCAATGCAAGCACTGAACTTTGCCTGGGATGGCTTACCGTTCCCACAGCCGCAAGAGCTGCCTGCCGAACTGGAAGAGCTCGCGGGGCTCGAAGCCGCCATCAAACGCCTGCGCCACCTGATGCCCGAAGAGCGACCTGCCCTGCTCGATGCCATGACTCGCTGCGTGATGCATGACGGGGTGATCACCGTGGCGGAAGCTGAGTTGTTTCGTGCGGTGGCGGATCTGCTCGACTGCCCGCTGCCACCCTTTCTGGTCACAGAGCCCGACACGGGAACGAGCAAGAATGAGAGTGCAGGCGAAAGGGCCGGCACTTCCGGCATTGGCTTCGTCTGACGCAACGCCATCGCGAGCAGGCTCACTCCTACACGGTCCAGTGGTGTGAACGAGATTTGCAGTCAACCCGCAAACTTGTGGGAGCGGGCTTGCTCGCGAAGAGGCCGGCACATCCAACATTTTCATTGCCTGATACACCGCTTTCGCGAGCAGGTTCACTCCCACAGGGTCCAGTGCGGTTAACGAGATTTGCAGTCAACCCGCAAACTTGTGGGAGCGGGCTTGCTCGCGAAGAGGCCGGCACTTCCGGCATTGGCTTCGTCTGACGCAACGCCATCGCGAGCAGGCTCACTCCTACACGGTCCAGTGGTGTGAACGAGATTTGCAGTCAACCCGCAAACTTGTGGGAGCGGGCTTGCTCGCGAAGAGGTCGGCACTTCCGGCATTGGCTTCGTCTGACGCAACGCCATCGCGAGCAGGCTCACTCCTACACGGTCCAGTGGTGTGAACGAGATTTGCAGTCAACCCGCAAACTTGTGGGAGCGGGCTTGCTCGCGAAGAGGCCGGCACATCCAACATTTTCATTGCCTGATACACCGCTTTCGCGAGCAAGCTCGCTTCCACAGGTGCAGCGGTGTTTCAGAGGATTGATCCGCTTTGCGCATCAATCCATACCAACAATGCAATTAACATCCAGTTACACCTGCGCCACTATCCGCCGCAATAACAACCGTGCGCCGCTTCCACGTCGCGCACGTCATAAAAGCGGTGGAGTTCTTTTCTATGACAGCCTCAATCCCACACAGCGGCTCGCGGGCCGGCGCCATTTTCCGGGTCACCTCGGGCAACTTCCTCGAACAGTTCGACTTCTTTCTGTTCGGCTTCTACGCCACGCAGATCGCGGCGGTGTTCTTCCCGGCGAGCAGTGAGTTCGCTTCCCTGATGATGACGTTTGCCGTGTTCGGCGCAGGCTTTCTGATGCGCCCGCTGGGTGCCATCGTGCTCGGCGCCTACATCGATGATGTCGGTCGGCGTAAAGGGTTGATTGTCACCCTGTCGATCATGGCCAGTGGCACGATCCTGATTGTGCTGGTGCCCGGATACGAGACCATCGGTCTGTTCGCCCCGGCGCTGGTGTTGATCGGACGGCTGTTGCAGGGGTTCTCCGCCGGTGCGGAACTGGGCGGGGTTTCGGTGTATCTCTCGGAGATCGCCACCCCGGGCCGCAAGGGCTTTTTCACTGCCTGGCAGTCGGCCAGCCAGCAAGTGGCGATCATCGTCGCCGCTGCTTTGGGCTATGCGCTGAACGCGTGGATGGCGCCAAGCGTGGTGGCTGACTGGGGCTGGCGGATTCCGTTTTTCGTCGGCTGCCTGATCGTGCCGTTCATCTTCCTGCTGCGCCGTAACCTGGCGGAAACCGAAGAGTTCGCCGCCCGCAAACACCGCCCGAGCATAGGCGAAGTGTTCCGCACCCTCGGCCAGAACTGGGGTGTGGTACTCGGCGGGATGTTGATGGTCGCGCTGACCACCACCGCGTTTTACCTGATCACCGTATACGCACCGACCTTCGGCAAAACCGTGCTGCACCTGAGCACCTCCGACGCGCTGCTGGTGACGCTGCTGGTGGGTGTGTCGAACTTCTTCTGGCTGCCGATTGGCGGCATGTTGTCCGACCGTATCGGCCGGCGTCCGGTGCTGATCACCATGTCGCTGCTGGCCCTGGCCACCACGTATCCGGCGCTGTCGTACCTGGTGCAGGCGCCAAGCTTCAGCCACATGTTGCTGTCGCTGTTGTGGCTCTCGTTCATCTACGGCATGTACAACGGCGCGATGATTCCGGCGCTGACCGAGATCATGCCGGTGGAAGTGCGGGTGGCCGGTTTCTCCCTCGCTTACAGCCTGGCGACCGCGATTTTCGGTGGCTTCACCCCGGCGATGTCGACCTTCCTGATCCAGTACACCAGTGACAAGGCCGCGCCCGGTTACTGGATGAGCGTCGGCGCGCTGTGTGCGTTGTGCGCCACGCTGTACCTCTATCGCCGCGCAGGCGGCCGTTTGCAACCGGTCGCCGCGTAAGGAGCAATCACCTTGAAAAAACTGATCAACCTCAGCGCCGTCGCCCTCTTCGCGTTCAGCGCCCTGGCACACGCTGAACAGCTGAACGTGATGACGTCGGGCGGCTTCACCGCCGCGTACAAAATCCTCGGTCCGAAATTCGCTGCCGCCACCGGCAACACCCTCGACACCCAACTCGGCCCGTCGATGGGTAAGGCCCCGGAGGCGATCCCCAACCGTCTCGCACGCGGTGAACACGCCGACGTGGTGATCATGGTCGGCTACGCCCTCGATGACCTGATCAAACAGGGCAAGGTCGACCCGGCCTCGCGGGTTGAACTGGCGGACTCGCGGATAGGCCTGGTGGTGCGTGAAGGCGCGCCGAAACCGGACATCAGCAGCGTCGAAGGCCTGAAGAAAACCCTGCTCGATGCACAGTCGGTGGCCTACTCCGACAGCGCCAGCGGCGTGTACATCGAACAGCAGTTGTTCAAGAAGCTTGGCGTCGAAGATCAACTGAAACCGAAGGCGAAGATGATCCCGAAAATCCCGGTCGGCTCGGTAGTTGCCACTGGCGACTATCAACTGGGCTTCCAGCAGGTCAGCGAATTGCTGCCGGTGCCGGGGGTGAGTTTTGTCGGCAAGATTCCGGAGTCTGTGCAGTCGGTGACGCGCTTCGCCGCCGGCATTCCGGTCAGCGCGCAGCATCCAAAAGAGGCCAAGGCCTTGCTTGACTACCTCGCCGCACCCGCCGCCCAGGCTGACGTACAGGCCACCGGGCTGGATTCGGTCAAGCGCTGATCGTTGGCGGCTGGACTTTCATTTCCACCACCAGCCGCTCCAGTTCCAATGCCGCCGGGGTCAACGTGCGACCCCGGCGCTTGATGATGCCGACACTGCGCATCACTTGCGGATCGGTCAGCGGCACCCGCGTCAGAATCGGATGATCCGGGCCGGGCAGTGCCATCAGCGGCACAGCCGCCACGCCCAACCCTGCTTCCACCAGTCCGATCATGGTCGTCACATGCCGCGTCTCGCAGATGCTCGGGCGCTGCGGCACCACGCTGCTCAAGGCCTGATCGAGAAGGAAACGGTTGCCGGAGGTCTTGTCCAGCGAGATGTAGTCCTGCTGATAGAACTCATCCCAAGTCACGCTGCTGCGTCCAGCCAACGGGTGATCGCGGCGACAGGCAACCACGTAGCTTTCCTGCACCAGCGGTTCGAATTCGACTTTCGCCTCCTGAGTGCCCATGAAACTCAAGCCGAAATCCGCCTCGCCGTTGACCACGGCGCTGAGCACATCGTGGGCGCTGGAATCGAGGACTTTGACTTTGATTCGCGGAAACTGCTGGTGATAACGGGCGACCACACGCGGCATGAAGTAATACGCCGCCGACGGCACGCAGGCCACCGTGACATGCCCCAGTCGCGTCGAGGCCACTTCACTGATGCCCAGCAACGCCACGTCCAGGTCATCCAGCAAGCGCTCGACGCTGGGCATGAAACCGCGTCCGGCCTGGGTCAGGCTGACCTTGCGCGTGGTGCGCTCGAACAGCTTCACGCCGAGGGCGTCTTCGAGCTTTTCGATGCGCCGGCTCAGGGCCGGTTGCGACAGGCGCACGGTGTCGGCGGCCTTGCGGAAACTGCCTTGCTCGACCACGGCGCGAAAAGCTTGCAGGTCGTTGAGGTCGAAGTTGATGGCCATGGCGGAACTCGCAAAGGACTGATTCGCAGAGGCTATCAATGTAACCAATTGATGCGCACTTTTACACCGCGCGCTCCGTCGAGAATTGCCGCTGGATCGAAGCCAGGTTGCGCCGCCGGATCCAGCCGCTGGCCAGGCGGATCATCAGCCAGTAAGGGGTGAACAGTATTTTCGTGCGTGTATTGGCGCAATAGACGAAGGTTTCAGTGCGCAAAGTGTAGATGTCCTGGGCATGCTCGATGACCTGAAAGCGCAGTACCAGTTTGGCGACGTTCGGGTCATCCAATGCCTTGAAAGCTTGAGCGTCAGGGATGTGGCCCGTCTTCAGATCCGGGCGCCAGAAGCGTCCCGCCAAACCGAAGGTCACTTCAGAGGCGGTGCGTTCAAGGAGCGTGAAGGCATCAAAACCAAAGGGAGCGGATGGTTGCTGCAATGCGGGGTCGCCGAACTTGCGCAGTATTTTCCCGGGTAATTCGCGCAGCGATAGCAGCGTATCGACCACGCGGTCTTCGCGCATGTCGAGCGCGCAAACAGCAGCGATGATGGCCTCGGGTTGCGCACGGATCGCACCCGATTCGTGACACTCGTGAAACTGGAACCACCGCAGAAAAGGCGACGGATATTCCCACAGCAGATTGTCCCTGCGCCCGATGATGCCCAGTGCGTTGCAGAGTGTGCGATTCATGAATCAGCGGTCCCGTGTGATCAGACGATGTGAACCAGAGCGCGGCACCTTTGAGGTCGATGCGGGCATCGCCGCAAAGGTGCTGCGTATCGCCAGTCAATGACTGGATCAAGCCTGCAGACGCTCACCTGCTGCCTGCGCCGGCGAGTCCGCCAGAGCGGTCTTTTCCGGTACCTCACAGGGTGCCACAGCGATGGTCTGACGCAGGTCAGCCTTCAGCGCGCCCCACGACAATCCGGCTCCGAAACCGCACAGCACAACGTGCTCGGCCTGCGGTGTACCGATCGCAGCATGGCGCGACAGCACGATCGGAATCGAGGTCGAACTGGTGTTGCCGACGCCATCGATGTCGACCGGCATCTTTTCCGCTGCCACGCCAATCATCCGTCGCAGGTAATTGAGCATGAACTCGTTCGCCTGGTGCAGTACCAGCAAGTCCAGCGCAGCAGGACTTGACCCCGTGGCTTCAAGCAAAGCCTTGACGGTCTGCGGGACCCGGCTCAGGGCAAAATTCATCACCGCCGTGCCATCCATCTGCAAACGCTGAATGGTCGCGCAGACGTGACTGCCCTCTTCCCGGGCATAGGCGATGTCGGACTGCAGCGCCGCACCGCCGCTGCCGTCGGCGCCGCAGATGAACTCGAACTTGCCTGCACCCGGTTCCAGCAAGGTCGCCGAAGCGGCGTCGCCAAAGAGCATTTTCACGTGGCGGTCGCGCTCGTCGAGGATCCGCGTGGTCACGTCACCGGTACACAGCAGGATCTTCTTGCAGGCGCCGGACGAAATCAGCGCCCCCGCTTGCACCAGCGCACTGATGTAGCCGGAGCAGCCAGCGGCGACATTCAGCACCAGGCAATGCTGCGGCAGGCCGAGAGCCTGCTGCACCACGAAGCCGACGCCCGGCACCCATGAATCCGGGGTCTGGGTCACCACGATCAGGCCATCGATGTCCGCTGCCACAGCATGCCCTTGGTCGAGCAGGTTGCGGCACGCGGCGATGATCAGGTCGGAGGTGTGCAGGGTTCTGGTTTCGCGGATCGACTGAATGCCGGTGCTTTTGGCGATGCGCGCGACTTCCTTGGCGCCGAACAGTTCGGCGAAGTCCTCTTCAGTGACACGGCGCTCAGGCAGCGCCGCCGTGACCGCACGAATCGCGACACCTTCAATGGTCAGCAGGCTCATGCGGCGTCCTTGATTTTCCGGTCGATCAGATCGAACAGATCCTGCACCGTGACCACACGCTCGATCTCCTCGCCCGACACGCTCACGCCGACTTGTTCGAACACCAGCGCGATAATCCCGATTCGCGCCATCGAGTCCCAGTTGTCGCTGTTTTCCAGCACAGTTTCGCCGTGCAACTCGGCCACCGGAATGAACAGGATTTCAGCGATGCTTGCGCGCACTTTTACCAGATCAACCATTTGTCATTTCCTTATAACGTGATGAGTAACCCGGTCTCACGACTGGGCGAGAACGCCGGGGTGACGCATTTTCTTGAAGCGGCTGGTGTACAGCGGAGTCTCGGCAATGGACACCACCCGTGGCAGTTGTTCCGGGGCCAGAACGCCGCGAACGTGCTGATACAGGCGGACCTTGAACGCCTCCAGCGCTTCCGGCTCGAACAGCGTGAAACGCGCCGCAACGATCTGCCCGAGCAATGGGTTGGGTTGTGCGTAGACCACCACGTCAGAGACGTTTTCCAGGCCCATCAGCACGCTTTCCACGTGCGACGGAAACACCTTCTTGCCGCCGACGTTGATCAGATCGACCGCGCGCCCCGTGACCCGAAAGTAGCCTTCGTGCTCCTCGGCCAGATCATGGGTAATCAGGTAGCCGTCACTCGACAGGTCGCCAGCGCTCGCCAGGTAGCCGAGCATGTTGGTCGCGCCGCGCACGTGCAGAATGCCGTCGACCACCCGCAGGCTGTAATTCGGGTCTTCGATCTTCATCCATGCGCTGTCGCCGTCCTTGCTGCGGCACGGCAGCACACCGATTTCCGACATCCCGTACAACTGCTGCAATTGCACCTGCGGCATCACGTTGGCAATGCGCTGGATGGCCTCCGGCGAACTCGGCTCCGAGCCGAAATAGATGCGCTGCAAACTGGTCGTGTCCCACTTCTGGAAGACCCCGGTGATCGTCGCCAGGTTCAGCAGCGTCGGCGACACGTGCAGGGTTTGCACATTGAACAATTCGATGCAGCGACCGACCTCTTGCGGCGAACGCTCGTTGGGCAGAATCAACGTGCCATGCGTCGCCAGCGCTTGCAGGACCGTGACCAGCCCACCGATATGATCGAACAGCAGAAACGCCAGGATCGCGCCGCAGTGCTCCGCACTCAGATAGCGCTCGAAGAACGGCGCAATGCTGTGCACCACGCCCTTGGCCGGGCCGGTCGAGCCTGAAGAAAACACAATGAACCCGGCCTGATGCCGCGCCAGCAGCCCGTCGACCGTGGGCGGTACCTGATGGTTGCCGTGAGGGATAAGCGCAAACTCCGGCGCCCCGCCGATCACCGAAAACCGCGCGCCCGCGCCGCCGGCCAGCGTCGCCAGTTGCTCCTCGCCCTTGGGCACAGAAAGCGCCACGACGTTGTTGTGCAGCCACAATGCGAACAGCATGCAGACGCTGTTGAAGCTGTAGTTATCGACCAGCAGCACGCACGAATCGCGGACGGACTTTTCCGCCAGCTCCGCACCATAAGCGTTTATTTGCGCGTGCAACTGATCATAGGTAAATCGCCCCTCATCGCTGACGATCGCCATTTGGCTGCCGGCGCTTTTCAGATGAGCCAAAAATGCTGCTACTTGCATACCCCACCCCGTGATTCGATCAAACGGCTTGAGCCTGAGCTTGCGCTGCAGACAACCGGTCCATGATGTAGGCGATCAGCGTGCCCAACGTGGCAAACGGCGTGGCGGATTCGGGCAGATCGGTGGTATCGGCCAGACGCACGTCAACGCCCAGCTGGCTGCGCAGCTTTTCCTCGACATCGACGATGATTGACACCAGCGTCAGCGAGTCGATACTGCCGTCCACGCCATAGAGGCGGCTGTCTTCGCCCTGGGACAAATCGATCGGGGTACTCAACAACAGATCCTGTTGCCGAACTACTGACTCGGTCAGCGTTTTGACTTGATTGAACATTCCAACATTCCTTTATTGGCTGATGCAGGTCCCTGCGCTCACTACGCTTGAGACGATGACTGGTGCGCTTTCTGGTGATCGGCCAGCGCCGTGCGCATGTCGACAAATAGCCCGCTCTTGATCCCGTAGGCGTCGGGTGCGTCGATCATCGCCAGGATGTCGATTGCGCGTTGCGCGGGCGAGACCATGTAGCCAGGCGCCAAGGCTCGTTGCTGTAGCGACTTGAGGTCAGGAAAGTCAGCGGTGCGCTGGCTGAAGCTCACCTGCCGCGACAGACCGGTGTCGACGTTGCACAGGCCGAGCACGGCGAAGAAGATCTCCGGATTTTCCTCGGCATAAACGCCACCCAATGCCTTCAGCGCAGCTTTCGACAGGCTGTACGGCAGCGTACCCGCACGAAAGCGTACGCCGGCCATCGAGGCTGACAGCACGCAGGTCGCTGGACGATGCGCTGCAGACAGCATCAAATCGAGAATGGCTTTGTTCGCCAGCACGTTGACGTTGAGCACATGCTGCAACTCATCCAGCGAGAACTCCCCGCCACGCCCCGGCACGTTTCCGCTGACCCCGGCATTGAGGAAAAACCGGTCGACGCCCTGCTCCAGAACGGTGGCAAAGTTGTCCTTGAACAGCTCGCCCATCGCGCTCGGCCGGGAGAGGTCGAATGGCCGAAAGTGGAAGTTCGGATGATCCATCAACTGATACGGCTGACGGCGCGAGGTGCCAAAAACCGTGTGCCCGTTTTGCAGATGCAGCTGCGCCAGCGCCTCGCCGATGCCGCTGCTCACGCCGGTGATGAACACCCGCTGTTTGCCCTTCTCGCGGGAACCTGTGGTGGCGTTGCGTTTGACCGTGTGCATCAGAATTTACCGGCGGAAAAACCGCCATCAACCGGCATCACGGTGCCGGTGACAAACGAAGACGCGTCGCTCAGCAGCCACAGGATCGCGGCAGAGATTTCGCCCGGATTGGCGAAACGCTTCATCGCCGTCACCTGCAGCTTGTGTTTGGTCGATTCCGGGTTGGCTTTCAGGCGTTCTTCCGAGTTCATGCCGCCCAGTGTCGGGCCGGGGCATACGGCGTTGACGCGAATCGAATGCCGCTCAGGCAAGGCTTCTTCCGCGCACTCGATCGCGCACACCTGCGTGAGCATGTTCAGCGCAGCCTTGCTGGTGGAGTAGGCACTTTGCTTGGCAACCCCGAGCAGACCGGCGCAGGACGAAACGTTCACGATCGAGCCGCCGGCGTGTTTCGAGATCAGGTTGGTCTCGTGCTTGAGCAACAGCAGCGGGCCCAGCAGATTGATCTCCAGCACGCGTTTCCAGTCTGGGAAATCCATGTCACGGATCGGCGCGTGCCTGGAGGTGACGCCGGCATTGTTGACAGCCAGATCAAGGCGACCGTGTTTGTCGTTGATGATGCGGAACAGCTCGATCACCGAGGCTTCGTCGGTGACGTCGCTTGGGATGAACGTGCAGTTTTCGCCGAGGCGACTTTGCGCGGTCAGGCCATCGTCCTCGTTGCGCCCGGTGATGTAGCAGATGCAGCCGGCGTCGATCAGCTTCTGGCTGACATCGAAACCGATCCCGCGTGTGCCGCCGACAACAAGGGCGATCTTGGCGTTGAAGTTCATTTCAGGGTTTCCTCATAGTGCTGTTGTAGTTGTTCTGGCCGTCGATAGTCAGGATTGACGCAGCAGTAAACGCGCTCGGCCATGGGATCTTTTTTGTCGCGGAAACAAAAGGCATCGCCCCGGCAGCGATTGACCTGATCCGCTCGGCCCGCCAGTTGCTTGGCGACAAAGCGCTGGTCGGCGAGCATGGCGCGGCCGAACCCGACGAAATCGGCATCACCACTGGCGATGATCTCATCGGCTTGCGCCACGTCCGCGACCGAGCCGGTAAAGCCCAGTGGAATCCGCACGAAACGCTTCAGATAGCGGCAGCCGGCGCGCGCCATGGCCAGGGCCTGTTCGGTATTTTTGAAAAAGAAACGGAAGGTCTCGCTGATGCCCAGCGAACAGGTAATGGCCGCGACCCCACTGGCCTCCAGCGCGGCGACGACATCACCCAGCAACGCGGCGTGCTGCCCTTCCTCGCCCAGGCCGTCGTCCATGCCCAGGCGCACGGTGACCGCGACCTTGTGGTCGGTGGCCTCGCGGATGCCAGCCACGATGGCGAGCAACAGCCTGGCACGCTTGAGCGGCGTGCCACCCCAGTCATCTTCGCGCCGGTTGGTCTTCGGCGAGAGGAAGCTGCTGATCAGATAACCGTTGGATGCCTGCAACTGGATCAGCGTAGCCCCGGCCTGTTGCGCGTAGCGCGCGGCGGCACAGAACTGCTCGATGCAGCGCTGGATCTGCGCCTCGGTCATTGCCATCGCCCGCGCCTCGGGATGCGCACTGAGGATGGTCGGGGACGCGATGGCGCTGGGGGTCAGAATAATCCCCTGCTTCGACGGCAGAGACTGCGGCCCGTAATGCTGCAGTTGTACCCCGAGCGGAAAACCCCGCGCCCGCGCCGCTTCAAACAGCGGACGCAGGGCCTGTGCGTGAGCCGCCGAGGTCAGCCGCAGCCCACGGCTGTTGTAGCGCGCATCGGCGTCGACGCTGGCATTACCGAGAAAACCAAAGCCGGCACCACCGTCCATCAAGGCTTGATAGACCGAAAAAAACGCCGGCTGCGGGAAGCCGTGTTCGTCACACAAATCCATGCCGAGCGAGGAAAAATACAGTCGGTTCTTCGCCACCGCATGCGCGCCGAAATACAACGCCTGGGTGGCTGCCTTGAAGGCGGGGTTTTCCTTGATCATTGCTTCAGTGCCGCAAGCGCCGGTTCATCGAGGTAGATAAAACCGCGCTTGATCATGTCGCTGATCACCTGCAAGCCATTGAAATCCACCTCGGCGAACTCCCACGACGAATGCTCGCCCTGCCCGACGCGGCGGATGCCGGCGGTAAAACTGAATTTGCCGTCGTAAACGATATTCAGGCTGACCGGGTCGGGCAGATCCGATGCTGTCGTCACGCAGCCGCTTTTACCCAGGCCCAACAACTGCACCTCGGCGCGGCGGCCCTGCTTGTCGCTCAGGGTGCAGGCCAGCGTCAACGGTTGCAGCGGTGCAAACCAGTCGTTGGAGTAGATGAAGATGTTGCGTGTCTTTTCGAACAGCGGCATATCGATCACGGTGGCTTTGGTGTCGACCGTGGCGAACAAGGTCTGGCGTTGATAGAACGCGACCCGCAGATGGATTTTCTTTGGCGACGTGGCATCGCTCGGGGTCATGTTGTCGACCACCAGCTCGATTGGATACATCAGCTCGGCGTAGGCGAAAAAACTCGAGTTCAGCTCATTGACGCTGACGGTCACAGCACCACGCGCATGGTCGGTGTGGTGGTACAGGTGGTGATAGACCGCCTGGCGCGCAGCTTCGATGAACATCGTCCCCGGCACATGTTCGTGCGCCTTGCGGTAGAAGAAGTAGTTGTCGGCGTTATTGATGAAGCGAAACGAACTGGCGCGGCGGATCGGCGGAATCGATTCGCACAAGGCGGCAACGGCAAACTCCAGGTTGTCGCCCTTCGCCTGGACCGCCCCCATCTGCGCGGCGACGATCTGGTAGGGTAGTGCCCTGACCTTGTTCCATTCATCATCGGCACCCACGCCGTCCATCCGGCTCTTTTTCTGCAGATCGGGCGCAATCTCGAAGCGCCGCTGCTGGTTGGCGCTCAAGGCATAGTTGCGCACCAGCGGGTTATGCCCGTTGGCCTCAATCAGGGTTTCGTCCAGATACAACGGTAGCGCGTCTCTAGGGGCGCAAATCAATACGTCGTCAGCCGAACCTTTGTGCAGGAGGTCGGGCGAAATGCAGTCGTTATTCATCGTGGTCAGCTCATCTCGGTAATTGTTGTATTTCTTGTGGTGTGGGGCTGGCGATAGCCTCCCGTCAGGAGGCTTCCATCACGTCGCGCTCTTCTGCGCTCATTTGCCTGGCGATGATGGTTGATGGCTGCCATGACTCGACACCGTGGATGACCGGCTTGTCCGCCAGAATCTGTTCGATGAGTTCTTTCTCGCGCAGACGTGCCGCCGCCATCGAGCGGTCCTTGACGTGACCGTAGCCGCGAATCGAATCCGGCAGATTCGCCCAGGTGACGAACGCCGACAGATTCTCCGAGTTCAACTTCGGCAACAGGCGTTGCAGGGTTTGCTCGTAATCGCTCAGCAGGCGGCGCTCTTCGCGGCGCTCGGCGGAATAACCCAGCGGGTCGAACCGGGTGTGGCGCAATACGCGGCCCTTGGCCAGGACCTTCAACAGCGGCAGGATCCAGCCGGAAAACGCGATCTTTTTCGGCTCGCCGGTGCTCTCTTGGTTCTTGCGCAGCAGCGGCAAGGCAAAGTGGAATTTCAGACGAATGCCGCCGTCGAACCGGGCCTTCAGCGAGTCGGTGAAACTGCGCGCGGTGAGCAGTCGCGCCACTTCGTACTCGTCCTTGTAAGCCATCAGCTTGAACAGGTTGCGTGCCACGGCTTGCGTCAGTGCGCTGTCATCACCGGCGGCCGGCAGTGCCCGCAGTTGCTCGATGACCTTGCGATAACGTGCCGCATACGCGGCGTTCTGGTAGCTGGTCAGGAACTCGCTGCGGCTGTTGATCAACTGCTCGAGGCCTTCGCGGCGACCGCGCATGTCGCTGATGTCGCGGATCGCAATCGTCGACACGGCGTCCACCGGCTGATCGAGATAAGGTGCGACAAAAGCTGTG
The DNA here is from genome assembly GCF_034008635.1 of Pseudomonas sp. P8_229. Lineage (NCBI taxonomy): Bacteria > Pseudomonadati > Pseudomonadota > Gammaproteobacteria > Pseudomonadales > Pseudomonadaceae > Pseudomonas > Pseudomonas sp. P8_229. The sequence continues at coordinate 5,459,307 of NZ_CP125378.1, read as the reverse complement.
TCCTGCGCCCACAGTCGGCCCCAGGCAAAGGCCAGATGGTTGGTGGTGGCGCTGCCGGCCAGATCGATGGCCTTTTTCAGCGCGGGCAGCGACACCGGTACCGTCCCCTTCTGCCAGGCGTAACCGAGCAACAGCATGTTGGCTTGCATCGGGCTGACCAGCGAGTTCGCCAACTCCCCGGCATCGAGGCTGTGGAAGTGCTCGGCGCCGACCTGCTCTTTCAAAAACGCTTGAATCGCGTCGGTTTCGATATTCAGCTGGGTATTGCGCAACATCGCGCCGGTCTGGGTCAGGGCACTGTTGGCAATGACCACGGTTTTGTTCGGCCGCAGCGTCACCAGTGCATCGTCCTCGCTGGCCACCACCAGATCGGCGGCGAGCAGCAGGTCGGCACCGCCGATATCGATGCGGTGCTGGTGCAGCGCATCGGCATTACCGGCCAGGCGCACATGGCTCAACACCGCGCCGCCCTTCTGCGCGAAACCGGTGAAGTCGAGCACGCTGACCGCACGCCCATCCAGGTGAGCAGCCATGGCAATCGCCCGCGCCACGGTCACCACACCCGTACCACCGACACCGGCCAACAGCATTTCATACGGCAGCTCGAGCGAGCGCGGCACTGGCGGCAGCGCCAGTGCTTCGGCCCGCGCCAGCACCTGGACGCTGTCGGCCAGTTTGCGCGGCCGTTGCCGTGGTTTGCCGGTCACCGTCACGAAGCTTGGGCAAAAGCCCTTGATGCACGACAGATCGGTGTTGCACGAGTGCGGATCGATGCGACGCTTGGCGCCGAACGGCGTTTGCACCGGAACCACCGACAGGCAATTGGATTTGACCTGGCAGTCGCCACAACCTTCACAGACGGCTTCGTTGATCACCACTTCAGTCTTCACCAGCGGTGCCGGCAATTGCTTCTTGCGACGGCGCCCTTCGACCGCGCAGACCTGATCGAAAATCAGCACGCTGACACCGCGAGTGTCACGCAGCTGCAATTGCACCTCTGCCAGTTTTTCACGGTGAAACACTTCGATGCCCTGGGGCAGGCTGTCATGCGCCTGATAGCGCTGCAGGTCATCCGCCACCACCACGATTCGCTGTGCGCCTTCAGCCTTGAGCAACTCAACGGCTTTCTTCACCGTCAGCTTGCCGTCGATAGGCTGACCACCGGTCATGGCCACGGCATCGTTGTAGAGCAACTTGTAGGTGATGGTCGCACCGGCTGCGATGGCCTGGCGCACAGCAAGGAATCCAGAGTGGAAAAAGGTCCCGTCGCCGATGTTCTGGAAGATGTGCGGGGTCTGCACGAACGGAGCCTGGCCCAGCCAGTCGACCCCTTCCCCGCCCATCTGCACGCTGCCGGTGGTCGAGCGTTCCGGCATGCGCGCCGCCATCGCATGACAACCGATGCCGAGCCGCGCTTCACTGCCTTTGGGCACCTGGGTCGAGGTGTTGTGCGGGCAACCGGAGCACAGATAAGGCGTGCGCCGGATCCAGTCGCCAGCCCGCGAGATGCCGGGCATGCGCCAGAAATGCGGAAGGCTCAGGTCGATGCCCAGGCCTTGCAGACGCTGCTGAAGCAATGCGGCGATGCGCGACGGCCGCAGTTCCTCGTGATCCGAGATCAGCGGTTGGCCGTCTTCGTCGGTTTTGCCGATAATCACTGCACGCTGGTCGTGGGCGGCGTTGTAGTACTTCTGTTTGAGCTGTTCTTCGACGATCGCCTGCTTCTCTTCAATGATCAGCACCTTGTCAGCGCGCTGGGTCCAGGCGTCCAGCACCGGCGACAGCGGATACACCAGGTTGATCTTGAGCAACGCGACGCCGGCGTTTTCCAGTTGTTCGAGGGCGATGCCGCATTGCTGCAAGGCCTGGCGAACGTCGCCATACGCCTTGCCGACTGCCGCGATGACCAGCGTTGGCCGGGCTGGCGCGGTGACGGCGGTATCGATCGGGTTGGCCAGGGCAAAGGCGCGGGCCGCGTCGAACTTGAACGCGGTCCGGCGCTCGATCTGCATGCCTGGCAAATCCGGCCAGCGCCAGTGCAAGCCGTCCGGCCCCGGATCGATATCCGGGGTGACGAACGTCGGCAGCGTGATCGACTCGACGGAGGTAGTCGCCTCGACCGTCTCGGTAATGGCCTTGAACCCCACCCACAATCCCGACACCCGGGACAGCGCCCAACCCCACAAACCGCAGCGTTCGTAGTCGTCAAGGCCGGCCGGATGAATTACCGGCAAGCCCCAGGCGATCAGTGTGCGGTCGGATTGATGCGACATCGACGACGACACGCAACCGTGATCGTCGCCGGTGACCACCAGCACGCCACCGTTGGGCGACGAACCATAAGAGCTGCCGTGCTTGATCGCGTCACCGGAGCGATCGACCCCCGGCCCCTTGCCGTACCACATGCCGAACACGCCGTCATACAGACGCTGCGGATCGGTTTCCACGCGCTGGGTGCCGATCAGCGCCGTGGCCGCCAGATCTTCGTTGATCGCCGGTAGAAAGCGAACGTTGGCGTTTTCCAGAACAGCCTTGGCCTTGACCAGTTCGCGGTCCACGCCGCCCAGCGGTGAGCCGCGATAACCGCTGACAAACCCCGCCGTACGAATGCCGTTGGATCGATCAAGTTCAGCCTGGGACAGCAGCAGCCTTACCAGCGCCTGCTGACCGCTCAAAAAGATCCGTTCGTTGGGCTGCGCGTGCTCCCGGCAATACATCGAGCGACTGTCGTATTGCTCGATTCGCGACAATGCAGCCAGTGCCACATCACTCGCGGGTTTGTCGGGTTGCAGGCGTTGACGTTCTGAATCAATGGAATCCAAGTACACAGTTTCAAATCCTTATGAAAACTTCACATTAAATATGCTTATTCGCGCACTACAGCAGAGGTTGCATCAAAAATTTCGACCGCCACACGACGGAAATTCAGGAGAGACAAGTACCTGACTGGCCGCACAGAAAGACGCACTCGCTCGGCTCCGCGACATCTCGGGAGCTCGTCAAGTCAAGTCAGTCTTTTTAAACAGGCCGCATGAATTTCAGGTACAAAGTTTCAAATCCTTATGAAAACTTTACTTTCAATAGATATATTTTTCGCCTCGGGGGCACAACTTCAGAGTGGCGAATTCGCTCAGGCGAGAGTGACGGCTTTATAAGCGCGTGACGGCTCGCGGCGATCCGATTTGACTGAAGTTGTTGGCGTTATGAACCGTTCAAAAACGCCTCATCTGCGGCTTGGAGAGCAAGCTGCCGCACAGGGCTTTTTCGGTTTTTTGAAATGATGAACTCGGCTGAGGCCGCCGCAGTCCGGGACTCTATCGAATGATTGCCATGAATTTGGCGACGGGACAATGACGCCTCGATTTCAGCCTGTGCACGATCTTGTGCCACGTTCTGGATAAAACAGAAAACGAGCTGATCGAGTCGAAATCGCAGAGGTTCCGATCCAATGGAATCCAGATACAAGTTTCAATTCCTTATGAAAACTTCGTGCGGCCATCCTGGTCGCTTTATGACGGCCGTTATAAGCAGCCAGCATCTTGAGTGAAAAATAGTAGGTTCGGAGCCCTCGCCTTGTCAATCGTTGTAACAAACATTTAATGGTCAATTGCAAACCATGAACTATCTGGTTCACACAATCGCTACCGGCAATTAGCAATGAATGGCGTTTAAAGCTCTACATTATCGAATCCGCTGTCCAGGCCGCTGATTAACCGGCGATCGCACTTCAGTTGACTTGCCAATTCAAAACTTCGTCCATCGCCAGCGAATATCGAGTTGACGCGCAATGGCTCGGCAATATCACGCACCGGACACTTAAGACCAAAGTATAACTTTACATCGCCATATAACTGCCTGAGCACCTTTAACTCGATGATGGCAATGCGACAACTTTCAAGTTGCCGGACGCTCATCGGCGCAGAGCCATTCACGCTTTCGCAATGATATTGATCGAAAATCCCCTGCCCAAGCGCCCTGTGGTGCGACGGGGGATCAGCCATTATCCTTGACGCCCCCGCCGTACCGTTGTCAGGAGTTTCCCCATGCCCCATGAAGGCAACCTGTTACAAGCCGCTGTCGTGTTTCTGTTCGCGGCCGTGCTCACCGTGCCCTTGGCCAAACGTCTGCAACTGGGCGCCGTGCTCGGTTATCTGCTGGCGGGGGTGATCATCGGCCCGTCGGTGCTCGGCCTGATCGGCAACCCGCAAAGCGTTGCGCACATCTCGGAACTGGGCGTGGTGTTGCTGCTGTTCATCATCGGCCTGGAACTGTCGCCACGCCGATTGTGGGTGATGCGCAAATCAGTGTTCGGCGTCGGGCTGGCACAGGTGCTGCTGACCGCTGCGGTGATCGGCGTGCTGGCGTTGTACGTATTCGGTCAACCGCTTAACAGTGCGATTGTGCTTGGTCTTGGCCTGGCGCTGTCATCGACCGCGTTCGGCCTGCAAAGCCTGGCCGAACGCAAGGAGCTGACCAGTCCCCACGGGCGGCTGGCGTTTGCGATTCTGCTGTTCCAGGACATCGCCGCGATCCCGCTGATCGCACTGGTGCCGATGCTCGCGGGCGGCGGCCACGAAACCAGCAGCGCGGGAGGCCTGAATCATGGTTTGCAGGTACTCGGCGGGATCGCCGTGGTGGTGGTCGGCGGGCGTTATCTGTTGCGCCCGGTGTTTCGTATTGTGGCGAGAACCGGTCTGCCGGAAGTGTCCACCGCCACCGCGTTGTTGGTGGTGATCGGCACGGCGTGGCTGATGGACCTGGTCGGCGTGTCGATGGCGCTCGGGGCATTCCTCGCCGGCCTGCTGCTGGCGGACTCGGAATATCGCCATGAACTGGAAGCGCAGATCGAGCCGTTCAAAGGTCTGCTGCTGGGGCTGTTCTTCATCAGTGTCGGCATGGGTGCGAACCTGAGTCTGTTGCTCAGTGCACCGATCACCGTGCTGGGGCTGACACTGCTGCTGATCGGCTTGAAACTGCCACTGCTGTTTGTGGTCGGGCGCCTGGCCGGTGGGCTGAACAAGGTCAGTGCGATTCGCCTGGGCATTGTGCTCGCGGCCGGTGGTGAGTTTGCCTTTGTGGTGTTCAAGATCGGTCGCGATCAGGGCCTGTTCGAACCGCGCCTGTATGACCTGCTGGTGTTGACCATCACCCTGTCGATGGCGTTGACGCCCTTGCTGCTGCTGATCTGTGCACGGCTGGTCAGCCCGAAAGTGCAGCCGGTGGTGGTGCCGGAGAAATTCCGCGAAATCGACACCGAGGCTCCACGGGTGGTGATCGCAGGCATGGGCCGGATGGGTCAGATCGTGGCGCGGATTCTGCGGGCGCAGAACATCAAGTTCGTGGCGCTGGACACCTCGGTGGAAACCATCGAGCTGTCGCGCAGTTTCGGCGGTGTGCCGGTGTTCTACGGTGACCCGATGCGCCCGGAAATTCTCAACGCGGCCAAGGTGGGTGAGGCTGAATATTTTGTCATCGCCACGGACGATCCGGAGACCAACATCAAGACTGCCGAGATCGTGCGCAAGCTGTATCCGCACATGAAGATCATCGCCCGCGCGCGTAACCGTCAGCACGTGCACCGCTTGGTCGATGTCGGCGCCGAGCCGATTCGAGAAACCTATTACTCCAGCCTGGAAATGAGCCGTCGCACTCTGGTCGGGCTTGGTCTGACCCAGGCTCAGGCCGATGCGCGGATCAAGCGCTTCAAGCACCACGACGAACAGGTGCTGGAAGCCCAGCACGCGATCTACGATGACGCCGCCAAAGTCCTGCAGACCGCCCAGGAAGCCCGGGCGGAACTGGCGCGGTTGTTCGAGTCGGATCAGCTGGAAGAGGAATCGCGCCAGTCCTGACCTTCACACAAATCCAATGCAGGAGCGAGCCTGCTCGCGAAGGCGCTGTGTCAGACAACACAGCTGCAACTGACAGATTGCATTCGCGAGCAAGCCCGCTCCCACGGGGGTTGGTGTCGTGCGCAAATGATCGGTATGACATTGATCAATGTAGGAGCGAGCCTGCTCGCGATGACGGTGGCACAGTCAGCATATGCGCTGACTAATCGACCGCTATCGCGAGCAGGCTCACTCCTACAGGTTTGATGTCCACCCGCAAAATGGCCGAACACCACATAACCAATGTGGGAGTGAGCCTGCTCACGAATGCGTCTGGTCAGACGACGCTATGTTGATTGTGCCGGCCTCTTCGCGAGCAAGCCCGCTCCCACGGGGGTTGGTGTCGTGCGCAAATGATCGGTATGACATTGATCAATGTAGGAGCAAGCCTGCTCGCGAAGGCGCTGTGTCAGACAACGCAGCTGCAACCGACAGAGTGCATTCGCGAGCAAGCCCGCTCCCACAGGGGTTGGTGTCGTGCGCAAATGATCGGTATGACATTGATCAATGCAGGAGCGAGCCTGCTCGCGAAAGCGCTGTGTCAGACAACGCAGCTGCAACCGACAGAGTGCATTCGCGAGCAAGCCCGCTCCCACGGGGAGGGTGTTGGACTTAGGTCAGGCCAGTTCCAGCTCGCGCTCTTGCTTCACCGGTGTGACCTCAAAGCGATCCGCCAGAAACGGCGTGATATCCAGTGGCAGCGCTTCGTAGTTGACCAGTTTGTCCAGCAGCACCCCGGTAATCGCCGAGGTCAGGATGCCGGTGCGAAAGTGCCCGCAGGCATTCAGATAACCCTCCACCCCACGCATTGGCCCGAGAATTGGCAGTTCATCCGGCGAGCCCGGACGCAGGCCGGCCCAGGTGCGCTTGAGATTGACGTCCTTGAGCTCCGGCAGACAGCGCACCGCGCCCTGCACCAGTCCGGCGATTTCCGGATAGGTAGTCGTGACGTCGAAGCCCTTGTCTTCGGTGGTGCTGCCGATCAGGATCTCGCCGTTGTCCTTCTGCGCCACGTAACAATCGCTGGTGGTCAGGCAGCCGTTGAGGATCTTCGGCATGCGTTCGGTCAGCAGGATCTGGCCCTTGACCGGTTTCACCGGAATGCGTACGCCGGTGGCCCACTCGCTCAAGTCTGCTGCCCAGGCACCGGCGGCGTTGATCAAGGTCTTGCAGTGGAACACGCCCTCCTCGGCCGTCTGCACGCCGGTCACACGGCTGCCGTGGTGCAGCACGCCGGTGACGTTGGTGTTGACGTAAATGTCCACGCCATTCTGCCGCGCGCCTTCCATGTAGGCATCGGCGAGGCGGAACGGGCTGACCTGGTGATCGCAGAGAAACTCCAGCGCACCACGGGCCTCGTGGCTGACGCTCGGTTCAGCCTCGCGCAGCGCCGCCTGATCAAGCCAGCGCACCTGATCAGCGAGGTGCGGAATGCAGCCGACGATGTGCTCGGCGTAGAGCCGGTCTTCATCGTCATAGATGACAAATTTCAGCCCGGTCTTTTCGAACTTGAAATCCATCCCGTGGTTGTCTTTCAGCTCACGGTGCAACGCCGGGTACAGCGCGTTGGACTGCAAGGCGAAATCGAAGAACGACTCCGGCAGAATGTGCGGCGTGCTGGCGTCCACCGCCACCGCCGCGCCCTGGGTTTCGCGCTTGCGGCTGGCCGACATCATGCGGAAGAAAATCACCCCGCAGCCCAGCCCCACCGACTCGCCGATGGCCCACAAGCCACCGGCCGAAGCGCGGGTCGCGTTGCCTGGGCGCTTGGCGTCGATCAGCGCGACCTTGAGGCCTTGGCGCTTGGACAATTGATAGGCGCAGGACGCCCCGATCACGCCGCCGCCGGCAATGATCACGTCATAGAACTTACTCATGGGAAGCGGCCTCCGTGCCGACGGACTGGAACGCGGAAAAAGGAATCGGATCGATCGGGAAACGCGGCCGCAACCAGCCAACGTCCTTGCGGCCGGTGGCCTGGCGCAGGCGATCGCTGCAGTAACCGACGCACATCCGCCCCTGACAATCACCCATGCTCACCCGGGTGCGCATCTTCAGGCTGGCGATGTCTTGCACGCCCTGCTCCAGCGCCAGATCGATGTCGGCGCGAGTGGCGTGTTCGCAACGGCAGATCACTGTGTCAGCGGCCGGCAGCGCAGTCTGGCCGACCCCGCGTTCGGTGTAGCGATCCACCGCCGCCCGAAAGCGCACGATGGCTTTCAGTTTGCTCAAGAAGCGGTCGCGTCGCACCCGCGCCAGCTCTTCTTCGATAATCTCGCGCTGGAGCAGGATCGAGGTCGCGGCGATCTTGCCCGCGAGCATCGCCGCTTCACCGCCGCGAATCCCGCCCATGTCGCCAGCCAGGTGCACGTGCGGCTCGTTGCTTTGCTGCCAGTCGTTCGAATTGGCGCGCAGGTAACCGTCGTCACTGAAACCGTGATCCAGGCCCATTTGCTGACTGAGTTGAGTGCGCGGAATGAAACCGTAGCCGACGGCCAGGGTCTGGGCTTCGAAACGTTCGATGCGCGTCAGATCCGGCTCCCAGGTGGCCGAGTACGGTGCCACCGTGACGCTTTTCAGCTCTGCGTCGCCGTGCGCTTCGACCACGCCCCAGCCGTAGTTCATCGGGATGCCGTGCAGTTTCAGGTAAGCGAGCATGCTCAGGCCATCGAGGAACAGCTGCGGTTTGTTCAGCAGCGCCAGGCTTTCGCGGGCGATCTTGCCGAACGCGCAGGCTTCATACACGCCCGCAACCTTGACGCCGGACGCGTGCAACTGGGTCGCCACCAGTGGCAGCAACGGCCCGGTGCCCGCGATGATCACCGGCCCCCGCGGCTTGACCACACCACTTTTGATTTGCAGTTGCAGGCCGCCGAGCATGATCACCCCCGGCAGTGTCCAGCCGGGGAACGGCACGCTGCGTTCATGACAACCAGCGGCCAGCAGCAGCTGCGGGTAATGGATTTCGTGCAGTTGCTCGTCGCCATCCAGCACTACCAGTGCGCGAGTGCCTTCGGCACCGACCACGCGATGGTTCAGGCGTACGTCGATCAGCCCGGCCTGCTCCTGGAAATCACCGTGCAGTTTGCCCAGTGCCTCGGAATAACGTGGCCCCAGATAATCCAATTGCACACCGTCGCGCAACGGCCCGCGATAGACCACACCGCCCAGGCGTGAAGCTTCTTCGAGCAACGTGCAACGCACCCCGTGGCGCGCCAGTTCGATGGCCGCCGCCATCCCCGCCGGCCCACCACCGACGATCACCGGTTGCTGGCTCATACGACCTCCTGCGCGACAACGCGATTGACCTGGGTTTCGATCTGCATGCCGTCACGCACGACGGTCTGGCAGGCACGGCGCTTGTGGCGGCCGTTGATTTTCACCAGGCAGCACTGGCACACGCCCATGCCGCAGTAGGCACCGCTGATCTGGTCATGATCATTGCGCGCGATCTGGCGTACGCCGAGGGACTGGATAACGCTGAGGACGGTTTCGCCGATGGCGGCAGTCACCGCTTGGCCGTTGATGTGGACGGTCATATCCGCCTGGGTCAGGGGCTGGATATCGAAAGTTCTTTCTAGGCAGTGCATTGCAATCATCCGTGAAGGTTCGGTTGAGGTGGTGTCAGCTCCTTGCTGCACTACACCGTGTCGACTTTTATTGCTTTGATTGGGGCGTCGGCGCGGATACTTCGTCAGCGCAACAAGATGCGCGTGAAGCACTGTAGTTCATACCTCAGCAAAGGCCTGGATCATTTACGTTAGGCGAAGTTGCCAGACGAAATATTGATCCAGGCCAGTGAAAGCAGTTGGATTGTTCAACGATCTCAGTTGGAGAAGACGAACTGCCCTTTGATCTTTTTCGAGCCCATGAAGCCGAGGTCGGGAAACAGCAGGTTTTTCACCCAGGCCACAAAAAACACCATGGCCAATGTCGTCACTACGCCGATAATCACCGCCACCGGGTCTTCGGCGTAATCTTTGAACAGCCGTGGCACCTGGCTGATCGAAAGCAGCATGTAGACGGTGTAAGTCTGCGCCGAGTTGCGGTAGAAGCCCCAGGCGAACAGCAGCGGCACACCGCCGGCGAGCAATCCCCGGACGATGGCAAAACCGCTGCTGATGGTCAGCCCCAGCAAAAAGCCGCCGACCAACCCGATCAATGCCTGCACGTAAACCAGCCCGAGCAGTACCTTGATCTTGCCGGCATGACGCTCAAGCAATTGCGGATCCGGATGGGAGCCAATCCAGTAGGCCAGCACCTTGTCCTTGACCGCGCCACCGGACAGCGCCTGGAAGGTCTCGGTTTTCGAGCGCCCGGCCTCCAGCATCTGCACCACCTGACGTTTGATTTCCTTCTTGTCCAACGTACTTTTCCTTAAATAGAGGGTCGCGGTATGAAGCGCTGCGCTTCAGCCGCCGATTCTCGCCTTGTTGGATGCCAGAAAGCAAAAAGCCGCTTCCACCGTGAAGTGAAAGCGGCCGAGGCATTCGCCTCAGAGGGATCAGTGTACGAACAGGGCGATCAGGATGATGATCGGGATCGGCACGCCGAGGAAAAACAGCAGTAATGAGCGCATGGTGATTCTCCTTGCTTAACGAACGGGTGGCAGCGTGGTGGTAGTGGCGTAGGTCTCGACTTCAACGTACTCGACCGCATCCCGGCGACGACCGCCGAAGGTCGCGGCGAGGCTGGCGAAGAACGCACCGGCCAGCAGCGCGATGAACATCCACAGCGAAGTCCAGGCAGCGACTTTGGCGGCGGTGTCGGCAGCCTGTTGGGCTTTGACTTTGGCGTCGGCGATGGCTTTCTGGGTACGGGCGTAGACTTCGTCGACACGACGCTCGGCATCGGCCTGACTCAGGTTGGTCCGTTGTGCGACCAGTTGCGCCAGGTAGGTACGGTCTTCAGGGCTGAGTTGGCCGTTGGCCAGGCTCTGGGCGAAGATCCGGGTCACGGCGCCATGGGCAGCGTCATCGCTGACGGATGCCGGACGATCATCGCGAAACAGGCTGTCGACAAAGTAACCGTACTGGTCACTGCTGGTGTTCGCGGCAGCAGAACCGGCCGCTTGAGTCGCGGCAGCTGCGGCACCACCGGCCACACTGGCACCGGCCTGCACACCGCCACTGATGACACTGCTGACCGAGCCGACCACCAGAACGGCGGTCACCAGCGTGGCGACACACCAGGCGAGAAAGCCATGGGCAGTATCACGGAAATACACTTCATCACCGTGCATGTTGGCCCACTTCACCCGCAGACGACCGGCGATGTAGCCACCCAGACCCGACGCGATGATTTGCGTTGCCGCCAGCCAGACAATCGTTGAAATCCCCAGGCTCTTGGCGCTGACGCCCTCCCCGGCCCAGGGTGAAACGGCAGAGAATCCCAAACCGAAGCCGAGCAGCACCAGAATCATCGACAGTGCTGCGGCCGCCGCCGCGCCCGCGAAAATCGCGCCCCAGGACACGCCTGACACGTTGCTCGACTCTCCTTCGAAGGCAGGATAAAACCCATCAGAGGATCTATTCATTGTTGTAGTGCTCCAGGCATGAAAAATGGTGTTACAACTCGTCAACGGATGAATTGCAGCGACCGTGCCATCTGCCAACTTTAAATAAATCGTTAAATTTCAACAGGTTAAAAAGACTGAACTTCTCCACTCATTGCAATTTGCAACAATGCACTGAAAGCAGCGGGTTTTATGCATTGGCACAAAGCGCAGTCATTTGCGCTTGTAGCTTTTGTTTCCGCTTGGCGTCAGGCAGTACACCCCGCCACGCGGCCCGGTGCAGAACGAGCCGCTACCGCAGGTGCAGCCATCATCACTTTGCAGAAACTGCTGTGGACGCGCCTGCCCCTTGATCCCGAACATCGCCGCGCAACTTTTCTTCGAGCCACTGATGGAGCCGTCATTGCACAAAAACAGATCGCCGTCGCAGCGATCGATACCGCCCTTTTTCCCGGAACACGGCGTGTTGGCGGCCAGGGTTGCAGTGCTCAGCAGCATCAGCAACAAACCGGTGATCGGCATCCAGCCGGGGCGAATCGAAGTACGCACGGAACCACTCCTGTCGGAAATTATGGCTAGATGATATCAACGCTCTCGGAAATAATTCCGCAGCCTTGGCAAATCGCAGCTAAAACATGAAAGTTAATTTAAAGCGTCACGGAAAATACTTGGCAAAATGCTGCCATTCCGTTTGAACCGATCAAGGCCTGCTCTATGACTCGTATTTTGACCATCGAAGACGATGCCGTGACTGCCCGTGAAATCGTTGCCGAACTCAGCAGCCATGGCCTGGAAGTGGATTGGGTCGACAATGGCCGCGAAGGCCTGGACCGTGCCGTCAGCGGCAACTACGACCTGATCACCCTCGACCGCATGCTGCCGGAACTCGATGGACTGGCCATCGTCACCACCCTGCGCACCATGGGCGTGGCCACGCCGATTCTGATGATCAGCGCCCTCTCCGATGTCGATGAACGCGTGCGCGGCCTGCGCGCCGGCGGTGATGATTACCTGACCAAGCCGTTCGCCACCGACGAGATGGCCGCGCGCGTGGAAGTGCTGCTGCGCCGGCAGAACAGCGTCGCCACACAGGCCACCACCCTGCAGGTCGCCGACCTCGAGCTGGATTTGATCAGCCACGAAGCGCGCCGCGCCGAGCAGGTGCTGACGCTGCTGCCGACCGAATACAAGCTGCTGGAATTCCTCATGCGCAACAGTGGACAGATCCTGTCGCGAATGATGATTTTCGAAGAAGTCTGGGGTTATCACTTCGACCCGGGCACCAACCTGATCGACGTACACATCGGTCGTTTGCGCAAGAAGATCGACGCGGTGGGCAATGTCCCGTTGATTCGCACGGTACGGGGCTCGGGTTATGTCATTGCCGAACCCGTCTGACGGCTGGCGCTCTTCCAGCAGTCGTCTGCTGGCGCTGTACAGTTCGCTGTTCGTGGCGTGGAGCGCGATCCTCATGGGGGTCATGTATTTCGAGGTTTCCGGTTACCTCGACAACCTCGCCAAGCATTCGCTGATGCAACGCCAGCATCTGTTTTCGCACTTTCGCGGAGAGCAACTGGAAGAAGCGCTCGCCGCCAGCATGACCTTCGACATCCGTGGCATCGACGCCTATGGCCTGTTCGACGCCCAGGGCGTGTACCTCGGTGGCGCCTTGCAGCAACTGCCCGAAGGCCTGCCGCTGGACGGCAAGATCCACACGCTGGATGACTGCGCCGACTCCGACGACCCGACCCTGCCCGCCGACAGCTGCGACGCCGTGGCGACCCAGACCCGTGACGGTCGCTGGCTGGTGTTGCTGCGCGACAACGGTTCGCTGTTCGCGGTGACGCGGATCATTCTGCATGCGTTGTTCTGGGGCGTGTCGCTGACGATTCTGCCGGGGATTGCCGGTTGGCATCTACTGCGCCGCCGACCGATGCGCCGCATCCGCGCGATTCAGGACAGCGCCCAGGCGATCGTCGCCGGTGACCTGACCCACCGCTTGCCGCTGTCCAACCGCCGCGATGAACTGGACATGCTCGCCGCCATCGTCAACGCGATGCTCGATCGCATCGAACGCCTGATGCATGAAGTCAAAGGTGTGTGCGACAACATCGCGCATGACTTGCGCACGCCGCTGACGCGTTTGCGGGCGCAGTTGTATCGCATGCAGCAGCAGGCTGGCGAAGGCTCGCAGGAAGCAGCGCAACTGGATCTGGTGCTGGCCGAGGCGGACACGCTGATGGCGCGGTTTCGCGGATTGCTGCGGATTTCCGAGCTGGAAGACCGTCAGCGCCGCTCAGGTTTTATCGAGCTTGATCCGGTGAAATTGCTCGAAGAACTGCATGAGTTTTACCTGCCGCTGGCCGAGGAAGGCGAACTGCTGTTCGTGCTGAACATGCCGGAAACCCTGCCACCCTTGAATGGTGACCGGGCGCTGCTGTTCGAAGCGCTGGCGAATCTGTTGAGCAACTCGATCAAGTTCACCCCGGTCGGCGGCACGGTGATTCTGCGCGGTGTGAATGACGGCGGGCATACGCGGATCGAGGTCCACGATTCCGGACCGGGGATTCCCGAAGCCGAGCGCGAAGCGGTGTTCCAGCGTTTTTATCGGGCCGAGGGCGGGCAGCCGCAAAGCGGCTTTGGCCTGGGCTTGTCAATTGTCGCGGCGATTGTCAGCCTGCATGGCTTCACGCTTGAGGTGGGCAGCAGTGAGTTGGGGGGCGCGAAGCTGGTGCTGGATTGTCGGCAGAGTTTGATCGCCAATACCTGACAGGACATGCCCCCCCCTGTGGGAGTGGGCTTGCTCACGAATGCGTCGGATCAGTCGACATCTCCTTTGGATGACACACCGCATTCGCGAGCAAGTCGAATCGTCGCACCGCCGCTCACATAGGGGGATCTTTGTCACATCACGCGGGGTAGTTCGCCCGCAGTGCCTCAAGACCACCCTGGTAGATGCCATTGAACAGCGCCACCACTTCCTCATCGCTCACGCCTTTGGCGGTAAAGCGACCCGACCACGACACCCGCGCGCCCTGCCCGTGGGCTTCGACCTTGATCGTCGCCAGGTAATCGGTGGCCGGAAACGGCGCCTGTTCGATCGAATAGCTATAGGTCCTGGCGGCGTTGTCGAAGGCTTGCAGTCGTTCAATCACCACCGCGCCATCGGCGGTTTGCAGGGTGCGCACGCGCCCGCCTTCGCTCAGTTCACTGTTGGGAATGAACGGCAGCCAGTCCGGCAGCGTGTTGAAGCCGCCAATTAATTGCCAGACCTGATCGGCCGAAGCCGGGATGTCGATCGTTGCTGATGCAGTTGCCATAAATAAACGTGTCTCCAGAGTATTCGGGGTTCAGATCGCCATACTGTCGACGACGCCGCCATCCACGCGCAAGGCCGCACCCGTGGTGGCCGAAGAAAACGGCGACGCGATGTACGTGACCAGATGCGCCACCTCGGCGACGTCGGCCACACGCTGGATGATTGATGTCGGGCGAGCCCTGCGCACAAAGGCGTCGGCTTCTTCGCGCAGGTTACGACCGGACTCGGCCGCGGCGTCCTTGAGCATGTGTTCCACTCCACCGGTAAAGGTCGGCCCCGGCAGGATCGCATTGACCGTCACACCCGTGCCAGCCAGACGTTTGGCCAAGCCATGGGACACCGCTAGGTTGGCGCTTTTGGTCACGCCGTAATTGAGCATGTCGGCCGGCGTCGCCACACCGGACTCCGACGACAGGAAAATCACCCGTCCCCAGCCCTGCTCGACCATCGCCGGCACGTAATGCCGCGACAGGCGCACGCCGGAAATCACGTTGACCTCGTAGAAGCGTGTCCACTCGCTGTCTGGCGTGTCGAAGAAATCCACCGCGTCGAAGATCCCGAGGTTGTTCACCAGAATGTCCGCACGCGGTTCGGCGGCGAACAGTTTTTCTGCGCCTTCGGCGGTGCCCAGATCAGCCGTCACACCGCGCAACTGTGCACCCGGCACCCTCTGCCGAATGCTCGCCAGCGCCTGTTCAACCTTGGCCGTGTCCCGACCGATCACCACAACGGTGGCGCCGGCTTCGGCCAGCGACTGGCTGATGCCCAGACCAATGCCACCCGTGCTGCCACTGACGATGGCCAGTTTTCCACTCAAATCGATTTTCATGGGTTCACCTCTTCGATTGGCAATACACGGACAAATAGAAGGAATGGATCAGCGTAGACGCGATATTGGCTGGGTGAACACGTTGCCGACCGACGACCGGCGTTGCTGAGGTCCTTTGGCAAAAGGCATGTCCGGTCGCGATTGATACGACGCCGTCGTCGGAACGCCGCCCGGAGCATGCCCGCTCCCACAGGGGATCGTCGGCGGGACGGCGATCTTGGGGCTGGCCAAGCTCAAGGCGGGAGTGGGCTTGCTCACGAAGGGGCCGGTACATCCAGCATTAATCCTGACTGACTCGACGCCCTCGCGAGGATGCCCGCTCCCACAGGTTCAGCGGCGTTCTACACTGAATGGGTCAGCTGCCTGTTAAGAGATCACCATGAAAATGTCTGCGCAAATGATCGTGGTCGCGGTGCTCGCCACCCTCGCCTACCTGGGGCTTGCGGTGTGGGGCATTGGCGGGCCGGCGGTGTTCTTTGCCCACGGGGCGCTGGTGGTGATTGCGCTGGCAACCGTGTTGATGGTGGTGGCGTCGCTGTTCACCGATGTCAACATGAGTTCCGGCGAGCGCGAAGACCGCGCCAATCGCTGGGTGATTCCGGCGTTCGCGGTGATCGGGGTGGTCAGCGGGTTTCTGCCGGCGTATTGCGACCGCCTCGACTTCTGGACCTTCGGCGGTGAAGGGGTGCGCTGGCTCGGCGCGCTGCTGTTTATCGTCGGCGGCGCGCTGCGCCTGTGGCCGGTGTTTGTGCTGGGCCGACGTTTCAGCGGGCTGGTGGCGATTCAACCGGGGCATCGCCTGGTCACTGACGGCATTTACACGCGCCTGCGCAACCCAAGCTATCTGGGGCTGGTGGTCAACGCGATGGGCTGGGCGCTGGCGTTTCGCTCCAGCGTCGGGTTGATACTGGCGGCACTGACGCTGATCCCGCTGATCGCCCGCATCCACTCGGAAGAGGCGCTGCTGCGCGGGCAATTTGGCGCTGAGTACGATGCTTATTGCGCGCGCAGTTGGCGGTTGTTGCCGGGGGTTTACTGACGCCATCTCCAGCAGGCTGGCTCCTGCAGTGTCTGATTGTGAACACCATTTCACGGACCCACATAGATCCAGTGTGGGAGCGGGCTTGCTCGCGAATGCGGTCTGTCAGTTACAAGTGGTGTCGACTGATCCACCGCATTCGCGAGCAAGCCCGCTCCCACAATGAATCACGTTGTTTCAGGTTATTTGCAGGTGCAGTTGGCCTTTGCCGTCAACGGTGATGCTGAGCGACTCGTAACTGTCGAGGGTCGCGTGCGTGGTTTCGAGGGGATGCTGGTGCGTGGTGGTGATGATCATCAGCGCCGCGCCCGCCGCTTCAGCGGCCTGGATGCCAACGGTGGCGTCTTCGAAAATCAGGCAGTCGCAAGGCGCAAGCCCAAGGCGTTGCGCCGCCAGACGATAACCCGCCGGATCAGGCTTGCCAGCCGTCACATCTCCCACAGTGTTTGATTGTGAACACCGTTTCGCGGACCCACATAGATCCAGTGTGGGAGCGGGCTTGCTCGCGAATGCGGTCTGTCAGTTACAAGTGGTGTCGACTGATCCATCGCTTTCGCGAGCAAGCCCGCTCCCACAATGAATCGCGTTGTTTCAGGTTATTTGCAGGTGCAGTTGGCCTTTGCCGTCAACGGTGATGCTGAGCGACTCGTAACTGTCGAGGGTCGCATGCGTGGTTTCGAGGGGATGCTGGTGCGTGGTGGTGATGATCATCAGCGCCGCGCCCGCCGCTTCAGCGGCCTGGATGCCAACGGTGGCGTCTTCGAAAATCAGGCAGTCGCAAGGCGCAAGCCCAAGGCGTTGCGCCGCCAGACGATAACCCGCCGGATCAGGCTTGCCAGCCGTCACATCTCCCACAGTGTTTGATTGTGAACACCGTTTCACGGCCCGACATAGATCCAGTGTGGGAGCGGGCTTGCTCGCGAATGCGGTCTGTCAGTTACAAGTGGTGTCGACTGATCCATCGCTTTCGCGAGCAAGCCCGCTCCCACAATGAATCGCGTTGTTTCAGGTTATTTGCAGGTGCAGTTGGCCTTTGCCGTCAACGGTGATGCTGAGCGACTCGTAACTGTCGAGGGTCGCGTGCGTGGTTTCGAGGGGATGCTGGTGCGTGGTGGTGATGATCATCAGCGCTGCGCCCGCCGCTTCAGCGGCCTGGATGCCAACGGTGGCGTCTTCGAAAATCAGGCAGTCGCAAGGCGCAAGCCCAAGGCGTTGCGCCGCCAGACGATAACCCGCCGGATCAGGCTTGCCAGCCGTCACATCTTCGGCAGTGATCATCACCGCAGGCTCGGGGATCCCCGCTGCCGCCATGCGCCGCAACGCCAGATCCCGTGGCGCCGACGTCACCATGGCCCAGCGCTCGGCAGGCAGGCTGTCGAGAAACGCCGCAGCGCCGGGAATCTGCACAATCCCTTCCACGTCGTCGATTTCCGCCTGAGCGATGAACGCCGCTTGCGCCTCGGCGTCCACCCCCGGCAGGTTCAGGCGGCGGATGGTATCGATGGCGCGCACGCCGTGAATGGTCGGCAAAAACGTCTCGACATCAACCCCGTGGCGTTCAGCCCACGCGGCCCAGACCCGCTCGGCAGCGGCAATGGAGTTGAGGACGGTGCCGTCCATGTCGAACAGGAACGCGCCGAACGCGCGACCAAAGAGGTTATCGTGAGCAGACAAAAGGTCGCATCCTTTGACAAGACGGGGCAGATTGGCCGGGCAATGTAGCATTTTTGCCCGACGATTCGACCCGACACCTCAGTGCAGTCGCGGGGCCTTGGACTTGAACGCGCTGTCGACGCAGTCAAGCAACTGGCCGATGGCCCAGGGCTTCTTGATGAACGCCACCGGGTGCTTGACCCCGGATGTCTCCGGGGTTTCATAACCGGACATGACCATCACCGGTTTGTCCGGCCAGCGCTCGCCGACCAGATTGGCCAGCCCGGCGCCGTTGATTTCACCGGGCATGGTGATGTCGGTCAGCAGCAAGGCCACTTCCGGCGCGTGCTCTTCCAGATACAGCTTGGCGTCATCCGCGCTGGTGCGCGGTTCGACCACAAAACCTTCCTCCTGAAGAATTTCGCAGAGAAACTCCAGAATCAACGGATCGTCCTCAACCACCAGAATCAACCCGCCAGGAAGGTGCGCGCTCGCCGTCGGTGTTGGACTCATGAACTGACACTCCCTGAATTGCATTAACGATTTAGCGGCTCGAATCCGCTGCTTATCTGGTATGAGCAGCGCGCCCTGCATAAATTCATTTTTGATACGGGTCTTTTCTTAACAGTGCTGATCGGCCTTGGGTGACCGGCGTTCGCCAGGCAGGTTTTGTGGTTAAAATGCCGGCCCTTTTACTTGCCGACCATGACTGATGAACCCTGAAGCCCTCGCCACCCTCCGCGCCCATCTGCTGCCTGCACTCGCCGCGGCACCGAGCGAAACCCGCCGCCTGTTCCATGGACGCGGACGTTGCTGGCCGGGGCTGGAACAACTGACGGTGGACTGGCTGCAAGGCGTGGTGCTGGTCTCGCTGTTCAAGGAACCGGTGCCGGAGCAGCTCGAAGCGCTCAAGCACTTGCTGCTCGACATCAGCGCCTCGACCGAATGGCAACAGTGCGGCGCGCACACTTTGCTGCTGCAACACCGTTACCTGCCGCAAAGCACCGCCGAATGGCTGCTGGGCAACGAGATCGACGAGATGAGCATCGTCGAGGGCGGCTTGCAGTACCGCGTCGACCTGGGCCGCAAACAGAACGCCGGGCTGTTTCTCGACATGCGCTTCGGACGCAACTGGGTGCGCGAGCAGGCCGCGGGCAAACGCGTACTGAACCTGTTCGCCTACACCTGCGGGTTTTCCGTGGCGGCGATCGAAGGCGGCGCCAGCCATGTGGTCAACCTCGACATGTCCCGCGCAGCCCTGAGCCGTGGCCGCGACAATCACCGGTTGAACGGGCATGACCTGAGCAAGGTGAGCTTTCTCGGCCACGACCTGTTCAAGTCCTGGGGCAAGGTGATCAACAGCGGCCCGTACGACCTGGTGATCATCGACCCGCCGTCGTTCCAGAAAGGCAGCTTTCTGCTGACCAAGGATTACCAGCGGGTGCTGCGCCGCTTGCCGGAATTACTGACAGCGAACGGCACGGTGCTGGCGTGCATGAATGATCCGTCGTTTGGCTCGGACTTTCTGATTGATGGCGTGACTCAGGAAGCGCCGAGCTTGCGCTTCGAACAACGGCTGGAGAATCCGCCTGAGTTTCCGGATGTCGATCCGCAGAGCGGCCTGAAAGCCCTGGTCTTCAAACGCCTCGACTGACACAGCGCAAATCCCCTGTAGGAGTGAGCCTGCTCGCGATAGCGTTCTGTCAGTTGATGAAAATGTTGACTGACCCACCGCTGTCGCGAGCAGGCTCACTCCTACAAGGGGGGATTTGTGGTGGGTCAGGCAGTCGGGGGGCGCAGCACCAGCGCAAACAGCTCGCCATGCCCGTTTACATTGAGTTTGTGATAGAGATTGCGCCGATGGACTTTCACCGTCTCCGGTGAAATGCCCATCTGCTGGGCAATGGCCTTGCTGGAAAAGCCCTGCAGAATCAGCCGCGCAGTGTCGACTTCACGGGCGGTCAGGCGTGCATCGAAGCGGTCGAGCAAGGTCGCCAGGTCTCCCGCCACGGGTTCAGCGCCCGCCCCTTGCGGCGGCAGCAACTGCATATGGCGACGCATCGCGGCCAGCACCCAGTCGCGCGCGCACAGCAAGCGCCCCTGCTCGGTCAGGTCGAACGCCATCGAGCGCCCGAGTGACAGGCCCAGTACGCCGCCCTCGACGTTGATCATGAACTGCAACTCGTCTTCGCCCACCACCGAACGGAAATAACTCTGGTAATACTCGCTGTGCAGAAACTGGTCCGGCGCCACCGAAGCCAGGCTGTGCAAGCCGTCGGCAATGCCGGTCGAGGCGGTTTGATAGAACGGATCGAGCAGGTACATCCCGGCGCTGTAGCTGGCCAGTTCCTCCTGCTCATCGGCGCGACCCTTGCTGTCGAAATCGATCAGCAACCGCGGCGCCTGCCCCGCCTGCATCAACGCCACCAGCGCGTTGTCCAGCGGCACCAGCAGCCGCAGCGTGTCCACCAGCGCGCGCCAGAAAGCGTCCTGCCCGACCGTGGCAAACACCCGCGCCAGACCTTGATGCACCGGCAACTCCCGCAACAACGCGTCCACGCACTACCCCTTTTGAGTAACCCATGATGGGAATGGGTCAGACGTGATCGGCCCGATAGGCTGAGCACTCCCGATCATCACCGGCCTGCCGCAGGCCAGGAGTGCCGCATCATGCGTTGTCGTCGTGGCTATATCAACTTGGGCATCCACCTGAGCCTGCTCGCCTGTATCGGCGGCGTGTCCGCCGCCAGTGCCGCCGACGCACCGAGCGTGCACGTCTACAACTGGTACGACTACATCGGCCCCAACACCCTGGCTGACTTCAAGCGCGACAGTGGCATTCAACCGGTTTACGACACTTTCGACAGCGCCGAAGTGCTCGAAGGCAAACTGATGACCAGCCGCAGCGGTTACGACGTGGTGGTGGCGAGTAACTACAGCCTGCCGACGCTGATCAAGGCCGGCGCACTCGCCCCGCTGCCGCGCGATCAGTTGCCGGGCTGGAAGAATCTGGACAACGACCTGCTGAGCAAACTGGCCAACAACGACCCCGGCAATCAATACGCCGTGCCGTACCTGTGGGGCACCAACGGCATCGGCTACAACGTCGACAAGGTGCGCGCCGCCCTCGGCGACAAGGCGCCGGTGGATTCCTGGGACCTGGTGTTCAAGGAAGAGAACCTCGCCAAACTCGGCCAGTGCGGGGTGGCGATGCTCGATTCGCCGTCGGAAATGCTCCCGGTAGCCCTGCACTACCTCGGACTGCCGCCCAACAGCACCCACCCCGAGGACTACCAGAAAGCCGAAGCGCTGCTGCTCAAGCTGCGCCCGCACATCGCCTATTTCAACTCGTCGAAATTCATCAGTGACCTGTCCAACGGCAACATCTGCGTGGCCGTGGGCTGGTCCGGGGCGATGCTCGAAGCCAAGATCAATGCCGAGCAGGCGAACAACGGCGTGAAGATCGCCTACAGCCTGCCCAAGGAAGGCGCACCGGTGTGGTTCGACACACTGGTGCTGCTCAAGGACGCGCCGAACCGCGTTCAGGGCCTGGCATTCATCGACTACCTGCTGCGCCCGGAAGTGATCGCGCCGGTCAGTGATCATCTGTCGTATCCAAACGGCAATCGCGCAGCAACGCCGCTGGTGGCCGAGGCCACTCGGGATAACCCGGCGGTGTATCCGTCGGCTGCGGCGATGGCCACCTTGTACACCCTTGAACCGCTGCCCAAAGCCACCGAGCGGGTGCGCACGCGGGTGTGGAGCAAGGTCAAGAACGGCCAGTAAACCCACCACCATTTCCCTTGTGGGTCGGTGAACAATCCAGCAACGTTAGAGAGACTGAATTCGATGAAACCCCGTGCCCGTGACCTCAATATCCGCATCGGCCAACTGCAACACGGCCCGCTCAACGCCATCACCGACGTCCCCGGGGTGCGCGTCGGCCACAGCAATGTGCGTGGACGCAGCGAGGCCGGGCGCGATATCTGCACCGGCGTCACCGTGATCGAACCGCGTCGCGGCTCGACCAACCAGCAACCGTGTTTCGCCGGGGTGCATGTGCTCAACGGCAATGGCGATGCCACCGGCCTTGAGTGGATTCGCGAGGCCGGGCTGCTGACCAGCCCCATCGCCTTCACCAATACCCACAGCCTCGGCGTGGTGCGCGACGCGTTGATTGCGCTGGATCGCCAGCAGCAACCCGACGACGGGCGTCTCTACTGGAACATGCCGGTGGTGCTGGAGACATTCGACGGGCTGCTCAACGACATCAACGGTTTTCACGTCAAGCCCGAGCATGTCGCCGAGGCACTGAATTGCGCGCATGACGGTGCCGTCGAAGAAGGCGCAGTCGGTGGTGGCAGCGGCATGATCTGCCATGAATTCAAGGGCGGGATCGGCAGCGCGTCGCGCCGATTGAGCCGCGCGCAAGGCGGCTGGACGGTGGGGGCGATTGTCCAGGCCAACCACGGCATTCGCAGCGAGTTGCGGGTCGACGGTTATCCGGTGGGCCGTTACATGGAGCAGGTGGATTCACCGTTCCTGCGCGCTGCACTGCCACACCCGGGCATGGGTTCGATCGTGGTCTGCCTGGCCACCGATGCGCCGCTGCTGCCGCATCAGTGTACGCGTCTGGCGCAACGGGCCAGCCTCGGCCTGGCGCGCAGCGGCGGCGGCAACGAAGACCACAGCGGTGACATCTTCATCGCCTTCGCCACCGGCAACGATCACGTCCCGCCTGCCGCGTATGAAGGCAAAGGTGCGCCCACCTGTGACGGTTTGCGCATGGTCAATAACGACCACATCAGCGAGCTGTTCCTGGCCGCCACCGAAGCGGTAGAAGAAGCGATCATCAATGCCCTGCTCGCCAGCGACAGCACTGAAGGCAACGGGCATGCGGTGCCGGGGCTGGACAAGGAAACCTTGCTCGCCGCACTCGCCAACGCCGGCTGGCCCGGCACCCGCTGACATTAAAGATACCCTGTGGGAGCGAGCCTGCTCGCGAAAGCGGTCTGTCAGCTGGCGATCAGTTCGACTGCACGGGTGCCTTCGCGAGCAGGCTCGCTCCCGCCCGGAACCGGGAATATCCGGACACCGATTTTATAAGCCGTTTGCAAATGCCCCTGCGGATCACTCGACTCCGACTCCAGCAGCAACGTCGAACTCTGCACCGTCGCCCCGCTGTAATCGAAAATCCCGTGCTCGATCTGCGCCTTCATCGCCTCAGCATAACCATGACGCTGAAACGCCCCGGCGTCCGCCCCGCCCAGCCCGACCAGATGCACGCGCAGGCGCTGCAGCTTTTTAATGTGCTTCTGGTCACTGCCATAATCAAACGCCCAGCCATTGCTGAACACCCGGTCGATCCAGCCCTTGAGCAGCGCCGGCATCGACCACCAGTACACCGGGAACACCAGCACCAACGCATCAGCGCGGTCGATCCGCGCGTGCTCGGCCTGCACGTCGGCGGGCGGCAGCGCTTCCCGGTGATGCACGGCGAAATCCGCTGCGCCGAACACCGGCTGGAAACCTTGCGCATACAAATCAGCGATTTCACAGGTATTGGCCGGTTCAGCCTGGGTCAGGCCCTCGGCAATCTGTGTCGCCACGCTGTGGGTCAGCGAACGCGGCTGATGATGCGCCACAACAATCAATGCATGCATGGGAATTCTCCTGTAAGTTTGCGCTGACCAAGGGCTATGTACTCTTGGTAAGTTACGAACAGTAAGTTACGTTTGGTATATTAGCGATGTCAACCACTGAAATGACCGAAGCCGATGCCCCTGCCCAACCGCGCCGTCGTCTGTCGCGCGAAGATCGCAATCGCCAGTTGCTCGACATCGCCTGGCAGATCATCCGTGCCGAAGGCACCGATGCGCTGACGCTGGGTTATCTGGCGGACAAGGCTGGCGTGACCAAACCGGTGGTCTACGACCACTTCACCACGCGCTCGGGCCTGCTCGTGGCGCTGTACCGGGATTTCGACACGCGCCAGACGGCGGTGATGGACGCGGCCATCGACAATTGCCCACCGACACTGATCGACACCGCGACGGTGATCGCCACCGCGTATGTCGATTGCGTGCTGTTGCAGGGCAATGAGATTCCGGGAGTGATTGCGGCGTTGGGTAGCACGCCGGAGCTGGAGAAGATCAAGCGCGATTACGAGGTGATCTTCCTCGAAAAGTGTCGCCGAGTGCTGCAACCGCTTGCTGCTGGTGGCGAAATCACCCAAGCCGGTTTGCGCGCCATGCTTGGCGCCGCCGAGGCACTGTCGAATGCCGCCGCCAGCAGTGAAATCAGCGCGGATCAGGCCAGGGAAGAGTTGTTCGCTACGCTCATCGCGATGGTCGAAAGAG
The DNA here is from genome assembly GCF_034008635.1 of Pseudomonas sp. P8_229. Taxonomy (NCBI): domain Bacteria; kingdom Pseudomonadati; phylum Pseudomonadota; class Gammaproteobacteria; order Pseudomonadales; family Pseudomonadaceae; genus Pseudomonas; species Pseudomonas sp. P8_229. The sequence goes on along the minus strand of NZ_CP125378.1, from coordinate 5,434,702 downwards.
CTGCCGCCCGCGCGACTAGCGGTACTTGAGTCGGCCCCCGCGCATTCCCATGATGAAGATACGCAGTCGCTTCACTCCTGAGCGTCTGCGTAGGGAACGGGTGCTCTGAACCCCAAATCAAGCCCGTTCCTTGTTTCATGCGCAGCTTGAGCCTCGTGGGCTCTACTTCTCCCCATCAAAGAGCCTTGAGGCTCTTTTTTTGTCTGTTTTTTGCGTCAGACTCAGTGCAGCGTCAAACGCTGGCGCACGAATTCGTCAGTGTGACGGGTGACCTGATCCAGATGCCGGTCGCGCTGTTTTTCAGCATCGAGCATCGCGCGCTTGCCGTTTTTCTGCAGCAGGTAGGTGTGAATCTGTTGCACTTCCAGCGAGCGATAGATCGGCGTGGTGTCGATAAAACCGCGCAAGCCGTTGCTGCGGTAATGCCGGGTGCTCATCAGCACCTGAGTCTCACGCGCGCCGATCACCTCGAAACCCAGCGCCTCGAAGTACGGCACTTTGCCGACACTGCAGGTCAGCTCGGCATGCGGATAACGGCTGACCATCTCGCCGATCATCGCCCGCGCCACACCCTGGCGCCGATACCCTTCGCGCACGGCCATGTAGGCGACGCTGCAAGCCTCCCAATCGCCCTGCACCGGCAGGTACAAGAGGAACCCGATGACCAGCTCCGGGTCGTCCTCGGCCGTCGCGACCAGCAACTCCACCTCGGTGCCCTTCTCGCCGTTCAGCGCTTCCAGATACAGATGCACCTCATAGCCAACCGCGTACTGATAGACGTTGTACAGCAGGTTGCTCGGGCCGAGGCCGACCGCGCTGATGTCGGTCAGATAGTCGACCACCAGTTGCAGAATCTGGCTGTTGACGCTTTCAGGGCATGGGGATTTGTAGTGGGTGATGCGTGGCATGACAGCTGAACTCCGGCGGCAAAGACATGTTGCCAGCGGTCGGGCTGCCGGCGAACCGCGACATCATACCGTGCCCGGCCCGGCCAGGGCCTAAAGTTCCCGGATCCAGCGCCGATGCAGCGGCTTCCAGCGTCTGGCATCACCAAAGATCAGGTCATGTTCTATCCCCGCGAAGCCGCAAGAGACCACCTAGATAACCGTATCGTCATGATGACCGGCGCCGGCCGTGGCGTGTTTGCAGATTGCGAACTACAACAAGATGAGAGGGATACATCCGCTGCTGCTATCACAGGGTGACGCTGACCAGGATGCTCGGAGCATGAAATGAAAACACGACGTCGATTTTCGTTGGCAGCCTTACCGTTCCTTGCAGCGCCTGTGTGTTCCGCCGCCGACGGCCCCACGTTCAATGCGCCATACATGGATGTCCCTACCGCAGAGCTCCTGCAGAAGCAGTTTGCGATTCCTGCTCATCTGATCCCGCTGTATCAGATAGGCGGACACTTCTACACCGTTTCTTACATCGCCGAGCTGGCAGGTGTCGAACGCAGCAGAGCCGACAGGTTGACGTGCTTTTCTCAGGCGCCGGACGCGATAAGCACTTACAACGCCATTCCGGTCTCGATCAAAAATACCTTCTACGACCGAACCTGGCGGCACCAGATCGTCAATTCACTGCATTCATTGCATGGCGGCGACAGCCAGGCCGTCGCTGCCAGACGGTCCAACCTGCAAAGACTGGTGGCTGCCTCGTATGCGAAGGGCACAACGTCGGACTGGAAAACCGGCTTCCTGATCCATGCGCTCGGCGACAGCTATGCACATGTCTACGGACCGTTTGAAGCACCCCATGCCTACCCCGAGGCCTACGGGCATCTCTTCGCGTTATTCCAGAGCCCGGATGACGTTTATGCCGGCGAGAACTACCGAGCGTTCGATGTTTACATCCACGCCCTGTTCGACACGCTCAAAGATGCGCAACACGCCGGGGAACGCAGCAAAGTCGATGATCTCGCCTCGATCATCAAAAGCAATGCCGGACGGGGTAATAAACAAGACTACCGACTCATTTCTCTGATGATCAGCCTGACACATGCGCCAATTTCGGAAAGTGATTGCACCCGCATCAATGCCGAACTGAACGAAGCGGATGTCCGCACATTCCTGGCCGAACTGACCCGTAAACTGAAAGCCCCCTAGCGCTCGACGGGCCCTCCAGACACCTGCCCGACTCTGAAGAAAATTTCATCTCTTGCAGACCGGATCTTTTGCCGATTTGGCGTCCAATTCTTCAACTGCGTTGTCTTTTTCACGCAGGCCTTGAGGAGTTGTCATGAGCGTTTTGCGTTCCCTGTTCAAATGGCGAAAGACCTTGCTGCTGGTGCCGATGACGCTGGCGGCGCTGGCCAGTGCACCGGTGTTCGCCCAGCAGGTGGTGATCGTCCAGCAAGCCCCACCGCCAATGCGCATGGAAGTGATGCCCGGGCCGCGTCACGGTTATGTCTGGGACCAGGGCCATTGGCGTTGGGAAGGACGTGGTTACGTGTGGATGCCCGGTCACTGGCAACCGGTGCGCTACGGCGCGCACTGGCGACCGGGGCATTGGCAGGCGCGCGGGCCGAACTGGTTCTGGGTTGAAGGGCACTGGGTGCGCTGAAATCTCGTCAACCTGAGCCTCTCAACTATAAGGAACACCCCATGTCCAGAAGCATTAAAACCTTGATCGCCGCGTCGCTGGTGGCCATCACCTTGTCCGGCTGTATCGTCGAACCGGCCCGTCCGCACCGACCACCGCCGCCGGTGGAAGTCGTGCCGGTCATGCCTGCGCCGGGCTATCACTGGGTCGCCGGTCATTACCGCTGGGGCGGCCATGAATGGCGCTGGGTGCCGGGACACTGGCGGGCCTACTGATCCGGTTGGCTGGCGTCACTGCTGTGGCGCCACCACCTTGAATTTGATGGCAATGTCGTTGGACACCACCGTGTCCGCCCACTCTCCCGCTCCGAGCCCGAACTCGCTCCTTTTGAGGACCAGTTCGCCGTCGAAAATACCTATCGCGCTTTCCGGTTTCAGCTCGACCGGCACCTGCACTGCACGAGTGATGCCTTTGACGGTGAGCTGGCCGGCGATCAGATAGTGGTTGTCCGCCACCCGGGTAAACCGGCTGGATTCGAACACAGCCACGGGAAAGCGCCGGGTATCGAACCACGCCGGCTTCACCAGCTCCGTATTGGCGTCCTCGCTGCCGGCGTCAATGCTGTTGAGGTCGATGTGCAATGTGGTGTGAGCGCCGGCGAGGTTGTCGCTGTCGAACTGCAGCGTCGCGTCGAACTTGCCGAAGGTGCCGTACATCAGCGAGCCCATCTGGTTGTAGGTAAAGCTGATCTGGCTGGCGGTGGTATTGACGCGGTTGTATTCAGCGGCCTGCGCCGCGCTCATGACGTACAGGCAGGCAAACAGTGCCACAGCGGTGAATCGAGCACGCATGGGATTCTCCGGACAGGGCAAACCTTCGAGGCCTCGACTGACTTAAGCAAACAACCGGCGGATGCGCCATGTCATCTGTCTGCCGGTGCGCCTCATGCGGTCGTCTCGACGCCTTGGATTTGCACGCGCTGGCGCGGCCCGCGACGCAGGCGATGGCGCAGTGCCAACGCCGGGCGCTCGACGCAGTAATAGGAAACCCCGCTCAGCGCAAAGGCCAGCACCAGCACCGCCACGACGATGTGCGCGTCGTAGGGCACCGGCCAGAAGCCGCGCAAAAAGTACATCACCACAAAGTGATTGAGGAACACACCGTAGCTGATATTGCCGAGGAACTCGTCAACCCGGTGATACTTGAGTCGGGTCAGCAGGTACACCGCCGCAATGCCCAGTGCGATACCCAGGCTCACCTCCGCGTTGAATGGACGACGTTCGATGACTCCCGTCATAATCGCCACGAACAGCAATCCCGCCACCAGCGCCGTGCCGACCGCGATGGCCAGGCCTTTGGCCCGCGGCCGGTACAGATAGCTGCCGCACAGGAAGATAAACAGCACCCCCGGCAGCAACCGGTAACCGTAGATATCGGTATTGAGATAGCCCAGACACGCCAGCATGAAAATGCCAACCGACAGCACAAACGCAGCGCCCCGCGCCTTGAAGATCAGCAGGAACGGGATCACCAGGTAGAAACACAGCTCCAGCCCCAGCGACCAGGCCGGAGGCAGGATTTCAGTCCCCGCCACTCCGAACATGTAGAAGCCGAGCGGCAGCATGAGCACACTGCTGACGATGGTCTTCAGCGTCAACTCCGCCGCCTGGGGCGTGCCGGGCAGCAGGAAGTGGATCACCGCACAAGAGACGACGAAGTAGAACAGGAACTGCGGAAACAGCCGCAAGGCCCGGTCCACATAGAACCGGCCGATTTCCCCGGGCGCGTTGTAGTTGCGTTCGATGAGCGAGGTCATGACAAAACCGCTGATGATCAGGAACGAGATGACGGCCACCACCCCCGGGTTGAGTCCTGCGACCGTCTTGCCCATATGAGAAACGGCGACCAGAACCGCCAGCAACAGACGAAAAGCTCCCATCGATACCCTCAAGCGTCCTTATCGTTATGGCGGCTAAGCTACGACGCTTTGCACGACAATGCCAGCGGCACAAAAAAGGGCCGCCCCACCGGGCCGCCCTCTCTCGATCCTCCAGTGGGAGCAAGCCTGCTCGCAAAGAGGTCGGCCCTGCTCGCGGGGTCCTTCAGACCAGACGCTCGATCTTCTGATGCTGCCAGACCAGTTTGTAATACAGGGTCTGCAACACCAGCATGCCCAGATACGCCACCGGGAACCCCATCCACACGCCTTGCAAGCCGTACTGCCCATCCAGCCAGTAAGCCGCCGGCAGTTGCACGCCAACCACACAGACAATCGCAATCGCCACCGGCACCAGCACCGTGCCGCTGGCGCGCATGATGCCGCCGATGATCGCCTGAAAGCCGAACACCAACAGGCTCCAGAGCATGATGTGCAGCAAGTGCTCCGCCATCACCCGGGTCGAGTCTTCAGTCAGGAACAGCCCCAGCAACCAGTGCGACAACAGGTAACCGAGCACGATCAAACCGCCGGTGAGGCACACGTTGATCAACAGCCCGGTGCGCAGGATCGGCGTCATGTGTTCCAGGCGTCCGGCACCGATGGCCTGCGCGCCGAGGATCGACGCAGTGATCGCAATCGACAGCGCCGGGAACTGCACGTAGTTGACGATCTGCGTCACCGCGCCATAGGCCGCCGTCGCCTGCGAACCGTGCTGGTTGACCAGCGCCAGAATCACCAGCTCCGAGAGTGACAACACGATCATCTGCACCCCGGTCGGCAGGCCGATGCGCAGCACCTTGCCGAGAATCACCCCGTCCAGCCGCAGTGCAGCAAAGAACTCGCGGTCCGGCGCCAGCGGATGGCGCTTGCGAATCAACCGCCACGCCAGCCACGCCATCGCGCACAGGTTACCGGCCAGACCGGCGAACGCCGCGCTCTGAATCCCCAGTTGGGGCAGACCGAACCAGCCGCGAATCAACGCCGGGGTCAGCGCCAGCCCGACGCACGTTGACACCATCAACGCCAACAACGGCGACACGGTATCGCTGACCCCGCGCAGCAATTGCGTGAACAGCACAAACACCAGCATCGACGGCAGAATCCACATCATCACGTGCGCATAGGCCACTGCATCGTCCAGCACATCCGCCGGCGTGCCCAACCCCTGCAAAGCCTGCCGCGCGAACACACTGCCGAGCACCGCCGCCGCCAGCCCGATCAACACGCCCAGCAACAACGTCGCCCCGGCAATCGCCTTGACCATGTGCGCCTCGCGCGCGCCCCACGCCTGGCCGATCAACACCCCGGCGCCCGCACCCAGCCCGATCACCAGCGCGATAAAGAAAAAGATGATCGGAAACATCCCCGACACCGCCGCCAGCGCCTGCGTACCGAGCATCTGCCCGATGTAAATGCTGTTGACCGTGCCCGACATCGACTGCAGAAAGTTGGACAGCACCATCGGTGCGAGGAACAGCAGGTAGGTTTGCCAGAGGGGTTTGGCGGCGGTCGGGGTTTGCATTGAGGATCCGTCTCGGGGTGGGAGATGCGAGGGATATTACGCTAGATGGGCGGGTTAAAGTCGGTCGACATCGAGTCCGCTCAAGGCTTAAATGGCGACACTCTTATCCGTGGATTGCGCCTGCCCATGACCCCTTTGCGAAATGTTCTGAGCTGTTCCCTGCTGGTTGTTTTCAGCCACATGACTCACGCCGCCGAAGCCCTCACTCCCGCCGAATCGCTGCGCCCCTTGCTGACGACCCTGAACCAACGTCTGAACATCGGCGACCTCGTGGCCTTGACCAAATGGGACAGCGGCAAGCCGATTCAGGACAGCCCGCGCGAGGCGCAGGTCATCGCCAACGCCCGAACGCTGGCCAGCGAACGCAAGCTCGATCCCGAAGACGTGGCGCAGTTGATTGCCGCGCAAATGGAAGCGAACAAACTGGTGCAATACGGACTGCTGACGCAATGGCAGGCGGCAGGTCGCGCGCCGGACACGCCGCGACCGGATCTGGCGCAACAGATTCGCCCGCAACTGGACCAATTGCAGAGCCGTCTGCTGCGCCAATACGCCGACTTCGTGCCTTATCGTCGTGACCCTGATTGTCCGGTCTGGCTGGCCAGGGCGCGTCAGGGTCTGACCCACGATGCATTGCACGATCTGGCCCTGACCCGCGCCACCGGGGAGCTGTGCATTCGGGCGGCGGGCCTCTGAATCGCGGGTTCCGGCACACATCGCTGGCGTCGATAGTCACCATCACGCCAATGAAGTTCTCATAGAAAATCCGCGGCGTAACATTGGCTCCAGACCAACCAACCACACCCCAGAGCACACGATCATGAAACGCCAAACCATCCTCGGCATCGCTTTCTCGGTTCTCGCAGTCAACGCTTTTGCAGCAACGCCCGCTCACACCCTGGTCGCTGAAGGCGGCTCGGACAAGTTGATTGAAAGCCGTCTGGCTGAAGGTGGTTCTGATCGTTTGCTGGAACGTCGTGTTGCCGAAGGTGGTTCTGATCGCCTGCTGGAACGTCGTGTTGCCGAAGGTGGTTCTGATCGCCTGCAGGAACGCCGTGTTGCCGAAGGTGGTTCGGATCGTCTGCTGGAACGCCGTGTTGCCGAAGGTGGCTCGGATCGCCTGCTGGAACGTCGCGTTGCCGAAGGTGGCTCGGATCGACTGCTGGAACGCCGTGTTGCCGAAGGTGGCTCGGATCGCCTGATCGAAAGTCGCAACGCCTGAACGAATGGTTCTCCCGCATTAAAGAAGCCCGGCCTGATCAGCCGGGCTTTTTTCATGATGCATGAATCCGCTGGGGAGTCCTCAGGGTTGATACTGAACGCTGGATTTTCCGTGCCTTCACTGCTTCAAATCATCGACCAGTTTATTCATCACCAGGTCGGATACATGGGTAAATGCCTTGCGCAAGGCCTCGGGATCGGTGGCGTATTGCTCGGGTGTATAGGCGATAGTGTTGGCGTCATTGAACACTGAGATGGTTTCGAAATTACGCCACACCGCCGAACCATTGCGTTTGATGGACGCATTGGCGCCGACAACGGGATACAGCACGGTACTGTAGTTCTTCAGGCAAAGACCCCACTGCATCACGAGGATCTCCACCTCGGCGTCAGCCTGCTCGCCCTCACCCACGACGGTGAACATGCGCTCCTGCTGGATGCGGCTGACGAAGCTCTGCCGGATCAGCTGACTGAGGTCGATACCGTTGGCTTTCATGTTGTTCTGAATCGCTCGGAAAATGTCCCCGGTCGCCACATCGCCAACTTTTGTCCCGGCCACTGAGCCCGCGCCGGTCAGCGCCGCTGTCCCGCCGGACGACGCACCGGACGCCATCCCGGTTGCCGCGCCAGCGCCAGCACCGAGCCCTGCACCCCATGCCTGCGTCATGCTGGTGTACTGGAAGTTGTCGACCGCCACAAACACCGGAAGCACCTTCAGGGTTTTGATTTGGTGCCGGTCTTCAGTGCTCAGGCTTTTGGTCACGCAACCCGACAGCAACGCCAGGGCACAAACAAGAGTGACGAACTTTTTCATATCAGACGGGATCCAGAACTTGGGAGAAAGGCATATCGCCCTCCACCGGCATTTCTTGAGTCCCGCGAGGCCTCGCGGGTGCGGGCCGTGCATCCATGCACAACCCGGATCGAGTGCGTGAACTCAGGTATTGGTTTTCAACTTGGTCCACAACCGCGTCGACAACCGTGCAATCGCCGCCGGCAACTCTTCCACGGTGAACAACCGTTGCATCACGTCCTTGGGCGGGTAGATAGCCGGATCCTGCTTTACATCCGCGTTGAGGAACGGTTCGGCCGCCGCATTCGGGTTGGCGTAGTGAATGCTGTTGCTGATGTTGGCCACCACTTTGGGGTCGAGCAGGTAATTCATGTAGGCGTAGCCGTTCTTTGCATGCGGCGCGCTTTTGGGCATGACCACCATGTCGAACCACAAGGTCGTGCCTTCTTTCGGAATCGAGTACGCGATATTGATGCCGTTCTTCGCTTCCTTCGCACTGGCGGCGGCCTGAACGATGTCGCCGTTGAAGCCGATCACCGCGCAGACGTTGCCGTTGGCCAGGTCACTGATGTACTTCGAGGCGTGGAAGTACTGAATGTAAGGACGGATTTTCAGCAAGGCCTGTTCGGCCTGTTTGTAATCCGCCGGCTCATGACTGTGCGCAGGCAAGTGCAGGTAGTTCAGCGTGATCGGCAGCACCTGCGTCGGGTTGTCGATGAACGCCACGCCGCACTGGCTGAGCTTCTTGATGTTTTCTTGGTTGAAGAAAAAGTCCCATGACTGGGTGACATCGGTGCTGCCGAAGATCGCCTTGATCTTCTCGACGTTGTAACCGATACCGGCTGTGCCCCACATGTAGGGATAGCCGTACTGGTTGCCAGGATCGTTGACTTCAAGTTTTTGCAGCAGCACCGGGTCGAGGTTTTTCCAGTTCGGCAGTTGCGCCCTGTCGAGCTTCTGAATCGCCCCGGCCTTGATCAACCGCGAGAGAAAGTGGTTCGACGGACTGACCACGTCATAACCGGTGTTGCCGGTCATCAATTTCGATTCCAGCACTTCGTTGCTGTCGTGAATGTCGTAGGTGGTCTTGATCCCTGTGGCCTGGGTGAAATTGGCCAGGGTGTCCGGGGCGATGTAGCTGTTCCAGTTGGAGATATTGACAGTTTCGTCGGCACAAGCGGCTGTGCTGGCCGCGAGCAGGATCGCCAGGAAAAGTGGATTGACGCGCATGGTCTGTCACCTGTGTTGAGTGGCTTTTGTTGTTGTGCGGTAGGCGAATGTTCAGATTTCTGTTCTGGCCCTGACTGCCTCCACGCGCATGCGAAGCATGGCACCGATGTCGAAAAAAGGTCGTGGCGGCAGCCAGCCGGGTTCGGCCCGTTGCATCACCGATTGCAGCAGCGGTGAATCAACGCCAGATGCCAGTTGCGCCAATAAACGTCCCCACAGCGTGCCGCGCGCCACCCCCGAACCATTGCAACCGGCCACAGCAAACACGCCCTCTTCCACCCGCTGGAAAAACGCCTGACCACTGCGGGTCGCGCTCAAGTGGCCGGTCCAGGTGTATTGGATGTCTTGCGCGCCGAGGAACGGGAAGCGTCGTTGCAAGCCGCGCACATGGTGCTGACGGCGCAGCGCCAGTTCGCTCTCGGACAGGTCGCGCGTGCGGTATTCGGCGGTGTTGCGGATCATCACCCGCCGATCTGGCGTCAGTCGCACCGTGGCCCCCAGCGGCCGGGTCGACAGTACGCCCCACGGCTCGACCGCGCCGATAGCTTGAAACTCCTGAGCGCTAAGCGGCCGGGTGAGACTGGCACTGAGCTCCATCGGGAAGGTGCTGCTGTCGTGGATTCCGACCCGGGGAATGAAGGCGTTCAGGCACACCAGCACCCGTTTGGCCTCGACACTGCCATCCACCGCGTTGGCCCGCAGTCGCCCGTGGCTCATGCGCTCCAGGCGGGTGATGTCGGTGTGTTCGTAAACCGTGATGTTGCCCGGCAACGCATTGAGCAGGCCTTTAACGTATTTGGCCGGTTGCAGCAGTGCATTGCCGCTGCCGCACCAGATCGCCGCCGCGTAGTGCGGCGTGCCGAGTTTTTGCGCCAGCGCCGCACCCTGGAGAAATTCGGCGCGGGCACCGAGGGCGCGTAAAGTTGCCAGTTTGGCGTCGACATGACTGAGCTTGGCGGCGTCGCTGACGGCGAAGAAGTAACCGTTGTCACGAAAGTCGCAGTCGATGGCATGGTCGGCGATACATTGGCGCACGGCTTCACTGGCGGCACGGGAAATCGCCGTGTCGGTTTCAAATCCGCGAAAGCCTGGCGCGCCGATCAACTCACTGTCGGCGGGATGTTCGTGGGCCACGACAAACCCCGAGTTACGCGCCGATGCGCCCTGCGCCGCGCGCTGCCGATCAACCACCACGATGCGCGCCTGCGGGTGCATTTGTGCCAGGTTGTGCGCGGCGCTGAGACCGGTGATGCCGGCGCCGATCACCAGCCAGTCGGCCTTTTGCGCACCGCTCAGGCGGCTACGCTGCGGCGAACTGCCGGCCTGCGCGATCCAGCCACATACGTTTTCCATTGCTGACCTCATTCGACTGTCGTTCCACGGCTTGCCTTTCGCCCTGACCCATGCGTGAATCGCATGAGAAAACTGCAAAGGTCGCCGCCAGAGCTAAAATCTATAAGGTCCTGGCTTGCCCAACCAACGTTATAAAATCATCGAGCCATTCTGAAAACGCATGGATAAAATTCGCCACGTGCCCTCGCTGCAAGCCCTGCAGACGCTGGTTGAAGTCGCCCGCTGCGCCAGCTTCACCCAGGCTGCGCAACAGCTGTGCCTGACCCAGAGCGCCGTCAGCCGGCAGATCCAGCAACTGGAAAGCCATTTCAACGTCGCGCTGTTCATCCGCACCAGCCGCAGCCTGCGCCTGACCCCGGAGGGCGAACAGGTTCTGGCCAGCGCCATCAGCATTCTCGATCAACTAAAAAGCCTCGAAGAACGCCTCGTCCCGCAACAGCGCCCGTTCCGTATCCGTATGCACGTGTCACTGGCGGTGCGTTGGTTGCTGCCCAGACTCAGCGACTTCTACCTCAGCCACCCCGAGGTCTCGCTGGCGATTGAAACCGTTGCCACCGAAGTCGTCGAGCCGGCCAGCGACAGCGATGCCTACATTCTTTACCTGCCGCAGCCGTCCACTGAGGCGGATTGCCTGACGCTGTTCGAGGAAGCCCTGGTGCCGGTGTGTTCGCCCAACCTTGCGGGGTCACCGCGGTCAGTTGATGAGTTACAGCGTTTCGCCTTGCTGCATCGCTCGGCCGATCGGCAGGCCTGGATCGAATGGCTGGCGGCCAACGATGGTCAGCCGCTGGAGCGCTACCGGCACATTCCGTTCAACCTCGATGAGTTGGCGCTGGATGCAGCGGCGCGAGGCCTGGGCGTGGCGGTGACGGACATGACGCTCGCGGCGGAGTCCATCGAGCGTGGCGTACTGGTGGTGCCGTTCGGGCAGCCGCTGAAGACCGGCGGAATTTACGCGTTGTGCCTGCAGCCGGCAGCAGCTTCAAACCCGGCGTGCGAGGTGGTCATGCAGTGGTTTGCCGGGCAGGCCGAGCAAAACGGTTAATTGGAGTACTGCTGCAGGTACGCCAGCAAATTATCGATTTTCTCCTGATCACTCAGGCCCCAGAAAATCATCCGCGTGCCAGGCACCACGCCTTTAGGGTCTTTCAAATACGCAGTCAACGTGTCGCGATCCCAGGTCACGCCAGAGTTTTTCATGGCGTCGGAATACACGTAGTTGGCCGAGGTCCCGGCCGCTCGACCGATGATGCCGTTGAGTTGTGGGCCGAAACCCGGGCGCGCATCCGGCCCCACCTGATGGCAGCCGCCGCACAGGCGCGGGAAGATTTTTTCGCCGGCTGCGGGGTCGCCAGCGGCGCGGGTGGTTGAGCTGAACAGAACGGCGGTGGCGGTCAAGGCAAGCAAGAGTGCAACGGTGTTTTTCATCGGGTGTTCCAAAACGGTGTGATGCAGTTGAGGCAAGGCTAACACTTTGTAGCGAGGGCACTTGCTCCCGCTGGCCTGCGCAGCAGGCTCATCACAGGGGCGCGCTTCGCACCCGGCGAGAGCAAGCTAACTCGCAACAGGTGGGTTTTCACAAGAGGTACTTTTTACAGGTAAGCGGCGATGATCCTCCTGACAGTGATCAACGCTTGCTCCAACACATCCATTTCCACCGACCCCAGTGCCAGCCGAATCGCATGCGGCACATGCGCCGATACCGCAAACGGCTCGGCCGTGGTGACCGAAATCTGCTGATGCATCAATTCCACCACGATCTGATCAGCGCGCACATCTTCCGGTAACGGCAGCCACAGGAAGTACGAATTCGGATGGGCGACGCACGGCAAGCCTTTGAGCAATCGGGCGGCCAGTACCTGGCGGGCCTGAGCGTCGCTGCGTTTTTGCGCTTCGAGCTCGATCACGGTGCCGTCGTCGAGCCAGCCACAGGCAATCGCGGTCATCAGCCCCGGCGTGTTCCAGGTGGTTGCGCGGATAACCCGCTCCAACGCCGGTACGCTGGCTGCAGGCGCCGCAATGAAGCCAACGCGCAGGCCGGTGGCGATGTTCTTCGACAGACCGGAGACGTAAACCGTACGCTCTGACGCCAGATCGACCAGAGGCCGCGGCGGATTTTCCACGAGAAAGGCGTAGGCCGCGTCTTCGATGAGGGTCAAATCATGCCGTCGCGCGATGGCAACCAATTCCTCGCGCTGCTCGAGCGGCATCACCCAGCCCAGCGGATTGTGCAGGGTCGGCATGCTATACACGGCACGTACCGAACGACTGCGGCAGAGTTTTTCCAGCGCAGGCAGATCCGGCCCGTGCTCGTTGACCGGGATCGCCACCACTTCCAGATGCAACGCTTCAGCCAGCACCTTGAACCCGGAGTAAGTCAACGCATCGGCGGCGATCACGTCGCCGGGCTTGAGCAACGCCATCAGCGTCACCGCCAGTCCCTGCTGGGCGCCATTGACGATCAGCACTTGCTCGGCGTCCACCGTCACCCCGCGACTGCGCAAATGGCGGGCGACCGAGGCCCGTTCATGGGCACGACCGGCATGGGGCTGATAGCGCAACAAAGCTTCCAGGTCACCGGACAACGCCAACTGACGCAAGGCGCTACGCAACAACTGCGTTTGCCCGGGCAGCGACGGGTAATTGAAATTGAGGTCGATCATGCCGACTGCCACGTCTTTCTGATCGATGCCCTGCCCTGGCGACAACGCGGTTTCACGCACGAAAGTGCCGCGCCCGGTTTCGCCGCTGACCAGGCCCATGGCTTCGAGCTCGGCATACACCCGCGAGGCCGTGACCAGCGCCAGTCCTTCCTGCGTGGCCAGTTGCCGATGCGTCGGCAGTCGCGTGCCGGGCGCCAGACGCCCGCTGCGAATGTCGGCAGCGTAGGTGTCGACGAGGGTCTTGTAGCGTGAGCGTGGCATGCCGGGATGTATCCATGACAATTTTTTGATTGTCCTGATTCTCAGCCATAGGATCGACCCAACGCAACCCACCTCTGAGCACAATTTAGTATGGAACGAACCTCTAATCTGCCCCACCCGACCCTGGAAAAAACCAGTGGCTGGATCAACGGCTTTATTGGCGTGGTGATTTTCAGCGGCTCACTGCCGGCTACGCGTCTGGCAGTGCTGGAGTTCGACCCGGTGTTTCTCACCGTCGCGCGTGCGACCATTGCCGGCGTGCTGGCTGTGGCCTTGTTGTGGTTGTTCCGTGAACGGCGACCGGCGAGGGATCAGTGGTTGTCATTGGTCATCGTGGCATTGGGCGTCGTGCTCGGCTTCCCGTTGCTGACGGCGCTGGCCCTGCAACACGTGACGTCGGCACATTCGATTGTGTTTGTTGGCTTGCTGCCACTGGCGACTGCGTTATTTGGTGTATTGCGCGGTGGCGAGCGTCCGCGTCTGGTGTTCTGGATCTTCTCGATCCTCGGCAGCACGCTGGTGGTTGGGTTTGCCTTGTCGCAGGGGCTGTCCGCCTCGCCCACCGGCGACCTGCTGATGCTGGCCTCGATTCTGGTCTGTGGTCTCGGTTATGCCGAAGGCGCAAAACTGTCGCGCACACTGGGTGGCTGGCAGGTGATCTGTTGGGCATTGGTGTTGTCGCTGCCATTGATGGCAATCGCGAGCCTGTGGCTGGCCCCGCCGTCGTTCAGCAGCATCAGCGTGTCGGCATGGGCCTGCCTGGGCTACGTTTCGCTGTTCAGTATGCTGATTGCCTTTGTGTTCTGGTATCGCGGGCTGGCCCAGGGCGGGATCGCGGCCGTCGGACAGTTGCAGTTGCTGCAACCGTTTTTCGGCCTGGCGCTGGCGGCGACGTTGCTGCATGAGCACGTCAGCATCGGCATGCTGGCGGTGACGGTTGGCGTCATCCTCTGCGTGGCCGGCGCAAAGAAATTCGCCCGATAGTGATCTTTGGCATCGCATCTGTGGGAGTGGGCTTGCTCACGAAGAGGCCGGAACATCCAGCATCCATGTCGACTGACCTGACGCCTTCGTCGGAACGCCGCCCGGAGCAAGCCCGCTCCCACTGTAGATTGGTGGTGGATGGAGGATTCGGGGCTGGCCGAGATCAAGGGTGGGAGTGGGCTTGCTCACGAAGAGGCCGGAACATCCAGCATCCATGTCGACTGACCTGACGCCTTCGCGAGCAGGCTCGCTTGTATGGTAGGACTTGAAGGGAGGAGGAGGGACAAGGCTCGATTCTGACTGTTAGCGCAGTACAGACCGTGGGAGATTTCACCCCTCCTCCTTTCACCCAAGCGCCGATAAAGAATGCATCTGGCCTAGACCGACGATAGGAACAAGCCTGCGCCTCTGGGTGAACCCTTCAAGCGTTCAAACCTTAGCCCGGAGGATTTCTCATGGCAATGCCCGTCGTTACCACTCAGTCGATTATCGGGGTTGATGTCGCCAAGGACGAACTGGTGATTTATCACGCCGAATCAGATCAGCTCGAGACAATCTCCAATACCAAAGCGGCGATCAAGAAATGGCTCAAAACCGCTGCCAAGCCAGTGGCAATCGCCATCGAAGCCACCAATATCTATCACCAGGAATTTGCTGATCTGGCGTATGCCGATGGTTGCGTGATCTATATGGTTGGCGGTTATGAGCTCAGCCATTACCGCAAAGGTGTGAACGTTCGCGCCAAAACTGATGCGCTGGATGCCCGATTACTGGCCCGTTATCTGACAAACGAAGGGGACCACTTACGCCCTTGGACACCGCCGTCGCCCTTGTATTGCCGGCTCATCAGTCTTTTCCGGCGTCGTGCGGCTCTGGTCCAGGCTCGTGTCAGCCTCAAGCAGAGCTGGGAGAATGAGCCATTGCTCAAAACCGCTTTCAAAAATCAGATAAACGCCATGCAAAGACTGGAAATCCTGCTGGAGAAAACGATCCTGGCGCAGATAGACGAAGCCGGTTTAGGCGCTCAGCTCAAGCGTTGCATGAAGGTAGAAGGCATCGGTACGTTGACCGGCGCCCGCTTGCTCGCATCCTTTCAGCGTGGGGACTTCAGGAATGCCGACGCTTTCATCGCCTTTCTAGGCCTGGATCTGCGCATATCGGACTCAGGCAAAAAGAAAGGCCGTCGCTGCCTGACCAAACGAGGCGACTCAGAGGCACGTCGATTGCTGCACAACGCTGCAATGGCGGCGAGCCGGACCTCGGCGTGGAAAGGGTTTTATGAGGCTTTAAGAGAGCGCGGATTGAGCACTACCCAAGCACTGGTCGCACTAGCCCGCAAGCTTGCCCGGGTGGTATTTGCTCTGTTGAAAAACCAGAGCGAATACTCACCTAAAGCCGTTTAGGGGCTAGGCATGAACCATAGAATCTCCCACTGGGCATTGGTGGTGAATGAAGGGTTCGGGGCTGGCCGAGATCGAAGGTGGGAGTGGGCTTGCTCACGAAGAGGTTGGCACATTCAGCATCCATGTCGACTGACCTGACGCCTTCGTCGGAACGCCGCCCGGAGCAAGCCCGCTCCCACAGTAGATTGGTGGTGGATGGAGGATTCGGGGCTGGCCGAGATCAAGGGTGGGAGTGGGCTTGCTCACGAAGAGGCCGGAACATCCAGCATCCATGTCGACTGACCTGACGCCTTCGTCGGAACGCCGCCCGGAGCAAGCCCGCTCCCACAGTAGATTGGTGGTGGATGGAGGATTCGGGGCTGGCCGAGATCAAGGGTGGGAGTGGGCTTGCTCACGAAGGGGTTGGCACATTCTGCATCCATATCGACTGACCTGGCGCCTTCGTCGGAACGCCGCCCGGAGCAAGCCCGCTCCCACAGTAGATTGGTGGTGGATGGAGGATTCGGGGCTGGCCGAGATCAAGGGTGGGAGTGGGCTTGCTCACGAAGAGGCCGGAACATCCAGCATCCATGTCGACTGACCTGACGCCTTCGTCGGAACGCCGCCCGGAGCAAGCCCGCTCCCACTGTAGATTGGTGGTGGATGGAGGATTCGGGGCTGGCCGAGATCAAGGGTGGGAGTGGGCTTGCTCACGAAGAGGCCGGAACATCCAGCATCCATGTCGACTGACCTGACGCCTTCGTCGGAACGCCGCCCGGAGCAAGCCCGCTCCCACAGTGGATCTGCGTTACAGCGCTCAGTGGTGTTCCACTCCGGCGCGTTTCAACAGCTTCTTGCAGCGCTCGGACAGATGAAACACCTGCAACTCCTTGCCTGCCTTGGCGTAACGCTCGCGCAAGGTCTTCAGCGCGGCAATCGCGGAATAATCGACGAAGCTCAGATGCCGGCAATCCAGCGTGACTTTCGCCGGGTCATTGGCCGGGTCGAACTGGTTGAGGAACGGCGTCGTCGAGGCAAAAAACAGTGTGCCGTGCAGGCGATAGAGTTTGCTGCCGTCGGCTTCCAGATGTTCATCGGCGTACAACTCACGGGCCTGCTGCCAGGCAAAATTCAGGGCGGCAATGATGATCCCGCACAGCACAGCGGTGGCCAGATCGGTGAACACGGTAATGGTGGTCACCGCGATGATCACCAGCACATCGTTGAGCGGCACTTTGTTCAACACCCGCAACGAGGCCCAGGCGAAGGTCTGCTGCGAGACCACGAACATCACACCCACCAGCGCCGCCAGCGGAATGCGCTCGATCAGCGGCGACAGGAACAGGATGAACAACAGAATCAGCCCCCCCGCCACCACCCCGGACAAGCGTCCGCGTCCGCCGGAGCTGAGGTTGATCACGGTCTGGCCGATCATCGCGCAACCGCCCATGCCACCGAACGCACCGGAGACCATGTTCGCCGCACCCAGCGCCACGCACTCGCGATCCGGATAGCCACGGGTTTCGGTGATTTCGTCGGTGAGGTTGAGGGTCAGCAGGGTTTCCAGCAGGCCGACCAGCGCCATCAGAATCGCGTAGGGGGCGATGATGCGCAGGGTCTCCAGGTTCCACGGGATGTCCGGCAGCGCGAAGCTCGGCAGACCACCGGCGATGTGCGCCATGTCGCCGAGGGTGCGGGTCGGCAGGCCGAACAGGTAGACCAGCAGCCCCACGCCAAGGATCGCCACCAGTGCCGGCGGCACCGCGCGGGTCAGGCGCGGCAGGAGGTAGACGATGGCCATGGTCAGCACCACCAGCCCGGTCATCAGGTACAACGGCGTGCCGCTGAGCCAGTGTTCGCCGCTCTTGAAATGCTCCAGTTGCGCCAGCGCAATGATGATCGCCAGGCCGTTGACGAAGCCGAGCATCACCGGGTGCGGCACCATGCGCACCAGTTTGCCCAGACGCAACAAGCCGAACGCCATCATGATCAAGCCACCCAGCAACACCGTCGCCAGCAGGTATTGCACGCCGTGCTGCACCACCAGCGCGACAATCACCACCGCCATTGAACCCGCCGCCCCGGAGACCATCCCCGGCCGGCCGCCGAACAACGCGGTCAAGGTGCAGATGATGAAGGCACCGTACAGGCCCATCAGCGGATTGAGGTGGGCCACCAGCGCAAACGCAATGCATTCGGGCAACAAGGCAAACGAGGTGGTGAGTCCGGCCAGGACATCGGCGCGCAGACGTATCGGTTTCATGGCTTACCTGACTGACGGCCGACGAGCGCGGCCGCTGATATTCGTAAAAAAGTGGGGTGCGGATGGTACGGAATAGTTCGGAATCGGGCCAGCAATCGCTGACACCCATCGACGCGCGATTTATGCTGACGCGCTTCTGCCGCCACCGAGTACAACCATGACTGCATTGCTGACCGCCCGCGACGTTTGCCAACGCCTGCGCGAGGCCGCGCTGGGTGTGCGGCTATTCAACCTGTGCCCGTCGCCCGGCGACGCCGGCCTGATGGCCGTGGATATTGACGGCTGGCGCCTGTTGCTGGAGGTCGAGGGTGGGCGATTACATCATTGTGAACACTGCCACAGCCCGGAGGATGGCGATTGGTATTTCAACGCCCGCTATGGCACCGACCCGGTCAATCTGTTGAGTACCTGGGAACTGGCGCAGATCGAGAAATGGCTGGTCGAACAACAAACACAAGGACGGCTCGCGGAAGGCTGATTACAGCTTGGGCGAAGACGGTTGCTCAATGATGGCACTCTGCCCATAATTCGCCCCCCCTTATCCTCACGCAAGGAAACGCCGTGCAAAAGTCTCTGTTGTTGATCCCGATGCTGGCCGTGCTGCTGCAAGGCTGCGGCATGACCATGACCCGCTACGAGCCGAGCTACGAAAACGTCCAGAAGCTCAAGCAGACCCCGCCCCTGCACGCGATCAGCAATCCGCAAGTGAGTGCCGAGTCCGGCGAAGGCTCGCTGGTGGTACGGGCCAACCCGGTGCGCTCGCCATCCGGCAGCATCCCGGCGCACATTCAGGACGCGATCACTGAAGAGCTGCGCAAGGCCGGCCTGCTTGATCCGCAAGCCCAGCGTCAGTTGAAAGTGCTGGTAGTGAAGAACGAACTGTCGGCCGGCATGGGCACAGGCGACGGTCAGCTCGCGGCACGCTTCACGCTGCTCAATGGCCAGGACGTGGTCTACGACGCGACCAAGAATGTCAGCAGCCAGTGGAGCAGCAGCTTCTTCGGTTTCATTGCGATTCCGAATGCGGTGAACGCTTACAACCCGATGCTGCGCGATTTGCTGAAAGAACTGTACAGCGATCCGCAGTTCATCCAGGCCCTGAAGTAAGGGCAAAAAAAGAGCCGCGATTGCGGCTAATGCCGATCAGTTAAGCGAACTCAATGCTCAAAGCATCGAAGATCAATAGTGGGAGCGGGCTTGCTCGAGAAGACGTCGGCCCAGCCAACATTGATGTTGACTGTCCTACCGCTTTCGCGAGCAAGCCCGCTCCCACAGGGGATCTGCGCTTAACTGATCGGCATTATCGCGATTGCGGCTCTTTTTTTCGCATCACGCCCGTGGAATACGAGTCTCGAGCGCCGAGTATTTCAGGTGGTTGTTGTCGATCATTTGCTTGAGCAGCGCATTGACCTGACGGGCGAACGTGTCGTTGACCGCTGCCTTCGGGGTGTTGCCCATCAGCGGAATGAACCAGATGCCGATCCAGGTACCCACCGCATCGTGGTTGCTCGCGGTGGTCAGGGCCTGACCCGTTCCGTCCACGGCTTCGAGGCTCATGGTGTATTGATCCGTGCCGTATGCCGGGATCACCCCCAGACTGAAACCACTGATGAAGCCCAGCACCATCGAACCGGCATTCGGCGGATGGTTGTACATTTTCAGGCGCAGGCTGTAATCGCCCGGTTGCTTCTGGAACTCGTCCAGCGTGACACGGCCAAACAGGCCGGAATCGCTCAGAATCTTTTGCAGCTCTGGTTTGAGCTGGTCACGTGCCTGCGGCACCTCTACAGCCGAAGCGCTTTTCGGCTCGCCCTGATAGAAGTCGAAATCCACATAGACATTGGGCTTGTTGGCGTAGCTGGCCATCGATGGCAGTTTGACCGGCGCCACTTCGTCTTTGGTGAAACTGGCACAACCACCCAGCGTAAGCACCAGGCCCAGCGCCAGGATTTTCCCGAATTGCATATTGTCTTCCCTATCTGAACCGAGCCGAGTGATATCAAAGAGCCTCCATTGCGGAGGCCGGGCGGATTCTAGAGAGAGCAGTCGCTTGAGGAAAGACTGAATCGGGAAATTTACACAAAAAGTCAGTCAGCCCTGACGCAAGTCGAGCATGTAGGTGTAATAACCCGTATCGCGCACATAACCCAGCGACTCGTACAAACCCTGCGCGGTGAAGTTGTCGGTGGCGGTTTCCAGCACCAGCCCTTTGGCGCCGGTCTGCAGCGCAAAGTCCCGCGCCGTGTTCATCAGCAACCGGCCGACGCCACGACCACGGGCGGCAGGCGCGGTGAACAAATCACTGAGCAGCCAGGTGCGGTGGGCATCGATCGAGGAAAACGTCGGGTACAACTGTACAAAGCCCAGCGCTCCGCCGTTTTCATCCTGCGCGAGGAAAATTGCCGATTCGTCACCGTCCATGCGCTCGGCAATGAACGCTCGCGATTGCGCCAGATTCGACGGCTGTTGATAGAAACCACGATAAGCGTCGAACAGTTCCGCCACCGCCTCCAACTGAGCAGTGGTGGCGCGCATTACCTGAATAGTCATATTCCCTCTCCATTATTTGAATCGTCGAACCAGCATAGCGCTGTCCGACGAGTTAGCTGGCCCCACCGCTATATAGTTTTGTATATTGCGAGACCGAATTTGCCAGAACCTGCCCATGCCATCCATTTACACCGTGCTCCCATGAGCGCCATCCGCGTACGCAACGAGCAACTGATCCTCGCCGCCGCCAGCGAGGAGTTTGCCGCCAACGGCTTCGATGCGACCCAGACCCGCGACATCGCCGCCCGCGCTGGCGTGCCCAAGGCTAACCTGTATTACTACTTCCAGACCAAGGAAAACCTGTACTCCAAGGTCCTCCTGGGATTTGTCGAGCCGCTTCTGGAAGCCTCGGCGGCACTGCGCGAAAGCGACGATCCGCTGATCGGCCTGCGTGCCTACGTCGCCGCCCGCATCCGCATCGCCCGCGAGCATCCGGCGATCGCCAAGGTGTTCAGCGGCGAACTGCTGCTTGGTGGACGCCAACTGCCGGACGAATGCCGCGACCTGCTGCACGCCGAAGCGCGGCGCAACGTCGACTGCCTGCGCAGCTGGATCGAACGCGGCTTGCTGGCACCGGTAGACCCGGAGCATCTGATGCTCTTCATCTGGTCGGCGACCCGCACCTACACCAACATCGGCTGGCAGATGGGCTGCATCACCGGGCGCCCGGTGCCGCAGGATGAGGACTATCAGACCGCCGCCAACACCATCACGCGGATGGTGCTGGAGGGGGTGGTGTCGGAACCTGTGGCGACTGCACGTGGATGGTTGTTTGCGACTTGAACGACGCGGGGCTGCCTCGGGCAGCCCCGTCGATGTTTCGCCAAGTACCTCGCCGCAGAGCGTCAGGGCATGAAATCCAGCGGCAAAGTCTCACCGTTCGCTATTCGCGTATGCCAGGCAAGCAGTGCTTCGGGCACACGTTTTTTCCATTGCGGTACGTTGGTGTAATAGCGGGCACGCAATTGACGCTGCTCATCGAACACCAATAACACGAGCCATACCCGAGCGTCCGGCGCTCGCATCAGGATGCCTGCATTGGTATTGGCCAGCCCACGTAACCAGAACTCATCGACCTGAGCATCCGGCACATCGCGGGAAGCCTCGCCCGTCACCATCGATCCACTGTTTTGCAACAACGTCTGATAATCGCCTTTGAGCAGCGTGTGCAATAGCTCGTTTTCCTGCTCAGTCCGCGCCACCCCCAGGCTGAGCAGGTCGTAATCAATCGACAGTGACTGTTCCGACGCCACGTAGCGCCCGCCGTAATAAACCCCCATACCACCACCGCAAGCAGGGTCTGCACCATCTTGTGCAATGTCCAACAGTCCGTTGAATGGGCTGAACTTCAACGAACAGTTGACTTGGGCGTAGTGTGCTTCGCTGCCCTCAATGGTGGCGACGCCATCCATGTCGCCGGAGTTGGCGCCGGCCACGCCTGAAATATCAAAGGCGATATGAGTGGCATCGATACGCTTGGTGTTCACCACAACCGCCGCTGAAACGCCCCATGGAATGAGCTGCCAGGTCGCATCCCAATTGAAGGGTTTGGCCATGAACTCCAGGGCCTTGAGGCGCATCAGGTATTGCCGGCGCAAACAGGCAACATCCGCAGCACATTGATTGCGTTGCTTCAGCCAGCCTCGCTGATCGACCTTCAAGGCTTTCGAATCCACAACTTTGGGCAACGTAGCACGCCACAGCGAGCCCAGTTTCTCATCAAGATTCGAGATATAGGGATCAGAGCAAATGGTTTTTTCAGCCGGACTGGTGGCGCTGGCGCAATCAAAACTGCTGGCGTGTACAGCGGGAATAAACATCAGGGACGCCAGCAGAAACGCGTGGCGGAGTTTGAAAGGCAACATCGACAGATTCCATTCTTCGGGGCAGCGGCATTATGCCAGCGAAATGTTGGCAGTGCTGCCGCCTTCGCGGGCAAGCCCCACAGGGGACTTATGCTGGACAGGGGAATCTGCGAACACCACGCATTATTGTGGGAGCGGGCTTGCTCGCAAAGGCGTTGGGTTAGCCAACACACACGTCACAGAAGCAACGCTTTCGCGAGCAGGCTCACTCCTACAGGGGACTTATGCCGGACATAGGAATCTGTGAACACCATCAATCATTGTGGGAGCGGGCTTGCTCGCGAAGGCGTTGGGTCAGCCAACACATGCGTCACAGGCATGCGTCACAGGCACACCGCTTTCGCGAGCAGGCTTGCTCCTACAGGGGGCCTATGCTGGACAGGGGAATCTGCGAACACCACGCATTATTGTGGGAGCGGGCTTGCTCGCGAAGGCATTTGGTCAGCCAACACGTGCGTCACAGGCACACCGCTTTCGCGAGCAGGCTCGCTCCCACAGGGGTATGCGCTGGCTTTAGAAAACGATGTCGGCTGCGGGTTTGACGTCGATGCGGCCGGTGGCACCGGTCAGGTGCGCCAGGTCCTTATTGTGTTCGGCGATGATGTCTTCGGCGCTCATGTTGCCATTGTCGACGGTGGAGTGAGCGTCCGCGACGAGTACCACGTCATAACCCAGATGATGGGCCTTGCGCACGGTGGCGTTGACGCAGTAGTCGGTTTGCAGGCCGCAGATGATCAGGCGTTCGAAGTCTTCGCCGGGCAGCAGTTTGCCCAGGTCGGGCTGGTAGAACGAATCCGGGGCGGTTTTGCGTACACGCAGGTCTTGGGCTTCAGTCAGCAGGCCTTCGGCCAGTTGCCAGCCTTCGGCACCGTGGGCCAATGGGCTGTCCTTTTCTTCATGCTGAATCAGCACCACCGGCACGCGGCAATTGCGCGCGCGCGTACTGAGCTGGTTGATGGTGTCGATGACGCGGTGGATGTCGAAGCACTGGTACTGGCCGGAGCAGAGGGCCTGCTGGACGTCGATGATCAGCAATGCGCTAGACATGATGGGCCTTCCTTGATCGATCCTTGAGAGGGGGGCGGGCCAGAGCCCGCCCCCCTCTTTTACGCCTATCAGTAACCCAGTGACAACCCGGTATTGCGCCGTGGATCGTTGGCGCCGTAGAAGCGGTTTTTGCCCACCGGCTTACCGCCCAGCGACGGCGCGCCGACCAGGATCGCCGCAATGTGGTTGGCATCCTGCGGCCCCGCAAACTTGTGGCCCCAGCTCTCGAGGATCTTCTTCGTGTCGGGGCTGGCGGCGAAGTCTTCGAGGTTGGTTTGTTCCGGCATCCATTGCTGGTGGAAACGTGGCGCGTCGACCGCTTCCTGCAGGCCCATGCCGTAGTCGATGACGTTGAGCATGGTCAGCAAGGTGGCGGTGATGATCCGGCTGCCACCTGGTGTACCGACCACCATCACCACTTTTCCGTCCTTGGTGACGATGGTCGGGCTCATCGACGACAGCGGGGTTTTGCCCGGCGCAATGGCGTTGGCTTCACCCTGGACCAGGCCGTACATGTTCGGCACGCCGACCTTGGAGGTGAAGTCGTCCATTTCGTCGTTGAGGATCACCCCGGTCTTGCTCGCCATCACGCCGGCGCCGAACCAGTCATTGAGGGTGTAGGTCACCGACACCGCGTTGCCCCACTTGTCGACGATCGAATAGTGCGTGGTGTTGTTGCCTTCATGCGGCGCGACGCCGGGTTTCAGCTCGGCGGAGATTCCGGCCTTCTGCGGCTGGATCGCGTCACGCAGCTTGGTCGCGTAGTTCTTGTCCAGCAGGTGCTCGATCGGGTTCTTGACGAAATCCGGGTCGCCCAGGTAGCTGTTGCGGTCCACGTAGGCGTGACGCATCGCCTCGATCTGGTAGTGCATGCCCTGGGCCGAATGGAAGCCCAGATCCTTCATCGGGTAGCCTTCGAGAATGTTCATGATCTCGCAGATCACTACCCCGCCAGAGCTTGGCGGTGGCGCCGAGACTACGTGGTAGCCACGGTAGTCGCATTCCACCGGGGCCAGTTCACGGGTCTTGTACTTGTCGAGGTCAGCCTGGGTGATGATGCCCTTGTTGGCCTGGCTGGAGGTGACGATAGCGTCGGCCACCCAGCCTTTATAGAAGCCGTCGGCGCCTTTTTCCGAGATGGTGCGCAGGGTTTTCGCCAGGTCCTTCTGCACCAGTTTCTGCCCGACCTGCATCGGCTCGCCGTTGTGCAGGAAGATCGAGCCGGAGTCGCGCATGTCCTTCTTGAACACATCGGTGGCGTAGTCCAGCAGATCGACGTCGCCCTGCTCCAGTTCGAAACCGTCTTCAGCCAGTTTGATCGCCGGAGCGATCATGTCCTTGCGCGGCTTGGTGCCGTACTTGCTCAGCGCCAGCTCCATGCCCGACACGGTGCCCGGCACTGCCACGGCGAGATGGCCACGGGTGCTCAGGTCCGGGACGACGTTGCCGTCCTTGTCCAGGTACATGTTGGCGGTTGCCGCCAGCGGGGCTTTTTCGCGGAAGTCGAGAAAGGTCTTGCGCCCGTCCGCCAGTTGAATGGTCATGAAGCCGCCACCGCCGAGATTGCCCGCCGCGGGATAAACCACCGCCAGCGCATAACCCACGGCAACCGCAGCATCCACCGCGTTGCCGCCGTTTTTCAACACATCGACGCCGACATGGGACGCCAGGTGTTGGGCGGTGACCACCATGCCGTTCTCGGCGGTAACCGGTGCCACCGACGCGGCGTGGGCCATGAGGCAGCTCAGTGCCAGTGACGTCGCAATCAGCGTTTTGGCCAAAGGTTCGTACTTCATGAGTCGATCTCTTTTTTTGTTTTTGGATTCTGTGCAGAACAGAAGGGAACGCTTCAAAAGCAACAAACAGTATGGTCGCTATTGCGATTTGCGCCTCCTCGATCAGGCAGTATGCTGGGCGCTCTCGCCGTGCCGATCCGGAGTTCCACCCCATGTCTTACACGTTCATCACCCTGCCCTCACCAGTCGGTGAATTGAAGCTGGTCGCGAACGACACACGACTGGCGGCCATCCTCTGGGAAAACGATAAAGCAGGCCGGGTGCGCCTCGGGCCGATGACTGAAGCGCCGGATAATCCGTTGCTGCAGAAAGCCGCTCGACAGCTGCAAGAATATTTTGCCGGCAGCCGCGATCGTTTCGATCTGGAGCTGGACTTTGTCGGCACCGACTTTCAGAAGAAGGTCTGGGCGGCGCTGCTGACCATTCCGTTTGGCGAAACCCGCACCTACAGCCAGATCGCCCAACAGATCGGCAATCCGACCGCCGTGCGTGCGGTGGGGGCTGCGAACGGGCGCAACCCGATTTCAATTGTGGCGCCGTGTCATCGGGTGATCGGCGCGTCGGGAAAACTGACCGGTTTTGCCGGTGGGCTTGAGGCCAAGGAGCGGTTGCTGACGCTGGAGGATGGCGGTCGGTCTGACGTCGGTAGAACAGGCAACCTGTTTTAACCCTGTGAAAATCCATTTGTGGCGAGGGCGCTTGCTCCCGCCGGGCTGCAAAGCGGCCCCGGGATTTTGCCAGCGCTGCTCACTGGAGCAGGAGCAAGCAGCGCCCTCACCACAATGGATTTACGCTGAATTCAGGTGTTGAACAGCTTATTCATCGCCGCGTACTGCAACAGCATGATGGTCTTGGCATCGCAGATCTCGCCGCGATGGAACGCCGCCAAGGCGTCATCAAAGCCCCATTCCAGCACTTCCAGTTCTTCGGTTTCCTCTTCCAGGCCGCCGCCCTCGCTGACCTTCGACTTCGCGTCGTACTCGGCAATGAAGAAGTGCAGTTTCTCGGTCACCGAGCCGGGGCTCATGTAGGCCTCGAACACCTTCTTCACGTCGTGCACGCGGTAACCGGTTTCCTCTTCGGCCTCATCACGAATCCGCTGCTCCGGCGCGGCGCCTTCGAGCAGCCCCGCCGCCACTTCAATCAACAAGCCGTCGTGACCGTTGACGAACACCGGTAAACGGAATTGGCGCGTCAACACCACGGTGCGCTTGTCACGGTTGAACAGCAGAATCGCGGCGCCATTGCCTCGGTCGTAGACCTCGCGCGTCTGACGCTGCCAGTCCCCATTGTTGCGCAGGTAGTCAAAGCTGATTTTCTTCAGCAGGTACCAGTCGTGGGACAACACCTGAGTGTCGACAATGTTGACCCGCTCGGCGGTCTTGGTCATGACGCCTGATCCTTGTGTCATCGGAAAACGCCCATATTCGAATAATCGCGCCCACAAAAAAAGCCCGGCAGCGCTACCGGGCTTCTTTATTTGCGTTTAACGGGCGAGGCGCGACAACGCGTCATCCGTTTCCTGGGCCGCTGTGCGGACGCCGTGAATCAGTGGTCCATAACGCCGACTGAATTCCCAGTTGTACGGCACGCGGTCCTTGCTGGCGCCGTTGTCCCAGTTCACCGACCAGGTCATCAGGCCCTTGATCGGCAGCCCTTTGATCGCCAGGCGCTTGAGCGCATTGCCCACTGCGGTGCTGTCGATCACATACCCCGTGGCGGCGTCAACATTGGCCGGCAGGCCGATGACGAATTTATCCGCCGCAATTTTGGTGAAGCCCCGGGTACCGGTCACCAGACTTTCGGTCAGGTAATAAAGGAAGTCCTCTTTCAGCACATCGTTGTTCTGCGCGATCCACGCGCCGTTGCCGTTGTTGGCTTCCGGCACCCAGACCCCATCACCGCCCTGGTTATAGAACTGCGGGGCGATGAAGTCGTAGTAGCCTTCCAGCGCCTGCAGGTAACCAACGTACTTGCCGTTGGTGGTCAGGTACGGAAACTCCGGGGCCATGCTGATGATGAAGTGCTTGCCCTGGCCTGCGTAGTGATCCTTGACCAGTTTCAGTGCGGCCGGGAGCACGGTCTTGTTGGCAGCGAAATCAATCGCGCTCTGTTCAAGATCGATGTCCAGCCCGTCGAAGCCGTAGGTTTCCACCAGTCGGATGATTTCATTGGCCAGCGGCTGTTCCTGTCCGGCACGCAGTTCGATATGCGCATCGGCGCCACCCAGGGAGATCAGTACCGCCCGCCCCTGACTGTTGAGCACGCCGACCTGGCGACGAAACTCGGCGTCGGAGACGTTGAACGGCTTGAAGGTCGGAATCCCGCTGCCCTTCATGAACGCCACCGCGACCACGTTGTACTCCTTGGGCACTGCCTCCAGAGACATTTCGGCGAACCGGCCCTGATGGTAGCCGTCACTCGGACCGGCCGGCCAGTTGTGCCAGAAGCCCATGAGGATCTTCTTGCCGGCGATGCTCGGCATTAACGAAGCCGCGTCACCCACTGTGTTTTGCATCAATGAAAAGTCGATTTTTGACATGTTCTAATCCTTCAGAACCTGTGAATTTGACGGCGTTGCGCCGTTATTTGAAGTCGACGTCGAACGCCTGATAGAAGGCGTTGCCGGTGTTGGCGACGATCCACATCAGCACGATGACGTGATGCCCCTTCTTGTTGGCCGGCAGTTTCACTTCGTGATCGACCTTGGCCTTCATCTCACCGGCATGACTGTAGTACGGCACCTGCGTGTAGAAATCCTCGAAGAACGGCTGTGCTTCCAGCTGCGCACGGCTGATGCGCTGCTGCGGATCCCAGCCATCCTTGGTGATCAGCCAGCGATAACCACGGGTGGTGTGCGCTGCGGTGTACACCCAGTCGACCTTGAGGGTCTGACCCGGGGTAACGTTGAGCAGCGGCCACTCGAATGGGCGATTGAGCTTCTTGCTCATCTCGGCGCCGGTGAAGTTCACGCAATCGCGGGCATCGGCCTTGCCGCCACTGAGGATGTAACCGTCGGCCGGCGGCGTGACGCTGTCACTATCGGAACCGTACGGTGCCGGGAACGGCCCGGCCACCAGCGCCGGGAAGTTCTTGCCGCCTTCCATTTCGTTGACTTGCCAGCCGGCCAGCAGACCCAGGTCGATGGCGACCGAGCCGCGGCTTGCGGGAGAGGTGACGCGACCGTGTCGCAGTTGGGTTTGAGCTTGTGGTTGATTCATGTTTTTCACTCCGTTGATTTAAGAACTCTCCTTCCCGAGGAGAGGCCTTCAAGCTAACGGAGGTGGATTTTTTGTCCATCGGCGGTTTTGTCGCAGGCATCCGCCGTCGATGGCGGAAAACACCCAGAATACTGGATGCATATACAGCCAACTGCGACAAAACCCACCTGTCGCATGGCTAAAGGCCTACACGCCGACACTGCAAAAACCGCCATTCAGCACTCATGGCAGTTGTGCCTGATACTCCTTTTCGTATTGGCCGGCGAGATGTTCCTTTTGCTTGTCGTCGAGCAGTTTGCCGGCCATCTGGAAGAACTTCTGCTCTTCTTCCTTGAGATGGTGATGGACTTTGTCCGAGAGCTTCTTCGCGGTTACCAGCCACGCTGGGCTGGACATCTCGGTCTCGTCCAGTTCTTCCATCATCTCGTCCATCTCGTGGTGTTCCGAGATCGCGTGGCGGCTGAGGTCGACGCCGTTGTCGAACTCCATCAACGGGATGTAGAAGTGGCGTTCTTCGGCGGTTTCGTGGGCCTGCAGTTCGGCCTTGAGCTGCTTGTAGGCTTCGACCCGCTCTGGAGTATCGCCGCTGGTTTTGACCAGGGCTTTGGCGTAATTGCGCTGCCGGTCGTGGCTTTCGCGAAGGGCTTCGAAAATATTCATGGGGGATCCTCATCAACCGCGTTCGGAATGACGCTTAAAAAGCTAGACCCCGACGCGGCAGCGGCGGTTCCAAGGGGATGAGGAAGGACTTGGAAGACGCCCACCGGGCAGGATAGGCTGGCGGTTCACCTCACAAGGAAGTTCCGCATGACGTTGCGAATCGAGTTGTCGAAGAACCCCACGGAAGAACAACGCAAGGCCATTCTCGAGCCACTGATTGCCTATAACGATGCCAAGACCGGCGGCTCCACGTCGGAACCTTTCGCGCTGATGGTGCGCGATGAGCACGACGCAATTCTCGGCGGCTTGTATGGCCGGGTGATTTTCCAGTGGATGTACATCGAGTTGCTTTCAGTGCCGGAGCAGGGACGCGGCCAGGGCATTGGCTCGAGATTGATGGCGATGGCCGAAGCACTGGCCAACGAGAAGCGCTGCCTGGGGATCTGGCTGGACACCTTCGATTTTCAGGCGCCGGAGTTCTACAAGAAGCTGGGATTCAGCCAGTTTGGCGAGATTATCGATTACCCGCCGGGGCATAGCCGGCATTATTTCCAGAAGCGGTTGAACGGCTGAATTCACTGGCCCCATCGCGAGCAGGCTCACTCCTACAGAATGGGTGGCAAACACAAATCCAGTGTAGGAGTGAGCCCGCTCGCGATGACGGCGGCCGCCTCAACACATGATCAGAGACAGGTCGCCAACGCCGCCAACCGCCGCTTGGCAACAAAATCATCCTTCTGCGCGTAGTAATTGAGCACGGTCCCCGAAGCATCGCTGGTCACGTCGACAAACGATTCCGCCGAACGGGTATACACCGTCGACCCACCCTTCTTGCCCGGTTGCAGATACGCCCCGGCATCCACGCCGAACACCGCTTCGTCCTGCCAGCCGAACTGCACGCACTGGGCGACAACTTTCTCAGGCTTGTCCGAGGTCAGGACCTTGTACGGGGCTTTGGTGCGAGAATCGTCCATTACCGAACCCGCGCAACCGGCCAGCACCGTCGCGGCCAGCGCTACCATCAGAATTCGCATTGCATTCGCTCATTCAGAAAAAAGCGGACTGTATCACCGCAACAGGCAAAATCGTTCTGCTTTACTGCATTTATAGCGCGACACGCACGGGCCGCTCCGGCACCCTAGGGTCATCAGCCTCACAAGGAACACACATGGCGCCCACCGACCAGCGACACGAACAGGCCCTGAAACTGTTTCTCGACGCACGCCCCGAACTGCGCGAAACCCTCGATCATCTCAATCCACTGCTGGCCCAGGCCAAGGGTGAAACCGCCGCACAGTATCGTGAAGAACGCTTGCATGAAGCCTTCGAGGCCGAGGCTGAAGATCAGGGACTGTTTGCCTGGGAACTGACCTTGCTGCTCACGGCGGCAACGCCCGAGGAGTATCAGGCCCAGCGCATGGAGGTGCATCGCGAGGTGGCAGAAATGGCGCACATGAGTTGGCCGGATTACTGCGACCTGTATGGGCTGGAACTGTAACCGCCGCTCAAGGATATCGTCGCCGATGCTGCCTTCCACTTCGACTCACCGCGCCACCTCCGGTCATCTGCATCGGCAGAAATGGCGCGGGCGCATCGGTCTGGCGCTGGTGGCCAGCCTGTCGGTACTCGCCGGGATGACCGACGCGATCGGCTTCATGGCCAGCGGCGATTTCGTCTCGTTCATGAGCGGCAACACCACGCGGCTGGCGGTGGCGATCAGTGTCGGCGATCTGGGGCTGACGTTGCGCCTGGTCATCCTCGTCGTCACGTTTGTGCTCGGCAATGCCCTGGGGATTGTGATCGGGCGCGTGGGTGGGCGGCGCACACTGCCGTTGTTACTGTGCATCGCCACCCTGCTCTGCGTGGCAGCCGCGTTGCCATCTGACACGCAACTCCCGGCGCTGCTGGCGGCGATCGTCGCGATGGGCATGCTCAACGCCGCGGTCGAGGAAGTGAACGGTCTCCCGGTGGGCCTGACCTACGTGACCGGGGCGCTGTCGCGGTTTGGTCGTGGACTGGGGCGCTGGATGCTCGGCGAACGCCGTAACGGCTGGCGGGTGCAGCTGGTGCCGTGGACCGGCATGTTCATCGGCGCGATCCTGGGGGCGGTGCTGGAACATCAGCTCGGGCTGCGGGCATTATTCGCCAGCGGCTTGCTGGCGGCGGTGCTCGGCGTGCTGTCGCTGACCATTCCGCGGCGCTGGCAACTCGGCTACATGCCCCGCTGAAATGCGCCCCTGTGGGAGCGGGCTTGCTCGCGAAGAGGCCGGTACATTCAATATCTTTATCGCCTGACCCACCGCTTTCGCGAGCAGGCTCACTCCTACAGGGGACATGCGTACAACTTGGGTTTCGCGGCAGCCTTCATAAAGCTTTATCATGACCGCAGTTTTGCTGATCGAGTCCGTCATGAAGTTCGCCATTGCGCTGTTTTCCGCCGCCCATGCGCCCTCCTCGCGCCGTGCCCTGCTGTTTGCGCAGGCAGCACTGGCCGGTGGGCATGAAATTGTCCGGCTGTTTTTCTATCAGGACGGCGTCTACAACGCCTCGGACGCGGTGGTCACCCCGCAGGACGAACTGGACCTGCCCAAACAATGGCGCGCGTTCATCACCGAGCAGCAACTGGACGGCGTGGTGTGCATCGCCGCTGCCTTACGCCGTGGCGCATTGAACGGCGAAGAAGCCAGGCGCTACCAGCGCGATGCCGTCTCGGTCAACGCGCCGTGGGAGTTGTCCGGCCTCGGCCAATTGCATGACGCGGTGCAGGATGCCGACCGTCTGATCTGCTTCGGAGGTGCGTGAGATGGCCAAATCCCTGTTGATCATCAGCCGCCAGTCACCGTGGTCCGGCCCCGGTGCCCGCGAAGCGCTGGACATCGTGCTCGCCGGTGGCGCGTTCGATCTGCCGATCGGCCTGCTGTTTCTCGACGACGGCGTGTTGCAACTGGCCGCCGGACAAAACGCCAGAGCCTTGCAACAGAAAGACCTGAGCGCCAACCTGCAGGCGCTGCCGATGTTCGGCGTTGAAGCGCTGTTCTACTGCGCCGACAGCGCCAGCCTGCGTGGCCTGAGCAAACTGTCGCTGGACGAGGCACAGCCGCTCGGCGCCGAACAAATCACCGCCCTTATTGACCGTTACGACCAGGTGATCACCCTCTGATGTCGACTTTGCATGTGTTGTCTCATTCCCCGTTCGGTGACGAACGCCTGACCAGTTGCCTGCGCGTGCTCGGCAACAAGGATGCGCTACTGCTGTCTGGCGACGCGGTGTATGCCCTGCAACCCGGCACCGCGCCGTTCACCGCGCTGCAAAACCGTCAGTTGAAGCTGCTGGTGCTGGCCGAAGATGCGCAGGCGCGTGCCGTGCAGGTGCCGGACTGGGCCGAAGCCATCGATTACCCGGCCTTCGTCGAACTGTCGATCCACCACGACAAGGTCAACAGCTGGCTATGAATTCCCTGACCGTCGGCGCCCGCGCCATCGAACTGGACAAGGACGGCTTTCTGCTCGACCTCGACGACTGGTCTCGTGACGTCGCCGGCGCCCTCGCCGCCGCCGAAGCGATCGAACTGACG
This sequence comes from Pseudomonas sp. P8_229, assembly GCF_034008635.1. Taxonomy (NCBI): domain Bacteria; kingdom Pseudomonadati; phylum Pseudomonadota; class Gammaproteobacteria; order Pseudomonadales; family Pseudomonadaceae; genus Pseudomonas; species Pseudomonas sp. P8_229. Next base: position 5,401,833 of record NZ_CP125378.1, on the reverse strand, counting down.
GCCGAACACTGGGAAGTCCTCGAACTGCTGCGCAGCTTCTACGCCGAATTCCAGCTGTCCCCGGCCACCCGGCCGTTGATCAAGTACACCGCACTGAAACTCGGCCCGGACAAAGGCAACAGCCTGCACCTGAACCGACTGTTCAAAGGCACCCCTGCCAAACTCGCCGCGAAACTGGCGGGTCTGCCCAAACCGACGAATTGCTTATGACCGACTTTCCAGCGCTGACCCTTGAAACGCCCGCCGAACACCCGTTCGCTCAATTCGTGCGGATCCTCGGCAAGGGCAAGCGCGGCGCCCGCGACCTGACCCGTGAGGAAGCCCGGGAGGCGATGGGCATGGTGCTCGACGACAAGGTCGAAGACACCCAGCTCGGGGCCTTCCTGATGCTGCTGCGGCACAAGGAAGAAAGCGCCGAGGAAATGGCCGGTTTCACCGAGGCCTTGCGCGAGCGCTTGCAGGCGCCGGCGTTGAATGTCGATCTGGACTGGCCGACCTACGCCGGCAAAAAACGTCATCTGCCGTGGTACCTGCTGGCAGCCAAGTGCCTGGCGCAAAACGGCGTGCGGATTTTCATGCACGGCGGCGGCGCGCATACCGCCGGGCGCTTGTACACCGAACAACTGCTTGGCGAACTGCACATCCCGCTGTGCCGCACCTGGCAGCAGGTCGCCAGTGCGCTGGACAACGGCGGCCTGGCGTTCATGCCGCTGATGGACTGGGCGCCGCAGTTGCAAAAGATGATTGACCTGCGCAACACCATGGGCCTGCGTTCGCCGATCCACTCGCTGGCGCGGATTCTCAATCCGCTGCGCGCACGGTGTGGCCTGCAAAGTATTTTTCACCCGGGCTATCAAGCGGTGCACCGCGACGCCAGCGGCCTGCTCGGCGACACGGCGATCGTGGTCAAGGGCGATGGCGGTGAAATCGAGATCAACCCGGATGCCGACAGTCATCTGTACGGCACCACTGGCGGCGAGAGCTGGGACGAGGAATGGCCGCAACTGTCGAGCCAGCGCCACGTCAAACCGGCCACGCTGGATGTTGAACATCTGAAGGCTGTGTGGCGCGGCGAGGTGGTCGACAGCTATCCGCAAATGGCCCTGATCTCGACCATGGCCTTGGCTCTGCGCGGCCTCGGGCGAAGCCGCGAGCATGCGTTCGAAACCGCCGAGCAGTACTGGGCGGCGCGCAACAAATCGATTTAACCGATCATCGACGCCCGATCTTTGCGCTTTTTGTTCGAACTCATCGGAATAGACTCGGCTCCAACGCTTATTGGATTGTGGAGTCTTGATCATGGGTTTACTCGTTGATGGCCACTGGCAGGACAAGTGGTACGAAAGCAGCAAGGACGGCGCGTTCCAGCGCGAACAGGCGCAGCGCCGCCACTGGGTTACCGCTGACGGCCAGCCCGGGCCGAGCGGTGAAGGTGGTTTTGCCGCCGAAGTCGGGCGTTATCACCTCTACGTTTCTCTCGCCTGTCCTTGGGCGCATCGCACGCTGATCCTGCGCAAGCTCAAAGGTCTGGAAAGACTGGTCGACGTTTCGGTGGTCAGTTGGTTGATGCTGGAAAACGGCTGGACCTTCGACAAAGCACTTGGTTCGACGGGCGACAAGCTTGATGGCTTTGAATTCATGCATCAGCGCTACACCGCCGACACTGCCGACTACACCGGCCGCGTCACCGTGCCGGTGCTGTGGGACAAGAAGCTCAAGCGCATCGTCAGCAATGAGTCGGCGGAGATCATCCGCATGTTCAACAGCGCCTTTGATGACCTGACTGGCAACGATCTGGATTTCTACCCGGCACCATTACGCGGCGAGATCGATGCGCTGAACGAGCGGATCTATCCAGCGGTAAACAACGGTGTCTATCGCGCAGGCTTTGCGACTTCGCAACAGGCTTATGAAGAAGCATTCGATGAGGTGTTTGCCGAGCTCGATCACCTTGAGCGCGTTTTGGGCGCCAACCGTTATCTGAGCGGGGAATACCTGACTGAAGCAGACATCCGCCTGTTCACCACGATGATTCGTTTTGACGCGGTGTATCACGGGCACTTCAAGTGCAACCTGCGGCGGATTGCCGATTACCCGAATCTGTCGAGCTGGCTGCGTGAGGTGTATCAGCTGCCGGGGATTGCCGAGACGGTGGATTTCCAGCACATCAAGAATCATTACTACGGCAGCCACAAGACCATTAACCCGACGGGGATTGTGCCGAAGGGACCGGAGCAGGATTTTACTGTTGCCCATGACCGGGCGCGGTTAAACGGGAAAGGGGTTTGGCGCCGGGGCTGATCAGAGTCTGTGTGATTTTCGAGGGCCTCATCGCGAGCAGGCTCACTCTTACAGGAGATCGCTGTCCTCTGTAGGAGTGAGCCTGCTCGCGATGGAGGTACCTCGGTGATCAGACTTGCGCCTGAGCCCCTTCGAACCAAGCCAGTTTCTCGCGCAGTTGCACCACTTCTCCAACGATCACCAGTGTCGGCGCATGCACTTCATGCTCCGCCACCAGGCGCGGCAGATCGGCCAGAGTGCCGGTGAAGACGCGCTGATTGACCGTGGTGCCCTGCTGAATCAGCGCAGCCGGAGTATCCGCTGAACGACCATGTTTGATCAGTTGTTCGCAAATGACCGGCAACCCGACCAGGCCCATGTAGAACACCAGCGTCTGCGCCGGCGCGACGAGGTCGGCCCACGGCAGGTCGGTGGAGCCGTCCTTCAAGTGACCGGTGACGAACCGCACCGACTGCGCGTAATCGCGATGGGTCAGCGGAATCCCGGCATACGCCGCGCAACCGCTGGCCGCCGTGATCCCCGGCACCACCTGGAATGGAATGCCATGGGCTGCCAGTTCTTCGATCTCTTCACCGCCACGGCCGAAAATGAACGGATCACCGCCCTTCAACCGCACCACGCGCTTGCCGGCCTTGGCCAGATCGACCAATTGCTGGTTGATCTGATCCTGCGGCACAGCATGATCGGCGCGACGCTTGCCGACGTAAATCCGCTCGGCATCGCGACGGCACAGCTCAAGAATCGCCGGAGCGACCAAGCGGTCGTACAGCACCACGTCGGCTTGCTGCATCAGACGCAAGGCGCGGAAGGTCAGCAGGTCCGGATCACCCGGCCCGGCGCCCACCAGATACACCTCACCGGTGGTGATATCCGCTTCGCCATCGATCTTCGCTTGCAGCAGACGTTCGGCCTCGGCGCCCTGCCCGGCCAATTGCCGGTCGGCAATCGGGCCTTGAAACACGTCTTCCCAGAAACCACGACGTTGCTGCACATCCGGAAACAGGTTTTTCACCTGATTGCGGAAACGCGCCGCCAGTCCGGCCAACTGGCCGTAGGTCGAAGGAATCCAGGTCTCGATCTTGGCGCGAATCAACCGGGCCAGCACCGGCGCATCGCCGCCGCTGGACACCGCAATGATCAATGGCGAGCGATCGACGATCGCCGGGAAGATCACGCTGCACAACTGCGGCGCGTCGACCACATTGACCGGCACGCAACGCCGATGAGCATCGCTGGAAACTTGCGCATTCAGCGCTTCATCGTCGGTGGCGGCGATGATCAGCCCGCAACCGTCCAGGTCCGCTTCCACGTACCCGCGCAGCAGGCACTCGCCACCGTTGGCGGTGACCAGTTCCCGCAGCTGGCTTTCGATTTCAGGTGCGATCACCCGCAGCAGCGCACCGGCATCGGCCAGCAGGCGGGATTTGCGCAAGGCAATTTCCCCCCCACCGACAACCAACACACGACTGCCGCGCAGGTTGTGAAACAGCGGCAGATATTTCATTTAGCCGATGACCTCAAGGCCACCCATGTACGGCTTCAGCACGTCCGGCACACGGATCGAACCGTCGGCCTGCTGGTAGTTTTCCAGCACGGCAACCAGGGTACGACCGACCGCCAGACCCGAACCGTTCAGGGTGTGCACCAGCTCAGGCTTGCCGGTTTCCGGGTTGCGGAAACGCGCCTGCATGCGACGAGCCTGGAAGTCACCGCAGTTGGAGCACGAAGAAATTTCGCGGTACTTGTCCTGGCTCGGAATCCACACTTCGAGGTCGTAAGTCTTGACCGCGCTGAAGCCCATGTCGCCGGTGCACAGCGCCAGGGTGCGGTAAGGCAGACCCAGCAGTTGCAGGACTTTCTCGGCGTTGGCGGTCAGGCCTTCCAGTGCTTCCATCGAAGTCGACGGCTCAACGATCTGGACCATTTCGACTTTGTCGAACTGGTGCTGACGGATCATGCCGCGCGTGTCGCGACCCGATGCGCCGGCTTCGCTGCGGAAGCACGGGGTGTGGGCGACGAACTTGATCGGCAGCAGTTTCGAGTCGACGATTTCGCCGGCCACAATGTTGGTCAGCGACACTTCGGCGGTCGGGATCAGGTACAGATCGGCTTCACCTTCGCGAGCGATCTTGAACAGGTCTTCCTCGAACTTCGGCAGTTGACCGGTGCCTTGCAGCGCCGGGGCCTGAACCAGATAAGGCGTGTAGGCCTCTTCGTAGCCGTGTTCGTTGACGTGCAGGTTGATCATGAACTGCGCCAGGGCGCGGTGCAGACGGGCAATAGGCCCACGCAGCAGAGCGAAACGCGCACCGGACAGCTTGGCGGCGGTTTCGAAATCCAGCCAGCCGAACTTCTCGCCCAGCGCGACGTGGTCCTTGACCTCGAAATCGAACGCGGTCGGGGTGCCCCAGCGACGCACTTCGACGTTGCCGTCTTCATCTTCGCCAACCGGCACCGATTCGTGCGGCAGGTTGGGGATACCCAGCAGGATCGAGTCCAGTTCGGTCTGGATCGCGTCCAGTTCGACTTTACCGGCGCTCAGTTCGCCCGCCATGCGCTCGACGTCCGCCATCAGCGGCGCGATGTCTTCGCCACGCTGCTTGGCCTGACCGATGGATTTGGAACGCGCGTTACGTTCAGCCTGCAGTGCTTCGGTGCGGGTCTGGACGGTCTTGCGCTGTTCTTCCAGCGCTTCGATGCGCGCGGTATCCAGGGCAAAGCCACGGGAAGCCAGGCGGTCCGCTACGTCCTGAAGGTTGCTACGTAACAGTTTGGAATCGAGCATGTCGGTTTCTCGTTATCAAAGTTTGGTCAAAGACAGGCCAGCCCACGTCGCGAGCAGCCCGCCGAATACGCTGAGTGCTGCATAGCCCAGGGCCAGCGGCACTTGCCCGCTTTCTAGCAGGCGCACCGTATCCAGTGAAAAGGATGAAAAAGTC